>JBILXX010000086.1:0-14561 GCA_044378095.1 Polaromonas sp.
TCATCTTGGCCAAATTCGACTACTACCCTGCGATTGTTCATTTTGCTATCCCTCTAAACTGAAGTAATCAGCTTTGGAGTGGATGTTCATATAAAAGTTCAATACATATGCAACACTACACTAGCTGGCAAATCGCCTTTGTGCAATCTCCAGCAGGCCATCAAAAATCAGGCTTTCCACCAGTTCAACTTCCACCGACATGCTGGGCGCCATCTTCCAGCCTGCGCCACCCGTCATGATGCAAACAGGTGCCTGGCCGCAGTGGCGGGTCACGTTGTCAACCATGCGCTGCACTGCGCCAGCGATTGCAAACGTGCCGCCACTGGTCAGCGCGTCGCTGGTGTTGGTGGGAAAGTCGCACACCTCGCCTGTGGGCACATGCAAACCGGCCGTGCCGGATTCAAGTGCACGCAGCATGATGCCGTGGCCGGGCAAGATGATGCCGCCCAAAAACTTGCCGGATGCGTCAATCGCCTCAACAGTCACAGCCGTGCCCACCATCACCACAATACAGGGTTTGGCCAGCCCTTGAGCCAGCAAACGCTGGCGGGCCCCAATGATGGCCACCCAGCGGTCTGCACCCAGGCGGGCTGGGTGGTCGTAACCATTGGTCACCCCTGCTTCTTGCGCGCTGGAAATAACCCAATTGGGCGCAACTTCCCACAGTTCCAGTTGCTCGACCACGCGGCGCTTGATGGCGTCACCCGCCACAATGCATCCCAGAATTTTGCTGGGTGGACCGATGCTGCTCCAGTCGCCTTCAGCCAGCTTGTCGATGTTTTCTAAAAACACCGCACCTTGATCCAACAGTTTTGCACCCGGGACTGCCAGGTCGTAATGCGCCCATTTCAAGCGCGTGTTGCCAACATCAAGTGCAAGAAAGGTCATGTGCCCGCATTATGAACAGGTTTGCAGGGTAAGCCACCTGAGTTGACTAAAGGTTTTCCAGTAGGAGACAGCTGACTGCTTTAAATCAAGCCGAACCAGCACGCCCGCTGAATTGCCGCCAGCTTGTTGTCTACTTTGAGTCGACTCATCGCGTTCGCTATATGAAAGTTGATGGTTCGCTCGCTGCACAACAGGTATTGCCCGGTTTCTCGCGCTGTCATGCCCTTAAAAGCCAGGCTCAGGCATTCGAGTTCGCGCGGGCTCAAGGGGCTGCGCGCCTCGGCCAGGGCGCGTTTGAGCAGTGGCCAAATGTTCAGCGCCGACCAGGTCAGTATCGCCGCCTCGGTACGGTCATGCCACTGACGTGGGCTAAACAAATAGCATTCAAAAGCACGTCCAACTGTCAACGGAAAGGCTATTCGCACCACGCTCTGATAGCCGTGGGCCAGCCACAACCTGCGCCAGCGGCTCATGTTATCAAACGCGGTTTTAGAGATGTCTTGCCAAGCCACCAGCGGCGCATCCGAGTCGCGCCAGGGAGCGCCAAAGTCACGGCTTTCGGCCAAAGCCTCGGCAGCATCCAGCAGGCGTGGCGGGTGCAGCGCCAACACCAGCCGATCGTCTTGGCCACCAAAAGGGTCAGGGCCAAGCACCATCAAAGCTTCAACAGAAAATTCGCGCAAACTACAAAGCCAGTCGCCAACGATACCGTCAACGCTCACACTGTCAAAGTTAGCAGCTAATTGCATGGATTGGATTCAAAAAGAACAAGCACAATAGACAGATGAAACATGCGCCGACTCCCCGTCTGGCGTTATACCCTCTGGGCCAGTAAATTGAGTAGCACCGTTTCCAAATTATTCAAACTTCGGCTTGCACGACGAACTATGCTGGACTGGCTGCGTGAAGAAGTATTGCATGCGCCACTTGAACCCATTTTGCACGCATCATCCAAGCGCATGTGGTGGTTAGGCCTGTCAATATTTTCTGGCAACCTGATATTTGCTTGGATATGGTCAGCCTGGATGCCGCAACCGTACGAAAATCTGGGCTTGCGGCTGATTGCCAGCCTTCTAGGCTACACGCTGATGCTGCGGCGTGTGAACCAGAATCCTGACAGTTTACTGGCGCAGCGGGTATTTAGCATCGTCTTCTGGCTAGAGCTGCCGGTTTTTTTTAGCTGGATGTACCTTTGTAACAGCGCTAGCCCCGTGTGGCATGCGACGATGGCATCGATGGTGGTGATTTACTACCTTGTCACGGACTGGCGGCTGGCAACGATGGGCACCATCTCGGGATGTTTGCTCTCGGGGCTGATGTTCGTTTTGCTCGGACCCAAGGTAGCACCGTTCCCAGAAGGGCAGCAAAGCGTTCACGCAGTCGTCTTTGCGTTTACCTGGTCAATCGCGCTGGTGCTCAACCTGTCTTCAGCTAATTTGAGGCGCGCGCATCTTGCCCACACACTGACGAGCATCGGCATCATGGCCCATGAATTACGCACGCCCTTGTCTACGGCGGCCTTGTTGGGCGATGCGATTCAACTGGAGGCTCAGCGCCTGCTTGACCACCCACGTGCAGCCAAGATAGACAGCTTGGCAGGACGCCTTCACGCACTGGTTCGGAATATGAACCACCAGATAGACATGCAGATTGCGAACGCAAAACTGCGCGAACTACCGCGCTACACCGAAATCGTTGTTGCCAGCACTCTGATCAACAAGGTGGTAGCGAACTACCCCTACTCGGCCAGCCGGCAGCGCGCCTGTGTGAAAGTGGTCATTCACGATGAATTCGCTTTCAGATCGTCATCACGCCAGTTTTCTCAGGTGATGGACAACCTGATAAAAAACGCTTTTCACTCCCTGCAGGCTGCCGACTCTCGGTATCAGCTGGGTGCGCTTCGCATTGAGGTAAGCAGGTCGAAAGCCGGAGGCAGAATCATTGTTGCTGACGAGGGCATGGGCATTGAGCCTGCCATGTTGCAGCAGATTTTCAAACCATTTTTCTCTAGCAATCACGGCACCGGCCATGGCTTGGGGCTGGCTTTTTGCCAGCAAGTGGTGCAAAGTGCTGGCGGAAGCATTCGTGTGAAATCCGAGTTCGCTGTGGGTGCGGTCTTTACGATTGAGTTACCGATTGTGAACTGACGACAAACAAATTTTTTATTGATACACATCAGGCCATAACACTCTATGTCATTCGCCCTTTATCGCCGACCAGGCGCTGTAATTTTTCTCGATGACGATCTGGACTATCTTGAAATGCTGGCTGAAGTCATGCCGATGGACTGGCATTTGCACCTGATGCTGCGTCCGGTAGCTTGCATTGAAATGTTGTTGGAAGAAATCACATCAAAGGAGATCGACATGTGGCGCCAGCAAGAAATCATCGATCGCTGGCGCGAAGGCTCGCCTTTGATTCCACAAATCCTGAAATACTGGCGCGATGATGGCACTGCCCGCTTCACACTGACACGGGTTTGTGTAGTCGACTATTCGATGCCGGCCATGAGCGGGCTGAAGGTGCTCAGCGAATTGACGGAGTGGTCGGGTTCGCGCGTCCTGCTAACCGGTAGGGCTGATGAACAATTGGCTGTGTCGGCGTTTAACCAAGGACTGATCCAGCAATTTATTCCCAAGCAATCTCCGGACATTAGGGTGAGTCTGACCGAGGCGATTCAGCACCTGCGCCGCAAGCCCGAGGCCCGGCATGAACAGATCTGGCGCGCCACCTTGTCGCGTGAGCAAAGCGCGTTTCTGCATGACTCCAAGATTGCCGCTGCGCTCGAAAAGCTCGCCGACAAGCAAGACTGGGGGGAGCACGTCGTGATAGGAGCACCTTTCGGTATTCTTGCGCTAGACAACGCGGCCCGAGCCATGTGGCTGCAGCTTGAGCCCGCCGACAGACTTGCGGACCTGGCAGAAATGGCGGCGACCCAAAACTGGGATGTAGAGACGGTGCAACAAGTCCTTTCAGGTAAAAAACTGATCGACCTTGAGCTGCATCTGGCACTGGGCGATAACCATAAGCCCAGACCGCAAGAGGCCTTCATCATCGGCTCTGGGGTTGCCTACTTGCACGCGGCTCTTTTCGATATCAGTGAAATGTTCTGTCCACTGGCCAGCGACAGTTACCAGAACTTCACGGCTCGTCAAAGCCACAGGCAGGTACGAGATTAAGCCCCCACTTGCCCAGCCCGGGCACGACTTGCAATCGGCCAGTCCCATGGCTTGACGATAGGCGCAATTTCACAAGCTACGGCTTCAACGTGGTCTAGCTCGGAATCCATCAGACCCGCATTCAGTGTGATCCGCATCATGGCGCGCTTGCTACTTGTAGCTGGAGCGCAAAACATAGACGAAAAAACATTTCTTTCCTCCAGGCGATCCCGCAGCAGCATGGTGTCTGACTCCAGCCCCACTTCAAGTGCAATGATCTGCTGGCGGCCCTGGTGTATCGGGTAGCCCAAATCGGTCAGACTGGCACGCAAACGCCGGGTATGCGAATGCAGGCGCGCTCGTGCTGTATCACTTTGTTGTATCAGGGCCAATGTGGCAGACAGTCCTGCGATCTCGTAAGGCAGCAAACTGGAACTGAAGATGTTGGGGAAGCTGGAGCACAAAATGTAATAGCGCATGTGGGCTGGTGCCGTGAAAAATCCGGCACGTCCTGCAAACGCCTTGGCCAGACTCGCGGTGATGAAGTGAACACGGTCTGATAACCCCAATGCGGCACACAGTCCTGCACCCGACGGGCCGTGTGTGCCCAGCGAATGCGATTCATCCACCAGAATCATGCAGTTGCCCTGCTCCGCGATGTCCACCATGTCTTCCAGTGGACACAGTGCGCCTGTTGTGCTGTAAACAGAATCCACCACAACGATACCCGGGCCGTTTTTCGCGATGACTCGCGCCAGATGTGAGGGATCGTTATGCCGGAAAGCAAAAGAAGGTGCTCGCGCTGCATGTGCCCCTTCCCAGAGAGACGCATGTGCCAGCGTATCCAGATAAATGGGCGTGTTGGCATCCGCAATGGCCTGGAGCAGGCCCACGTTGGCAGAAAAGCCCGATTGACAAATGAACCCGTCGTCCTTCCCGACCCAGGCTGCCAGTTCAGTCTCGAGCGAACGGGTTGGGTGCTGGTCTAAATGAAACACGCCAGACTGAACCACGAACTCATGCTCTTTGCGCAACGCTTCAATCTGAGCTTGGACAATGGCTTGATGTCCCGTGATACCCAAATAGTCATTGCCATCAAGCCGGATGGCGTTGGGCCCAGGTTTTACGCCATGCAGCATGAATTTCCCGCCCCACTGCTGCTGCCAGCGCGGTGTGAAGTCGCGCGCTATGCGGTCAGTCAGGTGCTTGCCGATGACTGGATTTCGAAATGTCTTCGCGCTGGGCGAAAGTTTGCGTTCAAGTACTTGCATGGGGTCACTCCATAAACAAAGGAATTCCCATTGAAAACGTCTTGACACTGTTTTTTCCTCTACCCCCTGTCAGAACTGACAGGGGGTAGGGGCAAAAAAACCGATTCAAAGTCCAAAAGAAAACTAACGGGCTATCAAGAAACAGTTTTCACGACATTGAACAACCAGATTTGTTACAAAACATTACGTCATCTAAAACAATTTCAGTCTTGCTTCCAGGGCAAGCCGTGAAACTTCCACCCGCCCGTTTTGCCGCGCTGTCCCTGCGCGTCAGCATCACCCTCAAAGCCTTCAAGAATGTTGTAAGCCTGCAGACCCAGTTCGGTCGCACGTTTGGCTGCAGCGATGGACCGTATGCCGCTGCGGCACAAGAGCAGCAGTTTTTTGTCGCGACTGGCGATGGATGTGATGCCCGTGTCGAATCCGGGATTGATCTGCATGCCCGGCCATTGCTTGTAAGCCAGCGGCACGGCGCCGGGCACAAACCCGACCCAGGCTCTTTCAGCATCTGTGCGAATGTCAACCAGCACTGCCTGCCCGTCAGCCACCCAGTCAAAGGCTTGCTGCACCGTCACATCACCCGCATAACCAAGGGATGGATTTTTCACATCAGACGACACAACCATATCCCGTACCCTTCGTAAATCTGGAGTGTAGCTTCTCAGGCCATGCCGATATAGTCAGCCCAGGCTCAAAACACAACCGGAGACATGAATGAGTAAATTACTGGATGCATGGCAACTGCCCTATGCCAAAAACCGGATGCTCAAAGACTTTGACCCAGCCGCCAAACCGTACACCACGGGCGGCAAGCAAGCCGACATTGCCGCGACTGACGTACTGGCCAGTGAGCTGGACGGTTTGCAGAACCTTTTTTACGCTGACAAGCGCTACAAGCTGCTGGTGGTTTTTCAGGGCACGGACACATCGGGTAAAGATGGCACGATACGCAGCGTCTTTAACCGCATGAGCCCGCTGGGCGTCCACACCATCGGCTGGAAAGCCCCGAACGAAGAAGAACGCAGCCATGACTATTTGTGGCGCATTCACAAGCAAATGCCTGCTGCGGGTGAGATCATGATTTTCAACCGCAGCCACTATGAAGATGTGCTGGTGCCCCCGGTCAACGGCTGGATCACGCCCGAGCAGACCGAACAACGCTACGCACAAATCAATGACTTTGAACGCATGCTGACCGAAAACGGCACGGTGATTTTGAAGTTCATGCTGCACATCAGTTTTGACGAGCAGCGTGAGCGCCTGCAAGAACGCATTAACGACCAAACCAAGAACTGGAAGTTTGCCCTCGGTGACATTGAAAGCCGCAAGCAATGGCCGCAGTACCAAAAAGCCTACGAGGCACTGCTCAATGCCACCAGCACGACCTGGGCGCCCTGGACGGTTGTTCCCGCCAATTCAAAATCGCACCGCAATGTGATGATTGCCACCTTGCTGCGTGACGCGATGCTCAGGCTCAAGCTGCGTTTTCCACCAAGCGACCCAACACTTAAAGGCATGGTCATCACGTGAACCTGTGACCTGACGCATGGATGACATGGCATGGCTGGGGAGCTTGGTAAAAACCCTCTCAGCGAACAATGAGTATTGATGAACAATAAGTCTTGAATATTCGTGTGTATGCTTACTTTTAACCAGGAGACAAAACCTTGACCGAAAATAAATCCCCACGTCGCCGCGGCCTTCTCAAAGGTGCCGCTCTGGCTGCAGGTGCCATGACAGCCCCCATGGTTGCCACTGCGCAAACAGGCCCGATCAACATGCGCTGGCAAAGCACCTGGCCGGCCAAGGACATCTTTCATGAGTACGCGCTGGACTACGCCAAAAAAGTCAATGACATGACCGGTGGCGACCTGAAAATTGAAGTGCTGCCAGCTGGCTCGGTTGTCCCGGCATTTGGTTTGCTGGAAGCGGTGTCCAAGGGTACGCTGGACGGCGGACACGGTGTTTTGGGCTACCACTATGGCAAGCAGAACGCCCTGGCCTTGTGGAACTCAGGCCCAGCGTTTGGCATGGACGCCAACATGATCCTGGCCTGGCACAAGTACGGCGGCGGTGCAGAATTGCTGTCCAAACTGTATGCCTCCATTGGCGGTAATGTCCAGTCCTTCCTGTACGGCCCCATGTCTACGCAGCCGCTGGGCTGGTTCAAAAAGCCCATCACCAAGTCAGCAGACTTCAAGGGTCTGAAATTCCGCACCAACGGCCTGGCCATTGACCTGTTCACAGCCATGGGCGCCGCTGTGAATGCGTTGCCAGGTGGTGAGATTGTTCCTGCCCTGGACCGTGGTTTGCTCGACGGCGCTGAGTTCAACAACGCATCGTCTGACCGCTTGCTGGGCTTTCCAGATGTGTCCAAAGTCTGCATGCTGCAAAGCTACCACCAGAGCGCCGAGACCTTCGAGATCATGTTCAACAAGACCAAGTACGACGCGCTGCCCGCAAAAATGAAAGCCATCATTGCAGGTGCCACCGAAGCTGCTTCTGCTGACATGTCCTGGAAGGCGATTGACCGCTACTCCAAAGACTACATTGAGCTGCAGACCAAAGACAAGGTCAAGTTTTACAAAACGCCTGACGCGATCCTGCAAGATCAGCTCAAACTGTGGAGTGAAATCGTGGCCAAAAAATCCGCCGAGAATCCACTTTTCAAGGAAATTGTTGCTTCGCAAAGAGCGTTTGCCGAACGCGCCGTGAAGTGGGACCAGGACACCAACATCAATCGCCGCATGGCAGTGAACCATTTCTTTGGCCCCAAGCCCAAGAAAGCGTAATTTTTTGAGTGATTGACTTGTCAGCCACCCAGGCCTGGTCTGGGTGGCTGATTCATTTAGGCGGTTTGAATATGCAAAAACTTTTACTTGCAGTGGACAAGCTCAGCACCGTGATCGGACAGGCATTTTCCTGGCTGATTGTGGCGCTGACACTGATGATTTCGTGGGAGGTGTTTTCGCGCTATGCGCTGGACAGCCCGCACCCCTGGGCATTTGACGTGATGAGCATGATGTACGGCACACTGTTCATGATGGCGGGTGCTTACACACTGTCCAAAAATGGCCATGTGCGCGGTGACGTTCTTTACGGGTTTTTTCCGCCCCGCCTGCAGGCCGGGCTGGACTTGACGCTTTACATCCTGTTTTTCATTCCTGGTGTGGTGGCTTTGGCCTGGGCCGGGTATGGCTTTGCAGCCGAGTCGTGGGCGATCAACGAGCACTCTAACGTCACGGCCAACGGCCCGCCCGTTTACCCGTTCAAAACAATCATTCCACTGGCAGGTGCTATTTTGCTGGCTCAGGGACTGGTCGAAATTGTGCGCTGTATTGTGTGTCTTCAGCAGGGGCAATGGCCCTCGCGCGGCCAGGACGTCGAAGAAGTTGATGTTGCAAAACTGAAGGAAATGGTTCACGTGAAAGACGAAGACATTGCAAAACTGGACGCCTATGTCGTTCACCCCAAAGGTAGCCAGCCATGAAAAAAGAAGTCTGGTTTGGCCTGTCGATCATGGCCATGGTCGTTATTGCGGCCTTCGTTTTGTTACCTGCCCCGGCCCAAATGGCCAACGGCCACCTGGGGTTGCTGATGCTGGCACTGGTGGTGGTCGCCATCATGCTCGGGTTCCCGACCGCTTTTACCCTGATGGGTATGGGCATGGTGTTCGCCTGGATCGCTTACCGAAGTTCGAACCCGGATCTGGCTGTGCAGCAAACGCTGGACCTGATGGTGCAGCGCACCTACTCGGTCATGTCCAACGATGTGCTGATCTCGATCCCGCTGTTCGTTTTCATGGGTTACCTGATTGAACGCGCCAACCTGATCGAAAAGCTTTTCAAAAGCATGCACTTGGCCACAGCCCGCGTCCCTGGTTCGCTGGCAGTGGCCACCATCATCACCTGCGCCATCTTTGCAACGGCAACCGGCATTGTGGGTGCAGTGGTCACACTGATGGGTTTGCTGGCTTTGCCAGCCATGCTGCGCGCCGGTTACAGCGTGCAGCTGTCTGCGGGCGCCATCACGGCAGGCGGCTGCCTGGGGATTTTGATTCCGCCATCCGTCATGCTGATTGTGTATGGCGCGACGGCCGGTGTGTCAGTGGTCAAGCTGTATGCAGGCGCATTCTTCCCCGGTCTCATGCTGGCGTCCTTGTACGTGCTGTATGTGGTGATTGTTGCCAAGTGGAAGCCACACCTGGCACCGCCCATGTCTGAAGAAGACCGCCGCGTGCCCTTGCCGCCATTCGCTGAAATCGTCTCGACCAGCATCAGCAACAAAGTGTTGCCTGGCCTGCTGGGTGCCATCAAGGGCAAGCGCAATGCGGCAGTGCCCATGCGCGAGCTGGTGAACCATCTGGTGATTGCCGTTTTGCCCGCGCTTGCCGTAGCGCTGATCATGGGTGCGATTTATTTCAAGGTCACTGCACCGCTGCCACCGGAGACGGTGGAAGGCGTTGTCGCCATGGGCGGTGGTTTTACCGAGTCGGCGGAGACAGAGACGCCTTCGAGCAGTGGTTTGCAGGAGCCTGCTGAAGCAGGCGGCCTGCAGCCGCCGCCCGCAGAGGCAGGCTCACCACCAGCAGATGCCAAAGTGGCTGAAGAGGCGGCCAAGCCAGTCGCCGAGGTTGCTGCTGCACCCGCACCCGATGCGGCGACAACCAGCAGCGAGTCGCAGGAACGTGTGCCTGCGCCCTTGAGCTTCTGGATTGGCCTGACCAGTTGCGTGGTGGCACTGGCCTTGTTCTATGCCTACTTCAGCTTTGCGCGACTAGAGATTTTCAAGATGCTGCTGGGCTCGTTCTTCCCGCTGGCGGTAATGATCCTGGCGGTGCTTGGCACTATCGTCTTTGGCCTAGCCACGCCGACAGAAGCCGCCGCTATGGGCTCTTTGGGGGGCATTTTGCTGGCTGCGGCCTACCGCCGCCTGAACATGCAGGTGATGCGTGAGTCGGTTTACCTGACAGCCAAAACCAGTGCGATGGTGTGCTGGCTGTTTGTGGGGTCCAGCATCTTTTCAGCAGCGTTTGCGCTGTTGGGCGGACAAGAACTCATCAACACCTGGGTGTTGTCCATGAATCTGACACCTGTGCAGTTCATGATTCTGGCTCAGGTGGTGATTTTCCTGCTGGGCTGGCCGCTGGAGTGGACAGAAATCATCGTGATTTTCATGCCTATTTTTATCCCCTTGCTGCCTCACTTCGGCATTGATCCGCTGTTCTTTGGCCTGCTGGTGGCGCTGAATCTGCAAACCGCTTTCCTCAGCCCACCTGTGGCCATGGCGGCGTTTTACTTAAAAGGCGTGAGCCCGCCGCACGTCACGCTGAACCAGATTTTTGCGGGCATGTTGCCGTTCATGGCAATTCAGGTGTTTGCCATCTTTCTGCTTTACCAGTTCCCGGCGATTGGTATGTGGCTGCCTGGGGTACTTTACAAATAAAACCCATTGTCCGGCGCACTGATGCCGGGTGGTGAATACCGGGGCGCTCAGGCGCCCCGTTCTTTTTGGGCAAAAAGTAGATAAGATTGACGTTTACGTAAACGTCAACCTAAACATCAACTTATCGAGCGACTTAAAGAGGCAACCCATGACCGACCTGTCCGCAGAATACAAAGCCCTGGCCAGCTACCGCCCCACACACAAGGTGCGCTTTGTCACAGCTGCCAGTCTGTTTGACGGGCACGACGCCGCCATCAACATCATGCGCCGCATTTTGCAAAGCATGGGGGCAGAGGTCATCCATCTGGGCCACAACCGCAGTGTTGACGAAGTAGTCACCGCTGCACTGCAAGAAGACGCGCAAGGCATAGCAATCAGCAGCTATCAGGGTGGCCATGTCGAATACTTCAAGTACATGGTCGATTTGCTCAAGAGCCGCGGCGGCGCGCACATTCAGGTGTTTGGCGGCGGCGGCGGCGTGATTGTGCCGCCTGAGATCAAGGAATTACATGCTTATGGCGTGACGCGTATTTACAGCCCCGAAGACGGCCAGAAGATGGGCCTGGCCGGGATGATTGGCGAGATGGTGATGCGCTGCGACAAGGATTTGACGGGCTATGCACCCAGCAGTATTGATGCAGTGGCGGGCCATTCCGAAGCCGCTTGGCGTTCCTTGGCGCAGCTCATCACGGCTCTGGAGAATGACAAGGTAAAAGAGCCCGCAGCCCAACAAATACGGGCACAAGCAGCTACTAAGAAGATACCAGTTCTGGGCATTACCGGCACCGGTGGCGCGGGCAAATCGTCACTGACAGATGAGCTGATTCGCCGTTTGCGGCTGGATCAAAACGATGCACTGCGGGTTGCCGTGATTTCCATCGACCCGTCACGCCGCAAAAGCGGTGGCGCATTGCTGGGCGACCGCATTCGCATGAACGCCATCAACCCGTGGAAGACACAGGCCCCCACGCTTGTCGCTTCGCGTACTTCGCTGCCCCCCGAGGGGGCCGTTATCGACTTGGGGCGGCCCGGCGTCGATACGGGCTCACGCGTTTTCATGAGGTCGCTCGCCACACGCGAGTTTGGCTCTGAAATCAGCAAGGCCCTGCCCGACGTGATTGCCGCCTGCAAGTGCGCAGGTTTTGATTTGATCGTGGTTGAAACCTCCGGCATTGGCCAGGGTGACGCGGCCATCGTGCCGCATGTCGATGTACCGATGTATGTGATGACCCCCGAGTTTGGCGCGGCCAGCCAGCTTGAAAAAATTGACATGCTGGACTTTGCCGAGTTTGTGGCGATCAACAAGTTTGACCGCAAAGGCTCGCTCGATGCATTGCGCGACGTGGCCAAACAGGTCCAGCGCAACAAGGAGGCCTGGGGCACACCCGCAGACCAGATGCCCGTGTTCGGCACCATGGCTGCGCGTTTCAATGATGATGGCGTGACGGCGCTGTACCAGGCCATGAAGCCGCGCCTGGCTGCGCTGGGTTTGACATTGACGGATGGCACACTGCCGATTGCCGGCGTGCGCCACAGCACCAACCAGACACCGGTGGTGCCCGCCGCGCGTACCCGCTACCTGGCTGAAATATCTGACACAGTACGCGGCTACAAAAAACGCGCGATTGCCCAAGGCCAGTTGGCACGTGAAGTGCAGCAGCTCAAAGCCGCAGCCGCTATGCTGAAAGAAGGCAAACCCGAACGTGCGCCCGCAGCCGAAGCCGCGCTCGATTTGGCAGGCCACCGCAAGGCGCGCATGGACGCTGACGCACGCGCCCTGCTAGCGCAGTGGCCAGACATGCAGGCCGCCTATGCGGGTGACGAGTATGTCGTGAAAATTCGCGACAAGGAAATCCGCACCGCACTGGTCACCAAGTCACTGTCAGGCACACCCATTCGCAAGGTCAGCCTGCCCAAGTACCACGACGATGGCGAAGTGTTGCAGTGGCTGATGCTGGACAACGTCCCCGGCAGCTACCCGTACACCGCAGGCACCTTTGCCTTCAAACGCGAGGGCGAAGACCCGACCCGCATGTTTGCCGGTGAGGGCGACCCGTTTCGCACCAACACCCGTTTTAAATTGCTCAGCGAAGGCATGGCCGCCAAACGGCTGTCCACCGCGTTTGACTCGGTCACGCTGTACGGCAATGACCCCGGTTTGCGGCCCGACATTTACGGCAAGGTCGGCAACAGCGGCGTGAGCATTGCCACGCTGGACGACATGAAGGTGCTGTACGGCGGCTTTGATTTGTGCAGCCCGAGTACCAGTGTCAGCATGACCATCAACGGCCCGGCACCCAGCATTCTGGCGATGTTCATGAACACCGCCATCGACCAGAACATGGACAAGTTCAAGCTTGAGAATGGACGCGACCCCACAGCCACTGAAACGGCAAAAATCCGCGAATGGGTGCAAGAGAATGTGCGCGGCACGGTGCAGGCCGATATCTTGAAAGAAGACCAGGGCCAGAACACCTGCATCTTTTCCACCGAGTTCAGCCTGAAGGTCATGGGCGACATTGCGCAGTATTTTGTTCACAACCGGGTACGCAACTTTTACAGCGTGTCGATCAGCGGCTATCACATTGCCGAGGCGGGAGCCAACCCGATCAGCCAGCTCGCCTTTACCCTGAGCAACGGCTTTACCTTCGTTGAAGCCTATCTGGCGCGCGGCATGCACATTGACGACTTTGCCCCCAACCTGAGCTTTTTCTTCAGCAACGGCATGGACCCGGAATACACCGTGATGGGTCGTGTCGCTCGCCGCATTTGGGCGGTGGCCATGAAGGAAAAATACGGCGCGAACGAGCGCAGCCAAAAGCTGAAGTACCACATACAGACCAGTGGCCGCAGCCTGCACGCACAAGAAATCCAGTTCAACGACATCCGCACCACGCTGCAAGCGCTGATTGCGATTTACGACAACTGCAACAGCCTGCACACCAACGCGTTCGACGAAGCCATCACCACGCCAACAGAAGAGTCGGTGCGCCGCGCCATGGCGATTCAGCTCATCATCAACCGTGAATGGGGCCTGGCCAAAAACGAAAACCCGACCCAGGGCGCCTTCATCATTGAAGAGTTGACCGAGCTGCTCGAAGAAGCGGTGCTGCAGGAGTTTGAACGTATTGCCGAGCGTGGCGGCGTGCTGGGTGCGATGGAAACCGGCTACCAGCGCGGGCGTATTCAGGATGAGTCCATGCACTACGAGATGCTCAAGCACACCGGCGAGCTGCCCATCATCGGCGTCAACACCTTTCGAAACCCGCATGGCGACGCGGTGCAGGACAAGCTGGAGCTGGCCCGGTCAACCGAGGCGGAAAAGCAGAGCCAGCTCAAGCGGCTGGATGAATTTCACGCCAAGCACGCCGCCGAGTCCCCCGCGATGCTCAAACGCCTGCAAAAGGCAGTGATCGACAACGCCAATGTCTTTGAGGTGCTGATGGACGCGGTGCGCGTTTGCTCACTCGGGCAGATCACCAATGCGCTGTTTGAGGTTGGTGGCCAATATCGGCGAAATATGTGAGGTATTTCAGTAGCGAGTGCTACTTAACCCATAGTTTGGCCAAAAAAGAGTAGTTAACTTCATTTAAATCTCGGCCAACTTATGCCTCATTTCACGCCCAAGTGAATGCCAACTAGCAAGTAGAAGGCAAAACTAAAAAAGCCCAACTGAATCGCCCCGTATTTTGAGGAGGCTCAAATCTCTGAGAGGATTGAGTCATGAACAAGTCAAACAAGTTTTCCCCCGAAGTCCGGGAACGCGCAGTACGTATGGTGCAGGAGCACCGAGGCGAGT
>JBILXX010000011.1:0-49721 GCA_044378095.1 Polaromonas sp.
CTGCGGCGCATCGGCCAACCAGGCGGTGTTTCTGGCGTTTTTAAAGCCCGGCGACACCATCATGGGCATGAGCCTGGCCGAAGGCGGGCATTTAACCCACGGCATGCCCCTTAATTTGAGTGGCAAGTGGTTCAACGTGGTGTCGTATGGCCTGAACGCACAAGAAGAGATCGACTACGACGAGATGGAGCGCAAGGCCCATGAGAGCAAACCCAAGCTGATCATTGCGGGCGCATCAGCGTACAGCCTGCACATCGACTTTGAGCGTTTTGCCAAAGTGGCCAAGGCTGTTGGCGCGATTTTTATGGTGGACATGGCCCACTATTCGGGCCTGATTGCAGGCGGCGTCTACCCCAACCCGGTGCCGCATGCAGACATCGTCACGTCCACCACCCACAAGAGCCTGCGCGGCCCGCGCGGCGGCATCATTTTGATGAAGGCCGAACACGAAAAAGCCATCAACAGCGCTGTGTTCCCCGGCCTGCAAGGCGGCCCGCTGATGCACGTGATTGCCGCCAAGGCGATTGCGTTTAAAGAAGCGCTGGAGCCGGGCTTTAAAGATTACCAGACGCAAATCCTGAAAAACGCCGTGGTGATGGCTGAAACGCTGGTGCAGCGCGGCTTGCGCATCGTCAGTGGCCGCACCCAGAGCCACCTGATGCTGGTTGACCTGCGCAGCAAAAACATCACCGGTAAAGAAGCTGAAGCCGTGCTGGGCAGCGCCCACATGACGATCAACAAAAACGCGATTCCCAAGGACCCTGAAAAGCCCATGGTCACCAGCGGCGTGCGCATTGGCACCCCGGCCATGACAACCCGCGGTTTTAAAGAAGAAGAAGCCCGCATGACAGCCAACCTGATCGCCGACGTGCTGGACAACCCGCGCGACGCCTCCAATATTCAAGCCGTTATCGCCAAGGTGCATGCACTGACAAGCCGGTTTCCCGTTTACAAGTGACGATGCAGGTGCAAGACGCTATTATTTCAGTAGCTGCTTGCGCCCGTTTTCATTGGTCTAGAGGCCTAAAACATACCTGAAAAGAGGCAAAAACAGCTATGAAATGCCCTTTTTGCGGTCATTTAGAGACTCAGGTCGTGGAGACGCGCATCTCAGAAGACGCCGACTTCATACGCCGCCGCCGCCAGTGCGGCGCGTGTGAAAAGCGCTTCACCACCTACGAGCGGCCCGACGTCAGCTTCCCGGCCATTGTCAAAAAAGACGGCCGGCGCATCGAGTACAAACGCCCCAAAATCCTCGGCTCCATGAACCTGGCGCTGCGCAAACGGCCAGTCAGCACAGAACAGATCGACTCCGCCATCGAACGGATTGAGGAAAAGCTGCTGAGCCTGGGCCTGAAAGAAGTCCCCTCCGCCCGACTGGGCGAGTTGGTCATGCGCGAGCTGAAAAAGCTCGACAAGGTCGCCTACGTCCGTTTTGCCAGCGTTTACCGGAGTTTTGAGGATATTGACGAATTCCGGGCGCTGGTCGATGAGGTCAAACGATAGGTGGCAAGGCCTTGGCGATAGGCGGCAAAGCCAGCGTCTGTTGCACCCCATAAACTTGGAGAATGATGATTAAAGCCATTTTTATCAGAATTCAGCGCGGATTCACGCTGATTGAGCTGCTTGTTGTGATCGCTATCGCAGCTATTTTGGCGACCCTGGCTGCGCCATCACTAATATCTTTTGTGAACCGAAGCGCCATGCAGTCAGTTAACAATGATTTTCTCGGCGCGATGCAAAGAGCGCGCGCAGAAGCTGTTAACCGCAATATGTGTACGACAATTTGCAAATCAGCCAGTACCGATACCGCTGCACCGAGATGTGCACCTGCTGGCGACGATTGGCATATCGGCTGGATTGTTTACCTCAATCCAACTTGCGACAGAAACATAACAACAGCAGACCCAGCCAATGTGGGTGACATCATCATCATTCGACAGCCGGGCGACGTCCGATACACGTTGGTAGCGGGCGGCACTACACCGCCGAAGTCTATTACTTTCGGCCCACAAGGAAACATTGGGCTTTCACAAGCAACCAGCTTTTCGTTACAAGACAGCCAAAACAACGCCAACCCAATGAACCGGTCTATCTGTGTTGACGTGATGGGGCGCACAAGAATTGCCCCTGACGCAGGCTGCTAGCCATGAAAAACCCTTTGTCACTATCCCGCTCAAAGAGCAGGCAAATGGGCGTTACTCTGATTGAAGTGCTTGTGTCAATTTTGCTGATGTCGTTCGCCCTGCTGGGTATGGCTGCACTGCAAGCTCAATCTATGTCCCTGCAAACCAGCGCCACGACGCGCAGCAGCGTGGCCATATTGGTAGCAGATCTCGCAGATCGCATGCGAAGCAACTTGACGGAATCTACAGGCTACAACACAAGTGTTGTCAGTCCAACTTTTGTGATTACTGCCAATTGGGCTGGTCAAGCAACACCACCCGCAACACCGTCTACTGATTGCAAAACAACCGCGTGCAACGCAGCAGCGCGCGCCACCTATGATCTTGCAACATGGCGGATTAAAGTACGTAATGAGTTACCACGGGGATCAGCGCTTATTTCTGGCGGTCAGCAAACTGGAATTAATGTCACCATCATGTGGTTTGACAAAGAATTCCGCTCAGGTGAGACACTGACACAGACCCTTGCATGCACTGCGGCAATGACGGGCGGCGCAACACAAACCTGCTGCCCTGCTGCGGCGGCAGCGCCCGCCGGTGTGCGCTGTCACAACACAACTCTCTTGCCTTGACGGTGACAAGTCCATGAAAAGACAAAACATTCATCGTCAGTCTGGTTTTTCCTTGATCGAGTTACTGATTGCATTAGCCATCAATTTGGTCATAGTCTCTGCAGCCGCCTATCTTTACCTGGGCACATCCGAGTCCAAACGCGTTCTGTCTCAGCAGCAACAGCTAAGTGAAAACGGGCAGTATGCGCTTGACCTGATAGGCAGGGACATCACCAACGCCGGGTTTTATCCGTCAGCACGCGAAATAATTGGTGGACTTTCTGCAAAAAGCTACGCTAGCGATTCAATTTCACTTTCGCAAACCGCATTCAACTTTGGCGTGTTTGGCTGCAGTAGTCAGAGCTTCAGTCCAAGTACCAAAGCGTGTGTGGCTCATTCAAGTACTGCCGTAACTGCAGATACGATCGTTATCAATTACTTTACTAACGATGCAATGGGAAGCGACATCGGGCAGCGTGTGGACTGCAACAGGTCAGACGTTGACGGCGCAGCGGAAAATGCTGGTCGAACAGATGCAGGCACTTCTGCAACGTTGGGTCCAGTCCCGCTCAGACCTCTTTTTGTATCGAATCGCTACACCTTGTCGACCACGACCTACAGCATCGAAGGACAAGTCATCACCACACAAAGTCTGGCTTGTAATGGCAACGTCAACACTGTTTATCAACCTGCAATCGTTGGTATTGAAAGTCTGCAATTCCTCTATGGAGTCTATTCAGATGACACGCTACAACCACAACGCTTTTATGCGGCAAGTGCAGTGGCAGGACTGGGGGGTACAAGTGACGTTAACTTACCGCAGGCACCATGGGCAAGAGTTGTTGCTGTGGAGGTTTGCCTGGTTGCACGCGGGCTTGAAGCTAGCAAACTCACGACCAACACTGGGGCCGTGACGCCCTATGTCAATTGCGCGGGCACTTCAGTAACGCCGGCTGACCGATTTGTTAGAAAGGTCTACCGCAAAACATTTGCGTTGCGTAACAACTTGTCCCAAACCATTAAACCTGTTCCGTAAAAGCAATAGACATGCCCACGTTGCCTAAGCAAGAAAATGAGTCGACACTTCAACACCCGAATAGGGCTGCATTGGTTCGCCCTTCACAAAATGGTGTTGCCCTAATCGTTGTTTTAATTTTCATCGTGGCTCTGACTTCGCTTGCAATCTACAGTGCAAGGGATGTCAGCCTTGGGGAACGTCTAGCCAGAAATCAACTTGATTCACAGGTTGCGCGCGAAGCCGCTGAAGCGGCTTTGCGAGATGCAGAATTTGATCTACAACTTCCAAATGGTACGCTGCGCGCTGGGGCCTTTTGTGCACGCAACAACATCACAGAAAGACCCATCAACACCAACCAGGCGGGCTCTTCTTTTGGTGCTGACTGTCTACGCGGACAATGTTCGATAGCTACCAGCATACTCGCCAGCAGCAATTACAACGCCGCGCCATCAGCCACCAACTACGAGCCTTGGTGGCCTGCCACCAAAGGTGGCCTTTGGAACGATGACCTTTCAACCAAGCCGACAACCGCAGCCAGCGCCAATTGCGCAAGCTTTACAGGCGGCGTTCCATTTGGCACATTTACTGGCCGCACACGGATACCTGGTGTATCACGTCAGCCAGAATATTTAATTGAAAAAATCACGCTAGATTTCGTGCGGATTACAGCGCGGGGATTTGGACGAAATCCCAACACAGAAGTCGTACTGCAAAGCTACTTTCGCCCTTTTCAGTGACACATCAAAGAAGGCAACACCATGTTCTTTCAACGAATTAAAAAACCGCTTGTTTATTTTTTGATCATCTGCACGCAGCTTGCGCCCTTTTCTGCGGCATGGAGTCAGACGCTTGCAGTGATTCCGCCCAACATCGCATCCACAGCTGCCAAGCCAATGCTGATGCTTGCAGCATCCAAGGACCACACACTTTTTTCAGCCGTTTACTCCGATTTTGAAGATTTGGACAACGATGGCGTGATTGATACGACCTTCAAGCCTACCTTCAAATACTACGGATACTTTGACGCCACTAAATGCTACAGCTACAGCACAGCAAACGGCCGGTTTGAGCCAGCAGCGACAGCAACGATCTCAGGCGACCTGCGCTACACCTGCGCCGTTGCATCAAAGCTTTGGAGCGGCAATTTTTTGAATTGGGCCACCATGACCCGCATGGATACCGTCCGCAAAATGCTCTACGGCGGCAGGCGCAGTACTGATTCAACGACTGAAACAGTACTCGAACGCGCCAACCTCAGCCACGACGCTCACTCCTTTACAAAGTTCTACAGCGGCACAGATATCAACGACTACACCCCGTTCTCAACCGCGGATTTAACTAAAGCAAGTGGTGACAACGCGGGTGTTTACGCCGGCCTGACACTTTGCAATCGCTCTGACGCAGATACCGAAGTTGGTAATCCAGTATTGAGGATGGTCAAGGGTAACTACCGGATGTGGGCAACCATTGAAAGCAAAGTTTGCGCTTGGAGAAATGGTGAAAGTGTCAATTTAAGTCAAGTCAAGCTAGGCGCAAAGCTTGCCCGCTATTATGGCAACGCCCTGCCTTTTTTTGGTGGCGGCAGCATCCGGCATGAATCATCTTTGCCAGTGAACGGTACTGACAGCGCCACGTATTCCTCGTCCGGAACAATTGGCCCAGAAATCAATGTGAGGGTAAAAGTGTGCGATCCTAATTTCCTTGGGGACGAACGCTGCCAAAAATTTCCACAGGGCTCGCCCGTGACATCTAATATCTACAAGCCATTTGGCCTGCTGCAGGATTTCGGATTTATCGGGCCAGGACAAACGACTGCTAAAGCCGAGTTCGGTTTAATCAGCGGGAGCTATGACCAAAATTTAATAGCTGGTGCACTTCGAAAAAATATGGGGGATTTCAGTAGCGAAATCGACGCAACTACGGGGCGTTTTTGTCATACTGCCAGTAGTCAGGCTCTAACAGGCACATCTGGTGCATGTGCGGCCGCAGGTTCTGGCAGGGGTGCTATTGCAGCGCTGGATCGCATTGTCCTCTACGGTCGAAACGGAAGTTATACGGGGGGAGCAGTAGCACAGGCTTCCAGTCTTGGGACCTTGCCAGCAGGGACCTTGCCAGCATGGGGTAACCCCATCGGTGAAATGGTAGTTCAAGCCCTAAATTACTATGCAGGCAACACCAGTACAAACCCGGCCACTACAACAAACGATACCAATAAGGGCATCCCTGTCAGTACCTGGACCAACCCATTAACTTACACCAACACAACAACCATTGCCAATTACGGCAAGGCAGCTTGCAGGTCACTTAACGTGTTGGCGCTGACCAGCAGTGCATTAAGCTTTGATCAAAATGCAGATACACCGTTTGCCAGCTTGCCAAACCGAGTTGAAGGTTCACTCGCAAGCTATGTCAACAGAATGGGCCGTGCTGAGGGTATTAACAGCAGCGCACGCTCAGTGGGTTCTGTTGCTGGTGGATTCGGCCAAAATTGTTCTGCCAAGAGTGTGGTTAATTTGTCGGATGTCAGCGGCATATGTCCTGAAGCACCTGCGGTTGGCGGTTCATTTCAAGTTGCTGGCGCAGCTCTTTATGCCAACACCTCCAGAATCCAAAACCTGACACTGCCAATTGATGCGCCTTACAGCGCATTGAAAGTACAAACAATGGCAGCAACATTAGGCGGCGGTGTTGCGCGCATTGAAGTGCCCATACCCAATACAAATCCAAAGAAATTTGTCTACATAACGCCCGAGGGGTTGTGGGCCAATGGTCCAGCTGCGATGTTGACGTTTTCTTCTATAAGTTCCAGCTCGACTCATGGCGCATTCCTTGTCACATGGAATGATGCGCTTTTCGGTGGTGACCACGACATGGACTTGACTGGCTATCTGCGCTACGACATCATCGCGCCTGCAACAGCTGGTGGGGACTACAGAATAAGAATTACCAGCGATATTGTGAATGCAGGGTCTGGCGCTGGCGGCGGTACGCACGGTTACAGCGTTGTAGGCGTCAACAATTCTTCGGCTTCTGCTTCAAGCTTGGCGGCAGTTGATTCAGCAGACGGCGTCTACATCACGCACGGTCATAGTCGGGCATCAACTGCTGTGAGCTCCGTTGTTAGCACAGCTGGCAGCATGTGTGCAGATACCAACTACAGGGCTACTGGTCAGCCAGCGGGTACTTACACAGTGGCTGCATTTCCAAATCACGTTGCAACACGCGCGCAAGTGGGCGGTACAGGCACGGTGTACAACGCATGCTGGAACAGTATTGATAACTGGACACTGCGAGACTTGAACCTGCCCACAGCCGGCACATTTGTCATGCGTGGTTCAGGTAATGTTTTACTTAATGATCCACTCTGGTACGCCGCCAAATACGGTAGCTTTGACGCCAGGAAAGCCCCAGCATTTACAACAACTGTTGCCACCACAACTACCGTTGCTAGTACATCTACTTTGCCAACTGCCGCATGGGACGCAAGACGGGCCGATGGCGCATCTTGCGGCGGTACAACCGGTGTGAGCTGTAACGATGGCATACCAGACGGCTATTTTTTGGCAAGGCGGCCAGATCTGCTTGAACAACAACTCAGAGATCAACTCGAACAGATTGTGGCGGCTTCAAACGCAGCGCCTGCTGTATCGTCGAGTCAGTTAATTGACGGCAGCTTTAAATACGTTGCACAATTTGACTCAACACTTAAGAAAGGGTCTGTTCTGGCCTACCAAATTGATGGAACTGGTCTTTTCAACGCAGCACCCTCCTGGGATGCTGGAGATCTGCTCAAACAATTACCTGTAGCGACGCGACAAGTGATCACGAACAACAGCGCGCAAGCAGGTGTCAGCTTTTTATGGAGCAGCTTGGATGCGACATACACAACGGCGATTAAAGGAACTTCCAGCTCAAGCCTGGATGCGCGCGGCAGCGGACTTGTTGACTACATGCGGGGATCAACAAGTAATGAAGACCCTAATGGATTGAAATTTCAGGCAAGGAGCGTCAGTAACCTGATGGGAACGATCGTCAATTCCACGCCCTGGATTCAAGATACACCTGGCGGGTTTTACACAGACAGCATGTTTCCAGTGGGGACACCATCTTTCAGGAGCTATGTTGTAGGTAATGTTAGCCGGGACAAAATTCTGTGGGTTGGCGCAAATGACGGCATGCTGCATGGCTTTAAAGCTGATACAGGCGCGCCAGTTATTTCTTATGTGCCCGGTATATTGGCATCTAATTTGGCCGCTCTTACAGCACCAACTTCAGGCGTTACAGTTGCCGGCATGGACGGCAGCCCTTTCTCTGGTGACGTTTTAACGACCATTCCTACAACTGGTTCAGCAACCTGGAGCACATATTTATTTTCCAGCCTTGGTAGGGGGGGGAAAGGCATATTTGCACTAGACGTTACTAACCCGACGACGTTGGTTCAGTCAAATGCGTCAAACATATTCAAATGGCAATTCACGTCAGCAAACGACAATGATTTGGGCTTTGTTGTTGGCGACCCCAGTATCAATAGATTCAGTGGCCAAGCCTCTGCAATTGTGCGGCTCAATAACGGCAAGACTGGGATACTGGCACCAAACGGCATAGATTCTGCTAACGGCAAGGCGGCACTTTTTATTCTGGACGTGAATGGGCCAAGCAGCACCAAAGTGTGGACAACTGGCACCCACTACTACAAACTGGATACTCTGGCCACAGACTCAGGAAACGGGATGATGGGTGCCAACTGGATGGACATTGACGGCAACGGCACAGCCGATTGGGTTTATACGACTGATTTAAAGGGCAATATCTGGAAATTTGATTTGACCAGTTCGGATCCTGCTGATTGGGGGTCTGCTCGCAAAGTGTTGGGCGTCAACACACCTATTTATACTGCGCTGAGTTCAGCTGGCACACCACTCCCCATTACAACGACACCTGCGTTTGGCTTTCCTGACCGGGGTGGTGTAGTAGTGGCTTTCGGAACAGGAAAAGCGCTGGCAGGAAGTGGAGACTTTCCAAACGCGGGTGTTACAAACAGAATGTTTGGCATTTACGACCGCACAGGTACAACCACAACATTTGCTTGGCCAACGGGAACAAGTAACTTGGTGCAACGAACGTTGACTGAGATAAGCGCGGTTTCAGGTTCCGTGACTGGAACAATCACGCCAACACTAAACCTGAGCATTCAGGACGGGTGGTACTTTGACTTTCCATCATCGTCAGAAATGTTGTTAAGTAGTCCCGATGCCCGCGCTCAATTTATGGGATTCACCACAGTAAGAAGCGCAAACACTGGTGTTGACCAATGTTTTTACACGCCTCCTGGACGACTTTGGGCAATTGACCCAGTCACCGGCGCGCCTGGGGCTACAAACCTTGGTAGGTTTGTTGATTCAACTACAGGTGTAGAGGGTAGTTATTTTGGTGTTGGGATAGCTGATCAAAAAGTAACTTTCTCAAATAATCGAACTAGCGCTGTATCAAGTAGTACGGTACCTGTAACGACAGCAACGGGCGGTACGACCGGTACAAATATTTTGGGTATTTCAAGCGGTTACAGAATCCAATGGCGCGAAATACCGGGTTTGTCAACTTGGGGGAAATAAGTAATGTTCAAAATGCAATCCGTTCATAAAAAAGCTAACGCAGGTTTCACTCTTATTGAATTAATGATCAGCGTGGCTGTTGTCGGTGTTTTAGCAGCAATTGCATTCCCGTCTTACTCTGCATATTTAGCCAAAGGCAGACGCGCGGATGCCAGAGTGCAAATTGCAACAGCCCAGCAATGGACGGAACGTTTTTACAGCGAAAACTTCAATTACGCAACGGACACCGCAGGCAACAGCGTCACCTCAACTTTTAATATCCAGGCATTCAGCCAGTCGCCGCGCTTGGGTGAGGGTGCTGCGGTTTACACGCTTAGTTTGACCGTGGCAGCTACCTCGCAAAGCTACACAATTACAGCTGCGCCAGTTGCAGGCGGGTCGATGGCGACTGATGCTTGTGGCAACTTTACACTCAACAACACCGGCAGACGTGGTGTATCCGGTACCGAGGCTCTGCTGACTTGCTGGAGATAGCAACAGCCAGATCAGGTCAATGTTTGGGGTAAAACAGCCCGGTAAATGGGCAGCATTTGGACTGGCGGTTGTATTTCATGTCTTAGGGTTTGGGGTCGCTATTCATTGGCCACGTGAACCTGCCTCACTGTCTCCGCAATTGGTTACACCATCGATACGGCTGGTCACTAACTCACAAGAATTAGACAAAAATACTGCTCAAAAGACCGTTGCAAATCTTGAATCCAACGACTTGCCTGTGAAGGGCAGCATGTCACTCGCTTCACCAACTGTTCAGAATATCGAAGCAGAGCCAATCGCTTCAAGATCAGAAGATCCAAACTTCGGATCCATTTTTTCGAAATCGATCCACTATTTTGAGTCAAACGAAGTTGACAACAACAGCGAGCTTTTTGAAGACTGGGTCTTACGCACTCAGGGCGTGAACTCAACTGCACTGGTCGCAATACAACTGACCCTGTACATCAACGAGGACGGCGGTTTGGATAAATTTGTGGTTTTGAATTCATCACTGAGTGACATTGAAACTGATATGTTGTTGAGAGATTTAACCCTTACCCTTTTTAAACCAGCGTTGAAAGACGAGAAACCTGTACCCAGCCAAAAAAACGTAGAAATCCTGCTGGATCCAAATCCACCTACATTTCGTATTCCGAATTTTTTTAAAAATTTTTTGCCCAACAACAAATGACAGAGATCATGTTTGACTTTCAGCAAGTACTGGCTTTAGCTGAAAGAGCAAGTGCAAACTGCCGGCCAAACCCAGCGGTTGGTGCTGTCTTGCTAGACGCAAACCAAAACATCCTCGGCCAGGGCCACACCCAGCAAGCCGGCGGCCCGCACGCTGAAATCATGGCGTTGAGAGATGCTGCCGCCAAAGGTAACTCGGTTGTGGGCTGCACCGTCTATGTCACGCTAGAGCCCTGCTGCCATCACGGCCGCACCGGACCGTGTTGCGATGCCTTGATTACGGCAGGTGTTAAAAAAGTCGTGGCGTCGATTGCTGACCCTAATCCCCTTGTATCGGGCCAGGGTTTTGCTCGCCTGCAGGCGGCGGGTATTGAGGTCGAAGTGGGGCCGGGTGCGGCTGAGTCGCGGGAGCTGAACATTGGTTTTTTCAGCCGCATGATTCGCAAAACGCCATGGGTGCGCATGAAGGCGGCCGCATCGCTTGACGGGCAAACAGCCCTGCTCAATGGCCAAAGCCAGTGGATCACGGGCGAGGCTGCACGCGCCGATGGCCATGTCTGGCGGGCGCGCAGCTGTGCGGTGCTGACGGGTATTGGCACAGTGCTGGCAGACAACCCGCGTCTGGATGTGCGTTTGGTCGATGCAACACGCCAACCGCACATCGTGATAGTTGACAGCAATCTGGAGACACCACTTGACGCTCATGTTTTAGGAGCTGGTCGCGCCCGATTTATCTATGCTGCAGCCAACAATGACGCTAAAAAAGCGGCTCTTCAGGCCCTGGGAGTGGTAGTTATCCATATGCCTGATGCCAATGGCAAGGTTGACCTGGCAGCCATGTTGCGCGACCTGGCTCAGCGTGAAGTCAATGAACTGCATGTGGAAGCTGGCCACAAGCTGAACGGCTCGTTCATACGCGCTGGCCTGGTCGATGAGTTTTTGGTGTACCTGGCACCCAGGCTGCTGGGCTTGGGCCAGGGTATGGCCAGCTTTGGGCCACTGCAAAGCTTGTCTGAGGCGGCTCAGTTGCAATTTATGTCAACCGACAGGGTGGGTGATGACTTGCGCATACGAGCGCGGGTTGCGGGGCGTGATCGGTTTTAATTGCACTTGAAATGGCGCGGAAGTGACCTCTTTTGGTCAAAGGCCATCAGCGCCCCGTAAATCCCTGCGAAAATACACCCATGTTTACCGGAATCATCACCGGCGTGGGGCGCATCGTCGCCATCCATAGCCTGGGCAGTACCTCTCACCACGGCAAGCGGCTTACCATTGAGACGCCTGTGGACTACCTTAACGACGTTGGTTTGGGCGACAGCATTGCCATCAATGGCGCTTGCATGACGGCAGTCAGCATTGATGTTGCGCACAACCAGTTTGCCATCGACATATCAGCCGAGTCGCTCGACAAAACCAGTGGGCTCACAGAGCTGGGCACCATCAATCTCGAAAAAGCCCTGCGTGCCAACGATCGGCTGGGCGGGCACATCGTGTCTGGGCATGTTGATGGTATCGGCCACGTCGCTTACTTTGCTGAAGTGGGCGAAAGTTGGGAATTGCGAATTACTGCGCCGCAAGCCCTGGCCAAATACATGGCCTACAAAGGCTCCGTCACGGTGAATGGCGTGAGCCTGACAGTGAACAAAGTGCGTGACCTGGAGGATGGCTGCGAGATCAGCATCAACATCATCCCGCACACGATTGAAAACACCGCACTGGGCAGCCTGAAGGCCGGCAGCCGCGTGAACCTTGAAATTGACACCGTCGCCCGCTACGTCGAGCGCATGCTGTCGTCTGAAAGCAAACAAAAATGAGCGTTTCAATCTCTCCCGTAGAAGACATCATTGCCGACATGCGCGCCGGCAAAATCGTTATTCTGATTGACGAAGAAGACCGTGAAAATGAAGGTGACCTGGTGTTGGCCGCTGATCATGTCACGCCCGAAGCCATCAACTTTATGGCGCGTTTTGGGCGTGGCCTGATTTGCCTGACACTGACCCGCGAGCGCTGTGAGCGGCTTGAACTGCCGCCCATGGTCACGCGCAATGGTGGCAAGTATTCCACTGCGTTCACGGTATCGATTGAAGCTGCAGAGGGTGTGACCACGGGCATTTCAGCGGCTGATCGTGCGCGCACCGTGCAAGCTGCGGTGGCGAACAACGCCGCAGCCAGCGACCTGGTGCAACCCGGCCACATCTTCCCGCTGCAAGCGGTTGACGGCGGTGTGCTGATGCGTGCAGGCCATACCGAGGCGGGTTGCGATTTGGCTGCCATGGCAGGCTGCTCGCCCGCATCGGTGATTTGCGAGATCATGAAGGACGACGGCACGATGGCACGGCTGCCAGATTTGCTGCTGTTTGCGGCTGAACATGGCCTGAAGATTGGCACGATTGCCGCGCTGATCGAGCACCGCAGCCGAAACGAGTCGTTGATTGAAAAAATTGGCAGCCGGCCGCTGAACACGGCGTTTGGGGAGTTCACTGCCCACGCCTTCAAAGACAAACCCAGCCAGGGCCTGCACCTGGCATTAAGCAAAGGGCATTGGGAGGCCAATGAGGCAGTGGCTGCTCGCGTGCATGAACCGCTGTCGGTACTCGATGCACTGGAAGTTGGCCGTGCCATGCATTCATGGAATCTCGACGAAAGCCTGCGCTACATCGCCAACGCTGGCAAAGGTGTGGTGGTGCTGCTGAACTGCGGAGAAAGCGCTGCCCAGTTGTTGGCTCAATTTGAAGGCACAGCTCGCGCCAGCCAGGCACCCGAGCGCGGCCGCATGGACCTGCGCACCTACGGCATCGGCGCGCAAATTTTGCGTGCGTGCGGCGTTCAAAAAATGAACCTGCTCGGCAACCCCAGGCGCATGCCCAGCATGGTCGGCTACGGCCTCGAAACAGCCAGCTACATCACCAGATAAATCAAGGAAAACAACATGTTTGGTGCAGACAAGGGAACAGCTGACAAGCTGGATGGCAAAAAGCTGGTGATTGGTATGGTGCAGGCCCGCTTCAACGAAAGCGTGACCAACGCATTGGCAACTGCCTGCCTGCGTGAGTTGGCTGCATTGGGCGTAGAAGCCAAACACATCACGCACGTCAAAGTGCCAGGTGCTCTGGAAGTTGCCGGTGCGCTGCAAGCCATGGCCGAAAGCAACAAATACGATGCGCTGATTGCACTGGGTTGCATCATTCGCGGTGAAACCTATCACTTTGAACTGGTCGCCAATGAAAGCGGTGCTGCCGTGACGCGCGTGGCGCTGGACTACCAGTTACCTATTGCCAATGCCATTTTGACGACTGAAAACATGGCGCAAGCCCAGGCCCGACAAACTGAAAAAGGCCTGGATGCTGCGCGCGTAGCGGTTGAAATGGCCAACCTGCTCAATGAGCTGGGCTGAAAGATACACCTACCATGTCTGATACAAAAACAACAACCCTTCCGGTGAAACCCAAGCGCCCGCCGCAAACTCGTTCCGGTCTGACCGACACCGGCGTGAAAAAAGCCGCCGACAAGTCAGCCCGCACACGCGCCCGTGAATTTGCCATGCAGGCGCTATACCAACACTTTGTAGGTCGCAACAGAGCTGATTCGATTGACATGTTCACGCGCGATTTGGTGGGTTTTCACAAAGCCGATTCAGCGCATTACGATGCGCTGCTGCACGGTTGCGTTGAACAGGCTGCCGAGCTTGACGCAATGATCATCCCTCTGCTGGACCGGACGATGGCGGAGATTTCGCCTGTCGAGCATTCGGTATTGTGGATTGGCGCCTATGAATTGAAGAATTGCCTGGACGTGCCCTGGCGCGTGGTGCTCAACGAATGCATTGAACTGGCCAAAGCCTTTGGTGGCACTGACGGCCACAAGTACGTGAACGGTGTTTTGAACAAACTCGCGCCCAGCCTGCGCGCCAGTGAGGTGGCCGCTGACCAAACCCGACCGTCTGGCAAGCACGCTTAACGCCATGCGAATCGCACAGCGCGCAGAACGCATCGAACCGTTTTATGTGATGGAAGTTGCCAAGGCAGCGGCCACCATGGCAAAGGAATTTGCGCACACCCCCAAGCCGATGATTTTCTTGAACATTGGCGAGCCGGACTTTACAGCGCCACCTCTGGTGCAAGAAGCAGCCACCAAAACCATAGCAAGCGGCCATACGCAGTACACGCAGGCTTTGGGTTTACCTGAGCTGCGCGAAAAAATCAGTGCCTGGTATGCATCCCGGTTCAAAGTGAGCATCTCGCCAAGCCGAATCGTGCTGACCGCTGGCGCATCCGCCGCGCTTCAGTTAGCCTGCCTGGCTTTGATTGAAGCTGGCGACGAGATGCTGATGCCCGACCCCAGCTACCCGTGTAACCGCCATTTTGTAAGTGCTGCTGAAGGCCAAGCCGTGCTGATACCGACCACGGCGGATGAACGATTTCAATTGACCCGAGCCAAGGTTGAGGCGGCCTGGGGACAGCACACACGGGGTGTGTTGCTGGCGTCCCCTTCCAACCCGACGGGCACGTCGATTGCGCCCGACGAATTGCAACGCATCGCGCAGTACGTTCATTCGCGTGGGGGCATCACGATGATTGACGAGATTTATCTGGGGCTGAGCTACGAAGAACACTTTGGCCATACCGCACTCGGCATGCCTGGTGAGCTGGGTCAAAACGTCATCAGCATCAACTCTTTTAGCAAATACTTCAACATGACGGGCTGGCGGCTGGGCTGGCTGGTGGTGCCTGAAGCTTTGGTCCCGGTGATCGAACGCATCGCACAAAACCTGTTTATTTGCCCCAGCACCATTGCCCAGCATGCAGCACTGGCCTGTTTTGAACCTGAAAGCCTGGCTGAATACGAGCGCCGCCGCAGCGAATTCAAGGCCCGGCGTGACTACTTTATTCCTGAGCTCAACCGGCTGGGATTAACCGTCCCCGTCATGCCAGATGGCGCTTTTTATGCCTATGCCGATTGTTCAAAAATTACGGCCAAATGGGGGCTGAACGGCAGTTGGGACTTTGCATTTGAGCTGATGAAACGTGCGCACCTGGCCGTCACGCCGGGGCGCGACTTTGGCCATGCTGAACCTGAAAAGTTTGTGCGGTTTTCTACTGCCAATTCGATGGCACAGTTAAAAGAAGCTGTCGCTCGGCTGGAGTCAGTGCTTGCATAAGCCGACCTTCAGTTTTGCAATCAGGGTCTATTGGGAAGACACCGACGCAGGCGGTATTGTTTTTTACGCCAACTACCTCAAATTTTTTGAACGCGCGCGCACCGAATGGCTCAGATCATTGGGAATTGAACAGCAACAGCTCAAAAACCAGACCGGCGGCATGTTTGTGGTGGCCGAAACTACTCTGAAATACTTGCGCCCTGCCCGGCTCGACGACGAACTGATTGTTACGGCTCGCCTGCAAGAATGTGGGCGTGCATCCATGACAATTGAACAACAGGCGCTGCTAAAAAACGAGCTCCTGTGCGAAGGCTCGATTCGTATTGGCTGGGTGGAATCGGCCAGCATGCAACCTGCGCGGATTCCGCAAAATATCATTGAAAGTTTGAGAAAGCCAACATGAACCAAGACCTGTCGATTGTTAACCTGCTTTTAAACGCCAGCTGGGTTGTGCAGGCTGTTGTGGCGTTGTTGGTGGGTGTGTCGATTGCCAGCTGGGCAGCCATCATCCGCAAAATCATGGCACTTAAAAAAGTGCAAAACCTGAATGAAGAGTTTGACCGCGAGTTCTGGTCAGGCACCAGCCTGAATGATTTGTCTGCAGCCGCTGTACAAAACGCCAAACTGTCTGGCCCGATGGAACGCATATTTGCCAGCGGCATGCGTGAATACCAAAACCTTCGCGAACGCCGTATCACTGACCCCGGCACGCTGATGGACGGTGCACGCCGCGCCATGCGCGCCAGCTACCAGCGCGAGGTCGATGCGATTGAGTCGAACCTGTCGTTTTTGGCCACCGTCGGCTCGGTCTCACCTTACGTCGGCTTGTTTGGCACGGTATGGGGCATCATGCATGCCTTTACCGGTCTGGCATCGCTGGAGCAAGTCACGCTGGCAACGGTGGCACCTGGCATTGCCGAGGCATTGGTGGCTACCGCCATTGGCCTGTTTGCGGCGATTCCGGCTGTCGTGGCATACAACCGTTTTGCGCATGACATTGACCGGATTGCGAACAAGCTGGAGACTTTTATTGAAGAGTTTTCGAACATTTTGCAGCGCAACCTGGGCGCGCAATCGTCCTCAGGTCACTGAAAATGTTGACCCCCACGCTTTTCACTTTGTGCCTGCGGCTCGCTGCCCCATTCATCACGTTTGGGACGCGACTTGCTAGGGGCGGCAGGTCGCTGCCCGATCACCGAGCTTTGTCATGCCTGCAATAAATTCAAGAGGCCGGGGCCGCCGCACCATCAGTGAAATCAACATGGTGCCCTTCATTGACGTGATGCTGGTGCTGCTGATCATTTTCATGGTGACAGCCCCCCTTATCACGCCCAGCATGATTGCCCTGCCCAAAGTTGGCAAGGCCGCCGCCCAGCCGCAAAGCCCGGTGCAGATCATGATTGACAAAGACGAGACGATTCAAATCAAGCTCAAAACCGATGCAACGCCGAGCAACATCAATAACGTGGCAGCAGACATTGCCAGGCTGGAGCCTAAAGTCAAACTGGCTGCAGCTGATGCCGTGCCGGTGGTCATCAGTGCTGACAAGTCCATCAAGTACGAAACCGTGGTCAAGGTGATGGACAACCTGCAAAAAGCCGGTGTGTCGCGGGTTGGCCTGTCGGTGCAAACCAGCAAATAATCGGCACTAGACGCCCGCCATGCCCAGCGCCCTGGACCGCATCGACATCGCCCCGCCGCCTGATGCGGGGGCGATTCGCTCGTTTGGTCTGGCATTGCTCATTCATGCGGCGCTGATCATCGCGCTGACTTGGGGTGTGAACTGGAAACGCAGCGACAGCGCCGCCACGTTTGGCGCCGAGTTATGGACCAATGCGCAACAAGAAGCGGCCCCCATCACCCCCGCACGGGAAGAAGCTGCACCGCTACCCTCACCTGTCGTCAAACAGCCCGTCCTGCAAACACCACCCGAGCAAACGCCCAATGTTGACATTGCGCTGGAGCAGGAAAAAAAGCGCAAGCAGCTCAAAGACCAAAAGATTGAACAAGAGAAAGTTGCTCGCGACAAGGCCAAGGCTTTGCAGGCACAGGCTGACAAGGAAAAGCTCTTAAAAGAAGAACAACAGGCCAAGGCAGAGCAAGCCAAGGCAGACGCACTGAAGACCAAACAGTCACAGCAGGCGGCCGACCAGCAACGTAACAAAAACTTGGAGCGCCTCAATGACATGATGGCCAAAGCAGGCGGCAACCCGCAAGGCGACAGCACCAACCGGGCCACTGCGGGCGGCAGGGGCAGTTCCAGAACCTACAGCGCCATCGCCAATGCAGCCATCAAGCCGAATGTGGTGTTTACAGAAGAGTTTGAAGGTAATCCGCTGACCAAGGTGGAAGTGCGGCTGCAGTCTGACGGCACCATCATCAGCTCGCGCGTGGTGCAGCCCAGCGGCAACAAGAACTGGGACAACGCAGTACTCAACGCCGTCATTCGTACCCGTGTGATGCCCAAAGACGTGGACGGCACGCTGCCCGACACGATTTTGATCCTGGAATTCAAACCGCGGTTTTAGTCAGGCGACTTCATAGCATCATCAAATCGCTATTATTTCAGGAGCTCCTTGCGCCCGTATCCATTGGCCTGAGGGCTGATTTTATGCCTGAAAACAGCATTTTTCAATGATTTTCAAGCCTTTTTAGGCCCATCGACCACCTCCGCTGCACTGCGGTACGCCTCCACTGCTGACGGCACACCGCAGTAAATGCTGGCGTGCAGCAGTACTTCAGATATTTCTGCAGGCGAAGCGCCGTTGTTCAGCGCCCCGCGCACATGGCCTTTCAGTTCATGTTGTTTGCCCAAAGCTGTCAGCATGGCGACGGTGATCAGGCTGCGGGTTTTCAGGTCAAGGCCAGGCCGTTGCCACACATCGCCCCAGGCGTTTTTGGTGATGTAGTGCTGCATCGGCAGAGTGAAGTCAGTGGCGTTGCCAAAGGCGTTGGCCACAAAGTCTTCACCCATCACCTGCTTGCGGGTGGCCAGGCCTTGTTTGAAATCAGCGCTGTTTTCAATCGTCATCTTGCATCCTTAAAAATGGTCAGAATAATCGAAACAAAAAAGCCCGCCGCTGTCAGTACAGCGACGGGCTTGAAGTCGATTCTTTTACTTCAGGTCAAAGCGGTCAAGGTTCATCACCTTCACCCAAGCGGCCACAAAGTCGCGCACAAAGGCTTCGTGTGCGTCGCTGCTGGCGTACACCTCAGCCAGCGCACGCAACTGGGAGTTGGAGCCAAAAACCAGGTCGTTCACGGTGGCTGTCCATTTGATCTGGCCCGTCTTGCGGTCACGGCCTTGCATCACATCGCCGAACTTTTCCCATGCCGTGCTCATGTCCAGCAGATTGACAAAGAAATCGTTGGTCAGGGTTTCAGGCCGCTGGGTGAAGATGCCGTGCTTTGTTTGCCCAACATTGGCACTCAAGGCACGCATGCCACCGACCAACACCGTCATCTCGGGCGCAGTCAGTCTCAAGAGGTTGGCTTTGTCTATCAGCATCTCGGCGGCAAATGCCTCGTACCCCGGGCGCAGGTAGTTCCGAAAGCCGTCGGCCGTCGGCTCCAGCACGGCGAATGACTCGACATCGGTTTGGTCCTGCCGTGCGTCCATGCGGCCAGGCGCAAAGTCAACGCTAGCGTCAACACCGGCTTTTCTGGCAGCCGCCTCTACCGCAGCTGATCCCGCCAAAACGATCAAATCAGCCAGCGAGATTTTTTTACCCGCAGACTGGGCGTTGTTGAAGTCCTTTTGAATCGCCTCCAGCACTTGCAGCACTTTTGCCAGCTCAGCCGGCTGGTTGACTTGCCAGTCCTTTTGCGGTGACAAGCGAATGCGTGCGCCGTTGGCACCACCGCGTTTGTCGCTGCCGCGAAAGGTCGAGGCTGATGCCCACGCCGTGCTCACCAGTTGCGAGATGGTCAGCCCGGACGCGAGAATTTTGGCCTTCAATGCTGTAACGTCCAGCCCGTTGACCAGCTCGTGGTCAACTGCCGGTATCGGGTCTTGCCAGATCATCACCTCAGCGGGAACCAGCGCGCCCAGGTAGCGCGCACGTGGCCCCATGTCACGGTGCGTCAGCTTGAACCAGGCTCTGGCATAGGCATCTGCAAACTCAGCCGGATTGGCCATGAAGTGGCGTGAGATTTTTTCATACGCTGGATCCATCCGCATGGCCATGTCTGCGGTGGTCATCATGGGCGCGTGGCGCAGCGACGGGTCGTGTGCATCGGGCACGTCTGCGTTGGCTGCTGTGCCTTTGGGCCTCCACTGGTGTGCGCCTGCCGGGCTTTTGGTCAGTTCCCACTCGTGGCCGAACAGGTTTTCAAAGTAGCCGTTGTCCCACTGAATCGGGTTGTTGGTCCACGCGCCTTCAATGCCGCTGGTCACGGTGTGGACGCCCTTGCCGCTGCCGAAAGAGTTCTTCCAGCCCAGGCCTTGCTCTTCAATGCCTGCACCCTCGGGCTCAGCGCCAACATATTCGCCAGGGTCAGCTGCGCCGTGCGCTTTGCCAAAGGTATGCCCACCCGCGGTCAAGGCCACGGTCTCAATGTCGTTCATGGCCATGCGTGCAAAGGTTTCGCGAATGTCGCGTGCCGATCCCAGTGGGTCGGGCACACCCTCTGGGCCTTCGGGGTTCACATAGATCAACCCCATGTGGGTAGCGCCCAGCGGGTTTTCGAGCTGACGCTCACCGGAATATCGCTTGTCGCTGCCCATCCATTTGGTTTCTGAGCCCCAGTACAGCTCTTCTGGCTCCCACACGTCGGGCCGGCCACCTGCAAAGCCGAAGGTTTTAAAACCCATTGTGTCCATCGCCACTGTGCCTGCCAAAACCATCAGGTCAGCCCAAGACAATTTGCGCCCGTATTTTTGCTTGATGGGCCAGAGCAGGCGGCGTGCTTTGTCCAGGTTGCCGTTATCGGGCCAGCTGTTGAGCGGTGCAAACCGCTGCATGCCCGAGCCTGCACCGCCCCGGCCATCAGCAATGCGATACGTACCCGCACTGTGCCAGGCCATGCGCACAAAAAACGGGCCGTAGTGGCCGTAGTCGGCAGGCCACCAGTCTTGTGAATCGGTCATCAAGGCCGTCAGGTCTTTGACCACAGCATGCAAGTCAAGTGTTTTGAATTCTTCAGCGTAATTAAAATCGTCGCCCATCGGGTCTGTCAGGGGTGAGTTCTGGTTCAAACCTTTGAGGTTCAGCTGATTGGGCCACCAGTCGGCGTTGGTGCGCGCACTGGCTTTAGCCTGTTTGGACGCGCCGCCTGAGAAGGGGCATTGACCTTGGGATTGCGTTGCATGATCAGTCATGATGACTCCTTTGATGTTTGAATGGCCGTGCTGTGAAACTTGTTGATGTAGCGATTGTGCGCAGACATCATGAAATGACAAAGACAATTAAAGGTAAGCCATCAATAGTTTTTATTAATTGATACGGGTATTGCGATGCCCTTCAAATAAAAGTAAGATTCTTACCAGACAGGAGTAAGAATTATGCGACTCACCAGCAAAGGCCAGGTCACCATCCCCCAAGCCGTGCGCGAAAAGGCCGGCTTGCAACCGCACAGCGAAGTTGAATTTGAAGTTTGCGCCAACGGCGACGTGCTCATCAGGCGCGCTGCAAATTCTGTATCGCCCTTACGAAGCGCCTTTGAGCGCGTGCGAGGCAGTGCCAATGCAGCACAGTTCAAAGGCATGGGCACAGACGAATTCATGAAGTTCATCCGTGGTTAAAAAAGCAGTTCATGAAGTACGCGAGCCCGACGCGCGGTACTTGATGCCGCCAACGCTGGTTGACAGTTGCGTGCTGATCGACGTGCTGGCCAATGACCCCGACTGGGCCGAATGGTCTTTGACCAAGCTGGACTTGTTGGGCCAGCAGGCCCCACTGGTGATTAACCCCATCATCCTGGCCGAGATCAGTCCCCGCTTTGACCGTGCCGCTGACCTCGACGCGGCATTACAGCTTCTGCCCATCAAGCGCGAAGCCCTGCCCTGGGACGCAGCCTACCTGGCTGGTCAGGCCTTCAAAATCTACCGAACCGTCAAAGGATCCAAGAGATCGCCCATGCCAGACTTTTACATCGGTGCGCACGCACTGGTCGGCAACATGCGGCTGCTGACGCGCGACGCTCCTCGCTTTCAAACCTACTTTCCCAAACTCAACATCATCTCGCCATGACTACACCATCCATGACCACGAATACACCCCGTTACCCACATCCAGAACTCGCCAACCTGCCCGACGATATTCGCGCCAAGATTCTGGAAGTGCAGACAAAAGCCGGCTTCATCCCCAACGTGTTTTTAGGCTTTGCCCGTCGCCCAGCCGAGTGGCGCGCGTTTTTTGCGTACCACGATGCATTGATGCTGCCCGAGTCTGTTGGGCGCACCAGCAACCTGACCAAAGGTGACCGCGAAATGATCGTCACCACCACCAGCGCGGCCAACAGCTGCCTGTACTGCGTGGTGGCGCATGGCGCGATTTTGCGGATTTATGAGAAGAAACCCCTGGTGGCCGACCAGGTCGCCGTGAACTACAAAAAAGCCGACATCACGCCACGCCAGCGTGCCATGCTGGACTTTGCAATGAAGGTGTGCCTGCATTCACACAGCATTGAAGACGCTGACTTTGCAGCGCTGGCAGCCCATGGCCTGGACGACGAAGACGCCTGGGACATTGCAGCAATTACCGCGTTTTTTGGCCTGTCTAACCGCATGGCCAGCTTTAGCGGCATGCAGCCGAACCCGGAGTTTTATTTGATGGGACGGGTGCCGAAGCAGAAATAGGGTAAATTTAATCGCTATTTTATTAGTAGCTGCTTGCGCCCGTATTTATTGGTCTAAAGCCTGTTTTTAACCTGAAAATCAGCCTGAAACGACCTGCCTGAGCCAGTCTGGCAGTGTTTTGGCCTTTTGAAGCGGGAAGTCAACCCATATCGTGGTTGCACCACCCGCTGCGCAAATCACGCCGGGCGCGCTGGTGAGCTCCATCGTGCCCCAGGTTTCAAAGGTGGTGCGGCCTGGGTCTGACACATACATCTTGATCAGCACGTCAGCCGGGTACTGCAGTTGTTTGTAGAAGTTGCAAAACGCATTGACGATGACCGGGCCTTCGCCAGATGCGTCAGGCGCGCAGCCGATGCTGTTCATCCACTCAATGCGAACGGTCTCCAGGTAGCGAAAGTACATCGCGTTGTTCAAATGGTTCATCGCGTCCATGTCGCCCCAGCGTATGGGAACCACCATCTCGTAAACCAGCTTTTTGGATTCGGGGATTTCAAATTTCATGGAAAACCTTTCAAAATCGATCAACGGTGCGTACGTATGCTCGCCAGAATACCTGCCGCAAACAGCAAACATGCCAAAGCCTGCAGCAGGGTCGGCCACTGGCTGTCCCAGACAAACGAATAACACAGCGCAAACAGCGTCTCACTCACGATCAGCTGGCCGCACAGGCTGGCGCTCAAACGCTGGCTGGCGATATTCCAGAGTATCGTCGCCAGCCACGCAGAACCGATACCTGTCGCTATACAAATTAGAGCTGTTTGCGCCCGATTGGGTTGGGCTTGCAGCGTATTTGCATCACTTCCAGCAAGCATCCACAGGCCCAAAGCACCCAAACCCGTCGCCACACCCAGCCAGTTTGCCCAGGTGGTAGCGCTGACCGCCGGATGCTTTTTGAGCCAGGCAGCGTTCAGCAGGCCAAAGGCTGTCCAGAAGACCATCGACGCCAGCGCAAAAGCAACGCCGCGCCAAAAATCCTGGCCTTGCGTTGACACACCCGCTTCAGCGCGCATCATCAGTACCAGGCCCAACAGGGTCAACACCAGCCCTGGCAGCAATGCCGTCCAGCGCAGCCCAGCGGGTTTGCCCAGCAGCATCATCCAGATGGGAATCGTGCAAATGATCAGGCTGGGCACGGCTGTGCCCGCATCCCGAATGGCAAACACCAGCAGCAGGTAGTAGCCGGTAAAGCCTAAAACACTCAAGCCCAGTGCTGAAAGCGCTTGGTTGAATGTCGGTTTTGCAGACTGGCGCACCAGCAGCAGCAGCACAAAAGACAGCGCGCCATAGCTGATGAAGCGCCCCGCAGTCAGATCAACGGATGACAGGCCGGGCACCATGCGCGGTGCGATAAAAACCAGCCCCCACAATGCGCCAGCGGCCAGCCCCGCCAGAATTCCGGTCAGCACCTCAGGTCAAATGCCAAAGCCATCGTCGGCAGCAATCACCGCCCCATTCACAAAATGGCTCTGCGGGCTGGCCAGCATCACCAGCAGCGCGTCCAGGTCTTCTGGCTTGCCAATGCGCTTGCGTGGCAGCATTTGCACCAGTTTTTTACCCTGCTCGGTTTCCCAGTGGTGGTGGTTGATTTCAGTGTCGATATAGCCTGGGCAAATCGCGTTGACGTTGATGCCGTACTTGCCCCATTCCAGCGCCATGGCTTTGGTCATTTGAATCACGGCCGCTTTGCTCATGCAGTACACGCCAATTTGCGGCAACACACGCAGCCCGGCCATTGAAGCAATGTTGATAATGCGAGCCCCCGCAAAACCGCCAGGTGCCATGCCGCGCGACCTGGCCAGCATGCGTTTGCCAACTTCCTGCGCTACAAAAAAAGCGCCCTTGACGTTGGTGTTGAAAATGAAGTCGTAATCGTCCTCCGCCACATCCTGCAGCCGCTGGGTGGTGCTGACGCCAGAGTTGTTGATCAGCACGTCAATGGGCCCAACTTCTGTTTCGGCATGTGCAACAGCTGACTTGATGCTGTCGTGGTCGGTCACGTCCAGCGCCACAACATGGGCTGCGCCGCCTTCAGCTTCAATTTGCGCACGCAAATCCTTGAGCTTGTCCATGCGCCTGCTGGCCAGAATCACGGCAGCACCGGCACGGCTGAGCGTTTTGGCAAACTGTGCGCCCAGCCCGCCAGAAGCACCCGTAACCAGCGCAACGCGCCCTGAAAGATCGAGGCTGTAGGCCATGTTGAACTCCACATTTAAAACAATAAAAAAGAACGACCGTTCTATTTGCTTTGGCAACGCATAAAATCTGTCGGTTGAATCAATTCATTATCAGCGAGTAAAAAATGACCAGCCAAGAAATCCTGACCCAATTCGGCCCCCGTGAAGCGATGGAATACGACGTGGTCGTGGTTGGCGGTGGCCCAGGTGGTTTGGCCACAGCCATCAAGCTCAAGCAACTGGCACTGGAAAAAGGCAACGACGTCTCCGTCGTGGTGCTTGAAAAAGGCTCAGAGCCCGGCGCTCACATTCTCAGTGGCGCCATCATGGACCCACGTGCTTTGACCGAACTGTTCCCAAACTGGAAGGAACTGGGCGCACCGCTGGACCAGCCTGTCACGGGCGACGACGTGCAGTTTTTAAGCACCACCGGCACCATCAATACGCCGCAGTTTCTAATCCCCAAATGCCTGCACAACGAAGGCAATTACGTCATCAGTCTGGGCAACCTGGTGCGCTGGCTGGGCCAGCAGGCTGAGGCGCTGGGCGTTGAAATCTTCCCGGGCTTTGCGGCGGCTGAAGTGCTTTACAACGATGATGGTTCGGTTAAAGGCGTTGCTACAGGTAACCTTGGCGTCGGCAAAGACGGTGAACCAACAGACAACTTTCAGTTGGGCATGGAACTGCACGCCAAGTACACAATTTTTGCCGAAGGCTCGCGCGGCCACTTGGGTAAAAACCTGATTGCGAAGTTCCAGCTCGACGCTGGCAAAGACCCGCAAACCTACGCGATTGGCATCAAGGAGCTGTGGGAGATTGACCCTGCCAAAGCCAAGCCCGGCCATGTGGTGCATTCGCTCGGCTGGCCGATGGATCCCAGCACCTACGGCGGTGGCTTTTTGTACCACTTAGAGGGCAACAAGGTCACGCTCGGCTTTATCACCGGGCTGGAATACAGCAACCCCTGGCTTAGCCCGTTTGAAGAAATGCAGCGCTGGAAAACCCACCCCGCCATTCGCCAGTATCTCGAAGGCGGCAAGCGCATCAGCTACGGCGCAAGGGCCATTACCTGCGGCGGCTTGAACAGCCTGCCCAAAACCGTGTTCCCCGGTGGAGCGCTGGTCGGTTGCGACGCGGGCTTTTTAAACTTTGCCCGCATCAAAGGCAGCCACGCTGCGATCAAAACCGGTATGTTGGCCGCCGACGCAGCGTACACCGCCGTCACCGGTGGTCGCCAACACGATGAGCTAACGGCTTATCCAGAAGCTTTTGAAGCCAGCTGGTTGAAGGAGGAACTGGAAGCATCCCGAAACACCAAGCAGTGGATGAAAAAAGGCCTGTACCTGAGCAGCATCATGAATGGGATTGAGCTGTGGCTGTTGCCGAAACTGGGCTTTAAATCTCCGCCGTGGACGATTCATTCAACGGTGCCCGACCACGCCAAGCTCAAGCCCGCTAAGGACTGCCCGCAAATAACTTACCCCAAGCCAGACGGCAAGATCACGTTTGACAAACTCTCCAGCGTCTTCATCAGCAACACCAACCACGAAGAGCACCAGCCTGCGCATTTGACGCTCAAGGATGCCAGTGTTCCGGTCAACATCAACCTGGCAACCTACGCTGGGCCTGAAGCACGCTACTGCCCGGCGGGTGTGTATGAATACGTGAAAAACGCGGACAACACAGACAGACTGCAAATCAACGCACAAAACTGTGTGCATTGCAAAACCTGCGACATCAAGGACCCAACGCAAAACATTGTGTGGGTCACGCCAGAAGGCGGCGGCGGGCCCAATTACGCCGGGATGTAAAGCCATGCATATCGTTATCACAGGCGGTGCCGGATTTTTAGGGGTTCGCCTGGCGCGCACATTGCTCGCAAACGGGCAGTTGGCGCTCCAAGGGGCCGCACCGCAAACCCTGCAAAGCATCACGCTGGTTGACCGGGTCGCCCCACCTGCTGACTTGGCCGCAGACTGCCGCATACAGTCGCTGGTTGGTGATTTGAATCTTCTTTTAGAGGCTAAAACGGCTGCAGCTCAATCAATATGGGGGCAGGCAGCTATCATTTTTCATCTGGCTGCAGCCGTCAGTGGTGAATGTGAAGCTGACTTTGACCTGGGCATGCGCAGCAATGTCGACGCAACCCGCGCTTTGCTGCAGGCTTGCCGTGCGGCAGGCACTTGCCCAACCGTGGTGTTTGCCAGCTCGCTCGCGGTGTTTGGCAATTCAGCCGCGCAGCCGTTGCCCGCCGTGATTGATGACCGCACGCTGCCCACCCCTCAAAACAGCTATGGCATTCAAAAATTCATTGGTGAACAACTGGTGGCTGACTATGGCCGCAAAGGTTTTATCACTGCCCGCAATGTGCGGTTGATGACCGTCAGCGTACGGCCCGGCAAGCCCAACGGCGCAGCGTCCAGCTTTTTAAGCGGCATGATTCGTGAACCGCTGTCGGGCGTTCGCGCCGCCTGCCCTGTGCCGCCAGAAACAGCCGTGGCACTCTCATCGCCCGCACGCACCATTGACGGCCTGATTCGGGCTGCCCAGGCCAGTGACGCAGAGTGGGGAGCGCGCACCGCGGTGAACCTGCCAGCCCTGAGCACAACCGTGGGCGCCATGGCCACAGCACTTGAAAAGCTCGGCGGCAAAGCGGCAGCTGATTTGATTGACTGGACACCTGAACCGGCCATAGCCAACATCGTGACCAGTTGGCCAGCCGTGATTGACGCGGCTCGCGCGCGGGGTTTGGGGCTGCTGCCTGACCCGGATTTTGAAAGCATTGTGGCCGACTACATCCGCGAAAACCCCCGCATCGCAGACAACACTTAGCAGCAATAATATGTGGGCACATGAAATTTGGTGTGTGCACCTCATTTCAAAAATCACCACCCAACTGGAGACATACATGAAACTTTCAAAATTGGTCGTCGGCCTCACTTTGGCACTGGGCTTTGTGGCCGCCGTCAGTGCGCAAACCACGATGCGCATCAGCATTTCAGTCGCTCAAAATTCGCACCAAGGCATTGCCATTGACACCTTCGCCAAAGAAGTCGAAAAGCGCACGGCTGGCCGCTACAAGATTCAGACCTTTTATGCAGGCGCGTTGGGTGGCGAACGTGAATCCATTGAAGCCGTGCAACTGGGCACGCAAGAACTCGCCTTCTCATCGACAGGCCCGATCCCCAACTTTGTGACCGAAGCCAGAATTCTGGATGTGCCGTTTTTGTTCCGTGACAAAGCCCACGCACGCGCCGTGCTTGACGGCCCTATTGGCCAGGACTTGCTCAAGAAATTTGATGCCAAGGGCTTCAAGGCACTGGCCTGGGGCGAAAACGGCGTGCGCCACATGACCAACAGCAAACGCGATGTCAAAGCGCCAGAAGACCTCAAAGGCCTGAAAATGCGCACCATGGAAAATCCGGTTCACATTGCCGCCTACAAGGGCCTGGGCATTGTGACCACGCCCATGGCGTTCCCGGAAGTATTCACTGCGCTGCAACAAGGCACAGTTGACGGCCAGGAAAACCCGTTGTCGGTCATCATGGCGTCCAAATTTGACCAGGTTCAAAAACACCTGTCACTGACCGGCCACGTCTATTCACCCGCCATTTTTGTGATGAACAAGGGCTCGTTTGACAAACTGACCGCAGCCGACAAACAGGCCTTTATTGACGCAGCCAAAGAAGGCGTCAAACTCAATCGCGCGCGTGTTGATGCAGACGATGCCAATGGCGTGACTGAGTTGCGCGCCAAGGGCATGACGGTGATTGACAACGTCGACAAGTCCAAGTTTGTCACCATGCTGGCACCCGTGAACGCCGAGTTTGAGAAACAGTTTGGCAAGGCTAACCTGGACGCTATCCGGGCCGTCAAGTAACGTCTGAATGCTACTTATTAAGTAGCTGCCCGCGCCCGATTTGATTGGGTTAGCGGGCTTTTTTAATGGTCAAACACGGCATGAATGCAATGAAGAAGACTTTTCTTGACCTTGAACACCGAACCACCCAGTTCTCCATGTGGGTAGCCTGCGCGATGCTGGTGATCGCATCGTGTCTGGGCATGTTTCAGATCGTCACGCGATTCATTTTGGAGCAGCCCGCCGAGTGGAGCGAGATTTTGATTCGCCTGAGTCTGATCTGGATGGTGTTCATGGGCATCCCGATGGCTTTCAGGCAAGGCGCCATGGTCAGCGTGGACGTGCTGTACCGCTGGAGTCCGCCAAAGATCAGGCGCGTGCTGGACGCGGTGGTGTGCCTTGCGGCACTGGCGCTGATCAGTGTCATCATCTGGTGGGGCTGGGACTATTCAATGCGCGGGCGTGTGCAGTCGATGGCAGGGCTGGAGTCGCTGTCGATGTTTTGGGGTTACGTGGCCATGCCGGTCGGTGCCATGTTCAGCGTGATGGGGATTGTGGCCAACTTTCTGGATCCGCAGCGTAACGAGTTGGAGACTGCGCAATGAGCATTGTCATGGTATGCACAATGGTGCTGTGTTTTGCGCTGACGGTCTCTGTTGCTGTTTCAATTGGCCTGGCCTCGATCCTGGGCATTCAGGCGTCCAACGCCAACATGCTGCTCAGTGTGAAGGAAATGTTTTCCAGCATCAACAAATTCCCGCTGGCTGCGATTCCCTTTTTCATTCTGGCCGGCAACCTGATGGAAACAGGCGGCATATCGCGTCGTTTGGTGGAATTTGCCAAGAGCATAGTCGGCGGTGTGCAGGGCGGCTTGCCCATGACCTGCGTGCTGACCTGCATGATTTTTGCAGCGGTGTCGGGCTCGTCAGTGGCCACCACATTTGCCATCGGCGCGATTTTGATCCCGGCACTGATCAAGCACCACTACCCGGTCGGTTACGCCGCTGCGCTGCAAGCCACCAGTGCCGAACTGGGTGTGATCATTCCGCCATCGATCCCCATGATTTTGTATGGCGTGAGTGCCGAGGTGTCGATTGGCGAGCTGTTCATCGCCGGCTTTGGTCCAGGTTTGTTTATTGGTCTGGCGTTGATGCTGTTTGTTCATTTGTACTGCCGCTGGAAGGGCTGGGGCAAGAACGATGGCGATGGGCGTTTGTCGTTCGGCAAAGCGACCTGGCAGGCGGGCTGGGCGCTGCTGATGCCTGTCATTATTCTGGGCGGCATTTACGGCGGTATTTTCACGCCGACTGAAGCATCGGCTGTCGCCGTGTTTTACGCGCTGATTGTCGGCATGGTGATTTACCGCGAAATCAAAGTTTCTGACCTGATGAAGATTTTGCGCAAGTCGGTTTTGTCCAGCGCCGTCATCATGTTCATCATTGCCAATGCAGGCCTGTTTGCTTTTTTAATCACACGGGCAGGTGTGCCTGACGAGATTGGCCGCTACCTGGAAGCGGTATTACAGTCCCCTGTGCTGTTTTTGCTGGGGGTGAATGCGGCGCTGTTTGTGATCGGGATGTTCATTGAAACCAGCGCCGCCATCATTGTGCTGGCACCCATTCTTGCGCCTGTGGCGATTCACTTTGGCATTGACCCGGTACATTTTGGTTTGATCATGGTGGTCAACCTGGCGCTGGGCATGATCACGCCGCCCTTTGGCGTGAACCTGTTTGCAGCGTGTACGGTGGCGAAAATCTCACTCGACAGGATGGTCATTCATCTCATCCCGTTTGTATTGGTGATATTGGCCTGCCTGATGGTGGTGACGTATGTGCCGCAGCTGTCGCTGTTTTTGCGTGACCTGGTTTACGCAAAATAGGATTCAGGTAAACTAAAACCGTCAGGAGAGAGCTCTCGCATTGAGAGCCGCCGAAGGCGCAAGTGCTGCCCACAATGGTGCATTGAACGCTCAGGCAAAAGGACTGACAACCGCTGCAAATGCACTGCTTTTGCAGCGTTCCCTACTGGAGAGAGGTCGTATCAAATACGACCCACCGAAGGAGCAAACCCGCATCGCCGGGTGAATCTCTCAGGTACCCGGGACAGCAGGGGCAATGGTTTTTGGGCTCTGACCCCAAAAAACCCTTTTATTTGCCCCTTGGAGAATTTGCTTGTCCCCTGCCGATCAACTACTCAAGACCCCGCTGCATGACCTGCACGTCGAACTTGGCGCGCGCATGGTGCCGTTTGCCGGTTACAGCATGCCTGTGCAATACCCTGCAGGCCTGATGGCTGAGCATTTGCACACGCGCAGTGCCGCCGGACTGTTTGATGTCTCGCACATGGGGCAATTGCGGCTTGAAGGAAGTAACGCAGCCGCCGCGTTTGAAAGCCTGATGCCTGTTGACGTGATCGACCTGCCTGTTGGCAAGCAACGCTACGGCTTGCTGCTCAACGGTGCGGGCGGCATCATGGACGACCTGATGTTTTTCAACGCTGGCAGCAGTATCTTCATTATTGTGAATGGTGCTTGCAAGGCGGTGGATATCGCCCACATTCAGCAAAAAATTGGGGCACAGTGCGACGTGATTCCCATGCCAGATATGGCGCTGCTTGCGCTGCAAGGCCCACTTGCCGTCACCGCCTTGAGTCGCCTTGCACCCGGCATTGAACAACTGGTGTTCATGACCGGCGGCCGCTTTGAGGTCGCAGGTTGTGACTGCTTTTTAACCCGCAGCGGCTATACCGGTGAAGACGGTTTTGAGATTTCAGTCCACTCAGATCAAGCCGAAAAGCTCGCACGTGCCCTGCTGGCGCAGCCTGAAGTCAAACCCATCGGCCTGGGCGCGCGCAACTCCTTGCGGCTTGAAGCAGGCCTTTGCCTGTACGGCAACGATATTGACACCACCACCACCCCGGTTGAAGCCAGCCTGAACTGGGCGATTCAAAAAGTGCGGCGTACGGGTGGTGCGCGGGCGGGCGGGTTTCCGGGCGCTGAAAAAATATTGGCGCAACTGGCAGACCCGGCACAGCTCACACGCAAGCGCGTTGGCCTGGTGGCGCTGGAGCGCATCCCCGTGCGCGACCACACGACCCTGCACGCATTGACCGGCGAGCAAATTGGCGAAGTGACCAGCGGGCTGCTGGGCCCCAGCATCAACCAGCCGGTTGCCATGGGCTATGTTGGTCCTGAATTTGCATCTATCGGCACACAGCTCAACGCCATGGTGCGCGGCAAGCCTGTGCTGATGCAGGTCACCGCCATGCCATTCGTTGCAACCAACTACTTTCGCGGCTGAAATGACAGATTTTTTTCATCTTTAACTGGAGAATCCCATGACCATCAAATACACCGAAGACCACGAATGGCTGAAGATTGAAGGCGACATCGCCACCGTCGGCATCACACATCACGCGCAGGACGCACTGGGCGATGTGGTGTTTGTTGACCTGCCCGCAGTCGGCACGACATTCGCTCAAAAAGAAACCGCTGGCGTTGTGGAGTCCGTCAAGGCTGCTGCCGATGTGTACATGCCAGTCAGCGGCGAGGTCGTTGAAGTCAACGAAACCCTTCGCGACGACCCGGCACTTGCCAACACCGACCCGCTGGGTGCAGGCTGGTTCTTCAAAGTCAAGCTGTCGGATGTATCGCAACTGGCGACGTTGATGGACGAGACCAGTTACAGCGCTTTTTCCGCCAACGCTTGAATTTAATTGAGGCCTTTTAGGTAGACACCATGCTGATGCAATCCGCCAAACCCCTAGCTGAACTTGAAAACACCTCCGAGTTCATAGCCCGCCACATCGGCATTGATGACGCGGCTGAAGCCCACATGCTCAGCGTGCTGGGGGCAGCATCGCGCCGCGCATTGATGGAGGCGATCATTCCACCATCGATTGCACGCTCTAGCGTCATGGCGATTCCTGCGCCTGTGACTGAAGCTGAGGCACTCAAACAGCTCAAGGCAATTGCATCCAAAAACAAAGTCCTCAAAAGCTTTATCGGCCAGGGCTACTACGGCACGCACACCCCTGGCGTGATCTTGCGCAATATTTTGGAAAACCCAGCCTGGTACACAGCCTACACGCCCTACCAGGCCGAGATATCTCAGGGCCGGATGGAAGCGCTGATCAACTTCCAGACCATGGTCTGCGACCTGACAGGCATGCCGATTGCCAACGCGTCCATGCTGGACGAAGCGACTGCTGCCGCAGAAGCCATGACGCTGGCCATGCGGTCGACCAAAAGCAAAAGTAACGTTTTTTATGTCGATGATCAGGTGCTACCGCAAACGCTCGAAGTGATTCAAACACGCGCAAAGCCGCTGGGCATTGAGGTGCTAAGCTGTGCTGGACCGGAAGCGCTGAGCAACGATAGTTTCGCTGTGTTGCTCCAGTACCCTGGCGTCAATGGCGTCATCCGCGATGACCGCGACTGGATCAGAAGCTATAAAGCCAAAGGCGGACTGGTCATCATGGCTGCGGACCTGCTCGCGCTGACGTTGCTTGTACCGCCAGGAGAAATGGGAGCCGATATTGTGGTCGGCACGACGCAGCGCTTCGGAATGCCAATGGGCGCGGGTGGTCCGCACGCCGCGTACATGGCATGCCGTGATGACTTCAAACGCTCCATGCCGGGCCGCCTGGTGGGTGTGTCGATTGATGTCCATGGCAACCCGACTTATCGGCTGGCGCTGCAAACCCGCGAGCAGCATATCCGCCGCGAGAAAGCCACGTCCAACATTTGCACAGCGCAGGTGCTGCCCGCCGTTGTGGCCAGCATGTTTGCGGTCTACCACGGCCCGCAGGGATTAAAGCGCATCGCCCAGCGAATTGCCAGCTACACAGCCATTTTCGCCAAGGGTCTTGAAACGCTGGGGTTAAGTCTGGGCACACACAGCAGCGGCTTTGACACCGCTTGCCTGCATACCCAGGGCGCTACAGATTCAATAGCTGCTCGCGCACGTGAAATGGGCGTCAACCTGCGAAAAGCATGGGACGAGTACACCATCGTCTCACTGGACGAAACCACCACACGTGACGATATTGAACTGCTTTGGTCCATCTTCGCCAAGCCCAGCCAGGCCCTGCCGAAAGTCAGCGACTTTGAAAAAGGCATTGAACCGCTGATCCCCACCGAGCTGCGCCGTACCAGCGACTTTATGACCCATCCGGTGTTCAACACCCACCATTCCGAGACGTCGATGCTGCGCTACATCCGCAGCCTGAGCGACAAAGACCTGGCACTTGACCGCAGCATGATCCCGCTGGGTTCTTGCACCATGAAGCTCAACGCTACCAGCGAGATGATCCCCATCACCTGGCCAGAGTTTGCCAACATGCACCCGTTTGCACCCGCAGACCAGCAACAAGGCTATGCAGAACTGGACGAGCAACTGCGTGCATGGCTGTGCCAGGCCACTGGCTACGCAGGCATCAGCCTGCAGCCCAACGCGGGCTCGCAAGGTGAATATGCAGGTTTGCTGGTCATCAAGGCTTTTCATGAAGCGCAGGGCCAGGGCCACCGCAACATTTGCCTGATACCTGCTTCCGCTCACGGTACCAACCCGGCCAGCGCCCAAATGGTGGGCATGACGGTGGTCGTGACGGGTTGCGACGCCAAGGGAAATGTTGACATGGTGGACATGGCTAAAAAGTGCGAACAGCACAGCGCCAACCTGGCCGCGGTGATGATCGCCTACCCATCCACCCATGGCGTGTTTGAAGCGAACGTTAAAGAGCTGTGCGCCCTGGTGCACAGCCACGGCGGGCGCGTGTATGTTGATGGCGCTAACATGAACGCACTGGTCGGCACGGCAGCGCCGGGCGAATTTGGCGGCGACGTGAGCCACCTCAATTTGCACAAGACTTTCTGCATCCCCCACGGTGGTGGTGGGCCAGGTGTTGGCCCCGTGTGCGTGGTGGCGGATCTGGTTCCGTATTTGCCGGGACATGTAACGGGCGGCTTACCGGTCAATGGCGTGGGCGCCATCTCAGCAGCGCCATTAGGCAATGCCGCTGTTTTGCCCATCAGCTGGATGTACTGCCGCATGATGGGGCCAGAAGGCTTGAAGCAGGCAACCGAGATTTCCATTCTGTCGGCCAACTACATCAGCAGGCGGCTGAAAGACTACTTTCCCACCCTGTACGCGAGCGAAGCAGGCTATGTGGCCCACGAGTGCATTCTGGACTTGCGCCCCCTGAAAGAAACCAGCGGCGTGACAGCAGAAGACGTGGCCAAGCGCCTGATGGATTACGGCTTTCACGCGCCCACGCTGAGCTTTCCGGTCGCGGGCACGCTCATGGTGGAGCCGACCGAGAGCGAAGATTTGAAAGAAATTGACCGCTTCATCAACGCCATGATTGCGATCCGCAAGGAAATTGCACACGTTGAAAACGGCACCTGGCCGCAAGACAACAACCCGCTCAAGCACGCCCCTCACACATCGGCCAGCGTCATCGCCGCAGAGTGGAACAGGCCGTATTCACGCGAGGTTGCGGCCTTCCCGGTCGCTGCACTCAAAGCGTCCAAATACTGGCCCACCACAGGCCGTGTTGACAACGTTTACGGCGACCGCAACCTGATGTGCAGCTGCGTGCCCGTTAGCGACTACGCCTGATGGCTTGATTGCTATTAACTAAGGAGCTGCTTGCGTACGTATTCATTGGTCTTGAGCCTGATTTAAGTTCAAATAACGGGTTTTATGAAGCGTAATTCCCTCGTTTTGATTTGTCTTGGTGCGCTGCTAGCCGCAGCGCTGTGGTGGCTTTGGACACCTGACAGAGACCGCACCGAGCTGGAGCGCAAATACCTGAACGCACCCGGCGACATGATGGACGTCGCAGGCACACGCCTGCACATGCGGGACAGCGGCGACAAAACCGCGCCCGCTGTGATTTTTTTTCATGGCTTTGGTGCCAGCTTGCACACCTGGGAGCCTTGGGCGGCGGAGCTGGCAAATGGCCTGCGCGTGATTCGTATCGACCTGCCCGGCTCGGGCCTGAGCCTGCCTGACCCGACGGGCGACTACACAGACAAACGCAGCCTGCAAATCATCAATGCGCTGATGGACAAGCTGGGCCTGGCGCGTGCCAGCCTGGTGGGCAACTCGATTGGCGGACGCATCGCCTGGACGTTTGCGGGCACCTACCCCACGCGGGTTGACAAACTGGTACTGGTGTCGCCCGACGGCTATGCCAGCCCGGGTTTTGAATACGGCAAAACGCCTGAAGTGCCGATGATGGTCAAGCTGATGAGCGTTGCCCTGCCCAAGTCGCTGCTGGCCATGAGCTTGAAACCCGCCTACGCCAACCCAGAAACGATGACCGACGCCTTGGCCACCCGCTACCACGACATGATGCTGGCCCCCGGCAGCCGGGGAGCGCTGCTGACCCGCATGGCGCAAACCGTGTTGACCGACCCGCAGCCCCTATTGGCGCAAATCACTGCGCCCACCCTGCTGGTGTGGGGCGAACAGGACGAAATGATCCCGTTTGCCAACTCCAACGACTACCTTAAAGCCATCAAGGGAGCCCAGCGCGTGTCATTCAAAGGCGTGGGCCACCTGCCGCATGAAGAAGCGCCAGCGCAATCAGTGGGGGCGGTGCGCGAGTTTTTGATGGCATCTGCACAGGCTAAGCCGTGACCGCTCAAGGAAAGCCGTCACTTCAATTACTATAAATTCAGGAGCTTCTTGCGCCCGGATTTATTGGTCTAGAGCACGATTTGGCACCTGAAAATGGCCCAAAAAGGCATGAAATATGCCCAAACAGTAAGGTTAGACTGTGACATTGCAAAAATAGCACCTGAATGCATTACCAATACTCATCACCACACCTATGCCATTAAGCTGGAACGAAATCAAATCGCGCTCATTGGCATTCAGCCGTACCTGGGTTGATGCTGCGCATGAAGACAGCCAAGGCAAGCCGTTCTGGATTGATTTTTTTGAAATTTTTGGCATCACCAACAAGCGAGTGGCGACGTTTGAGCATGCGGTTAAAAAGCTCAAAGGGCTGGACGGCGACAGTGCCAAAGTCGATGGTTTTGTCGATCTGTTTTGGCCCGGCATGCTGCTGGTCGAGCAAAAGTCACGCGGCAAGGACCTCGACAAAGCCCTGAGCCAAGCGCTGGAATACTTCCCCGGTATACCCGAGCGTGATCTGCCGCAAATTGTCATCGTTTGCGACTTTGCACGCTTTCGCGTCCACAAGCTCGACACAGGCGAAACCACCGAATTTCTACTCAAAGACCTGCACAAGCACATCAAGCTCTTTGGCTTTGTAGCGGGTTACCGGGCGCAGGTCATCAAGCCGCAAGACCCGGTCAACATCAAGGCAGCCGAGCGCATGGGGCGGCTGCATGACGCGCTCAAAGCGTCCAACTACACAGGGCACCCGCTTGAAGTGTTGCTGGTGCGTATTTTGTTTTGCCTGTTTGCCGACGACACGGGAATTTTTCAGCCAGCGCAGGCGTTTCGCACCTACATTGAAGAGCGCACGGCGGCAGACGGCTCAGACGTTGGCCCGCAATTGGCCAAACTGTTTCAGACACTCAATACCGACGAGGCAAAGCGCAGCAAAGCACTCGACGAGCAGGTAGCCGCTTTCCCCTACGTAAACGGCAAGTTGTTTGAAGAGGCTTTGCCCATAGCCGACTTTGACGCCACCATGCGCAATGCCTTGCTGGATGCCTGTGCGCTGGACTGGTCGGCCATCAGTCCGGCTATTTTTGGCAGCCTGTTTCAGTCCATCATGGACGACAAAGCACGCCGCAACCTGGGTGCGCACTACACCAGCGAGGAAAACATCCTCAAGCTCATCAAGCCGCTTTTTTTAGACGACTTGTGGGCAGAATTTGCCAAGGTCAAAAGTAACCGCAACAAGCTGTTTGAGTTTCACAAAGACTTGCGGCGGCTGACGTTTTTTGACCCCGCCTGCGGCTGCGGCAACTTTCTGGTCATCTGCTACCGAGAACTGCGACTGCTGGAGCTGGAGGTACTGCGCGCATCAAATTCATCAAGCCAGCTTGGCGTTGATATTCACGGCTTGATTGGCATCAACGTAGACCAGTTTTACGGCATTGAGATTGAAGAGTTCCCCGCCCAGATTGCCCAAGTTGCGCTGTGGCTGATGGACCACCAGATGAACCTGAGGGTCAGCGAAGAGTTCGGTATGTACTTTGCGCGCATACCTTTGAGAACGACGCCACATATCTTGCACGGCAATGCACTACAGGTGGACTGGAATGAGGTGTTGCCAGCCGAGCGATGCAGCTTTGTTTTGGGAAATCCGCCTTTTGTTGGTGCGATGGTTATGAGCGAAGCACAACGCCTAGACTTTGCAAAGGTTTTTTACGATCTTGCAGGTTACGGTGTTTTAGATCTCGTCAGTGCTTGGTATTGGAAAGCAGCCAAATACATACAAGGCACTAAAGTCGAAGTTGCGTTTGTATCCACAAACAGTATTACGCAGGGTGAACAAGTAGGTATCCTCTGGTCGCAGCTTTGTGAACGATTTGGTCTAAGGATTTCACATGCTCACCGAACTTTTCGATGGGACAACGAGGCGCGCGGCGTCGCTGCAGTGCATTGTGTAATAGTTGGATTTAGTTTAAGAGACCGAGCCACGAAAACCATCAATTTTTATGACCAAATTGATGGCTCATTTCAAACACAAACAGCTGGCAACATCAATGCTTACCTACTTGATGGGCCTGATGTTTTTTTGCCGAATCGATCAAGTCCAATATGCAACGTACCCCCAATGCAGTTCGGTAGCATGCCGCGCGACGGCGGACACCTCCTGCTAGACGAATCAGCGCGCGACAGCCTACTTGAAACTGAACCATGGATGAAAAAGTTCGTTCTCAGTTACGTTGGTGCACATGAATTTTTAAATCGCTCGAAGCGTTGGTGCCTTTGGTTAGTAGCAGCACCACCCGAACTATTAGCTAGATCTCCGAAGGTACTTGCTCGCCTTGAGCTTGTGCGTCAATTTCGCCTCGCAAGCAATGCCGCGACTACTCGCAGACTGGCGGCATTTCCGAGTCTTTTTGGCCAGATTGCGCAACCAAAAACCAATTACCTTTTGGTTCCCTTGCATTCCTCTTCAAATCGTGAACGAATACCGTTTGGTTTTTTAGCTCCACACGAAATCGCATCTAACGCTTGCGGCGTAATCCCGAATCAAGATGTATTCGGCTTCGGAGTTATGCAATCTTCTATGCACAATGCATGGATTCAATACACCTGCGGTCGCCTTAAGAGCGACTATCGCTATTCCAAAGATATTGTTTACAACAACTTCCCGTGGCCAGAAGCACAGTCAAATAACCCTACAGCCCAACAAACACGTGCGCAAGCAGCTATCGAAACCGCAGCACAGGCGGTGCTGGATGCAAGAGCCGAGTTCCCGGATTCATCGCTGGCTGACCTGTACGACCCGCTCTCCATGCCGCCTGCGTTGACCAAGGCGCACCAAAAGCTGGATGTCGCAGTTGACAAAGCCTACGAACTCAGTGGTGGCAAGAAAGCTTATAAAAACGACGCCGAACGCGTTGCCTATCTGTTTGAGCTGTACCAGCGTTACACCAGCCTGCTGCCCATGGACAAAGCCAAACCTGCACGCCGTGGCAAGGCAGCTTCAGCTTAAAGACTGGGATCCCAGCTCCAAATTTGCTATAAATTCAGTAGCTGCTTTCGCCCGATTCCATTGGTCTGGGGGACGATTTGGCACTCTAAAACGGCTAAAAACAGCATCAAAACCATCCCAAACAGGTCAAAACACATCGTCTTAGCACCCAAAACCGCTAAAAATGCCGCTTTTTGATTATCCTTTATGCCTTCAGGCCAATGAATACGGGCGCAAGCAGCTCCTCAAATAATAGCAATTTAGAACCCATCACCCAGGCCAGCGGACACCACCGCAACGGGCCGTGGCTATTTGACTTTGCTTTTCACCAGCGCGTAAACAAACAGCAGGACGATGGCACCCACCACTGAAGCGATGAAGCCAGCCACCTGAGAAGTGGTTCGACGAATTTGAACAGTAGGATAAGTGGAAATCCAGGCGATTTAGACTGTTCCGGCGCGAGCCGGGCGTATTGGAATTCTCACTATGAAACTGAAGAAGAAGACCACAGTAGCGCGCCGGGTGCGGCGCACCCACACTCCGCAGTTCAAGGCCCGCGTGGCTCTTGCGGCATTGCGCGAGGACAAGACCATGGCCCAGCTCTGCCAGGAGTTTGATTTACACGTCAATCAAATCAACGATTGGAGGCGTCAGCTCATTGAGGGTGCCGCACAGGCGTTCGATGGTGCGTCAGCGCAGCCAGAGGTAGACCTGATGCCACTACAAGCCAAGATTGGTCAGTTGACACTGGAGAATGATTTTTTAGAACGTGCGCTCACCAAAGCGGGATTGCTGAGCGCAAAGCGATGATTGACCGAAACAACGAACTCCCGCTCAGCCGCCAGGCCAAGCTGCTGGGCATCAGCCGGGGCAGCGTGTACTACCAACCACGTGGTGTGAGCCAAGCCGAACTCAGTGTGATGCGCCACATCGATGAGCTGCATTTGGAGCATCCCTTCATGGGCTCGCGCCAATTGACCCGCCAGCTACGGCGCCAGGGATTTGAAGTCGGCCGGTTGCATGTACGCACGCTCATGCTGCGCATGGGCATACAGGCCATGGCACCACAGCCGGGCAGCTCCAAGCCAGCACCGGGCCACAAGGTCTACCCATACCTACTGCGCAACTTGGTCGTGGACAGACCCAATCAGGCGTGGGCGCTGGACACGACCTACATCCCTATGCGCCAAGGCTTTGTGTATCTCACAGCCATTGTGGATGTCGCCACCCGCCGTGTTATGGCGCATAAGGTGGCCACCACGCTGCAGGCCTGTCATGCGGTAGAAATCATGCGTGAAGCCTTGGCCCGCTACGGCACGCCAGACATCGTCAACACCGACCAGGGGAGCCAATTCACGGCCGAGGACTTCACTACAGTGGTGCTGCAATCAGGAGCCAAGCTGTCCATGGACGGACGCGGTGCATGGCGTGACAACGTGTTTGTCGAGCGTCTATGGCGCAGCGTGAAGTACGAGCATGTGTACAAGTTTGCCTACGCCAGTGTCAGTGAAGCTCGCACCAAAATCGCGGGTTACCTTGACTGGTACAACAAGGGGCGGGCGCACTCCAGCATTGAGGATCAAACGCCTGATGAGGCTTACTGGGCGGGTTTGCCACAACTCAAGGAAGCAGCCTAATGCACATGGGTGTCAAGCAAGTGCTGCTTCGCAGCAAGGGCAAACAAAAGGGGGAAAGGCTTCCCCCTAGCGCCCCTTGTGGGGTGGCCTGTGGACAAGTCTCAGCCCTGCGGTCTGTAGACTTGTCCACAGCCTCACGGCTACGCCGCGCTGACACCCCCATCTGCATAGAAAAAATCTCGAAGAGAAAACAATTACGATTGCGGTGCTTTCCCGAGCACTTCCTCCAAGCTATGGCTCCACTTATCTTTCGGGAAAAGCTGTTCAAACAAACCGAGCCACTTCTATGAACAGGGTTCCCAAAATTGACATCATGGCCAGATCCTTGAAATAAATGGATGTTGAATGGCATGCAATGTAACCCAGAGGTGATTGTTACGAATCCGTAAAGCTGCATAAATCTGCCAACCATCCGTCCTGCCAGCACGTTGAACAGGGCAGAATGCATCAGCCCAAGGAGTTCTCCATGCCCGTCCATCAGTCCAGTCTGGCCAAACGATGGTACGGATTGCCAATCGCTGTGGTCATCACAAGCCTGCTGGCCAGTCCGTTTGCTTCAGCGCAAACCGATGACAATACTTCCGCTGCCTGGCGCGCGACATCTCGTTTGGGCTATGGGCCGTCTGAATTAACCGCGCAAGCAGCACAGCAAAACCCGAAAGTCTGGGCAACCAGCCAGATTGCCCTGGCATACGCTGCCAGCCAGCGGGCGCCCCTGATACCGGCTGACCTTGCCCGATTCAACCAGAGTTTGAACGCCACCGCCAAAGACTTTCAGGCTGAACGTGAAGCGCGTAAAAACGCCAGATCGCCCACACCCGGTTCTTTGCTCATGGCCAACGAAGATGCGGATGGCTTTAGCCGTGAGATGACGCAAACCACCAATGCCTGGCGCCTGATGTCGTGCAGCGACGCTGCCATTGAAATCCCGCTGCTCGCACGCATGACAGAGTTCTGGTTTAACCACTTGAATGTCTTTGCTGGCAAAGGCCCGGTCAGGCCGTTTGTTGGCCATTACGTTGTCAATGTGATTCGCGCCAATGCCCTGGGCAAGTTTGAAGACCTGCTGCTGGCCAGCGCCCGCCACCCTGCCATGCTGCTTTACCTGGACCAGGCACAAAGCAATGCGCGTGGCTTGAATGAAAACTACGCACGCGAACTGATGGAGCTGCACACGCTGGGAGTGGATGCCGGCTACACCCAAAACGATGTGCATGAACTGGCCCGCATTTTGACGGGCTGGACAGTTGGCCTGCAGCAGGGCGAAGGCTTCAGGTTTGCCGAGCGGCTGCATGACAAAGGCAGCAAAACCCTGCTGGGCCGCAGCTTTGATGAGGCTGGCATGCAGGAGGGCGAAGATGCCATTCGCATGCTGGCCCGCCACCCTGCCACTGCCAGACGCATTGCCGGGCGGCTGGCCACCACCTTCGTGTCTGACAAGCCGCCGCAGGCCCTCATTGACCAACTGGCTGCCACGTTCACTCGCACCCAAGGCGACATTCGTGCTGTCATGCGCACGCTGGTGGCTTCCCCTGAGTTCTGGAAGTCAGACAACACGCTGTTTAAAACACCGCTGGACTTTGCCTGCTCTGCTCTCACAGCTGGCGGTGGTGTCAAAGACCGGCGCGATGTTCAATTGACGCTCGGCTTTTTGGCACAGGCAGGCCAGCCCCTGCACGGCTGGCAAACACCGGATGGCTACAAAACCGACGCTGCCACTTGGCTGGCGCCTGAAGCCCTGACGCGCCGCGCCGACTACGCCATGGCTTTGGGTAACCGCATCAATGAGCCGGCTTACCTGCAACCGTTTTTAAGTGCCGCCAGCCGCGAACGCATTGCGCAAGAGCAAGCCGCAACGCGCACCGGTTTGATGCTGGCCAGTCCGGACTTCATGCGCAAATAGCAGAGGTATTGAACATGCAAACTTCACAACTTTCACGCCGTCAACTCTTGCTGGCATCCGGTTTGGCATTCGCTGGCAGCACGTCGCGCGTCTGGGCGCAAGCAGCTCCACAAGGCAACAAAGGCACAGGTCGCGTGGTTGTGGTTTTGCTGCGCGGTGCGTATGACGGCTTGTCGGCCTTTGTGCCGTATACCGACGCAGACTACTACGCCAGTCGCCCCAACATTGCCATTGCCGCACCTGATGGCACTGCAAAAACGGCGCTCAGGCTCGACACTACATTTGCCCTGCACCCTGCCCTTGCGCCCGTTCTGCCTCTGTGGCAACAAGGCGTGCTCAGCTTTGTGCCAAGTGCCGGTTTGCCAGCGCCGAATCGCTCTCACTTTGCGGCGCAATATGAAATGGAGACTGGCCAGAGCGGTAAAACCAGTGCAGTACCAGGCTGGTTAAACAAAGCCGCCGATAGCAACAGCAAAGCCGTCACGTCAGCCATCGGGGTCGGCGAGGCCAACCCGGCGATATTGGCCGGTGATGCTCAGGTCAAGCTCATCCCGCGCGGGCAGGCGGCTGTGCGCACAGGCGTGCTTGCCAATGACAAAACCAGGCAAGCGTTGATGGACTTGTATGCTGGCAATGACAGGATCAGCGAGGCGTTCCGCCAGGGTGCTGGCAGCAGAATGCAAAGCGCACAGGAACTGAGCAACGAAAAAATGGAGATGGACGGCAAGCGCATGGGGCCATCCATGGACAAGAACCTTGACAAAGATGGCACACCACCCTCGACCCAAGCCCAAAATGCGCAAATGCTGGCCGCCAGCAACGGCGCTTCAGACCCTGTTGGCCTGCAACTGGACGCGCAGCACCTGGGCACACTGATGCGCAACGACCGCCATTTGAGACTCGGTTTTTTGTCAGCAGGCGGCTGGGACACCCACGCCAATCAGGGCAACACCACAGGCCAGCTCGCCAACAACCTGGGCAACCTGGGCCGCGCCATTGCACAGTTGCGGCAAGACTTTTCTGAAGCCGGCGACGTTGTGGTGGTGATGAGCGAGTTTGGCCGCACGGCTGTCGAAAACGGCACACGCGGCACCGATCACGGTTTTGGTAACGCGATGTGGCTGGTGGGCAACCGCATCCATGGTGGGCGCTGGCATGGCCAGTGGTCAGGGCTGGCACGCGGCAATCTCAATGAAGCGCGCGACTTGCCTGCACACCACGACTACCGCGCTGTTTTGGCACAGGTGCTGCGCAGCACATTGGGCATGACAGATTCAATCCTGGCCAGTGTTTTGCCGGGCAGCAAGTGGGACACACGGCTGGACGGCCTGGTACGCAAAGCCTGATGAGAATTTCAAGCGAACAAACCTGTCAGTCAAAAATGTCGTTCAGCCATGACTTTTTACGCCGTGGGTAGCCCTGTGAGCCATAAGACTTGTGGTGGTCTGAATCAACAAAATCAGACCGCATCGCCATAGCCTGTCGCTGGGCTGGTGCCTGGCTGGCACCGAGTGCCATCAGCTTGTCGAGCTCGCCCCGATCAAGCCAGACACCCCGGCAAACGGGGCAATAGTCAATTTCAACGCTCTGACGGTCTGTGATGACCAGAATCGAATCAGGGCAAGTCGGGCATTTCATGAAGTAGTCCTGGAATGGTTTGAATTTATTGGGGAGTGGAAAGACGCAAGCTGGAAGCTCGTGGCGTGCGACTGCGCTGCAAATTGTGCAAAAGTGAGCGGGTTGCACGCGTCAGCGCGCTTTGCAGCGCTGTAAACCAGTCTCGGGCAAGTGACGTGACGACAACTGGTTTTCCGCCATCAGTGATCAGTTCAATCTGGCAACGCTTGTCAATGCCGCCGCGCGGGCCGTTAATGTCTGACAAATGCACCCGAACACGGGGCGTCAACCATGCCATCCGCCTGAGCGCCTGGCGCACGCGGCGTTCAGCCAAAGTACGCAATTCGGCGGCTTGGGGGTCGGGTGATTCAAAAATGACTTGCATGATGACCTTTCGTGTGGGTTAAAGGAAAAATGAGCATAATCTGACTATTACGACTTAAAAAGCAGATAATAAAGAAACCAAACTTCTGATTAAACTGATTATGAACACGCCCTTCAGTTACCGGCATTTGTACTATTTTTGGGTTGTCGCCAAAGAAGGCGGCATGGCCAAGGCGGCTGACCGGCTGGACATGGCGGTGCAAACTGTCAGTACCCAGGTGCGTGAGCTGGAAAAGTCACTGGGCTACGAGCTGCTCAAGCCTGCAGGCCGTGGTGTGGCACTGACCGACGCAGGCATTGCAGCCATGCACCAGGCTGAACTTATATTTCAGTTGGGCGAAAAACTGCCGGACCTGGTGCGTGACGCCATGGGATCGCCTTCGGTGCGGCTGGCTGTGGGTATATCTGAAGGCTTGGCAAAGCTGGCTGTGCGGCAGCTGATGCAGCCGGTGATGCACACACCCAATTTGCGGCTGATTTGCCAGGAAGATGAGTTTGAAGACTTGCTGGGTGAACTGGCCCTGCACCGGCTGGACGTGGTGCTCGCAGACCGCCCAGCGCCCGTCAACCCAAACCTGAAGGTGTACAGCCACTCGCTGGGGTCGTCAGACCTGTCGTGGTACGTGCCACCGCAATGGCAGGCGGCAGCGCAAAAAGGATTCCCCCAGTCGCTGGCAAAAGTTCCGGTGTTGCTGCCCACATCCAGTGCAGCGGTCAGGCCGCGTATTGACCACTGGTTTGAGTGCCTGGGCATCAAGCCCAATATCGTCGGTGAATTTGAAGACAGCGCCCTGCTCAAAACATTTGGTGCTGCGGGTATGGGCGTTTTTCCTGCCGCAGACTTGATTCATGACGAGCTGATCGAGCGTTACGACGTCAAGCGGCTGGGGGCATGCGACGGCGTGGCTGAGCACTTTTATGCGATTGGCGCACAGAAAAAAGTGTTGCACCCGCTGGTGCAAAAACTGTTGCCGAAGGCCTAGGAGCCTAGGCGCCGCGCAGCTTTTCAGGCCTGGCAATTTTTTTAAACTTGATCAGCCGAGCCATTTCAATCGCATCCTTTTTGACCTGGCGTTCAGCATCCAGCAACTGCCCTGCCGCCAGCCAGCTGGCAAACTCGTCTGGCGTTTCCAGCGTGATGCGGCCCAGCGCGCTTTGGCGAAACTCGTAGATCACAATCTCGGCCGCTTTTTGCAGATTAATGCGGCCTTTGGTCAGCACCGCGCCGCGTTTTCGGCCAATGTCTTCCAGCACCGTTTCGTCGGTTGACTCGGCTGTGATGTCAATTTTGTAGCGCTCGACCAGTGCTGCCGGGTATTTTTTGATGAGTAGATTCAGCAGTTCCAGCGCCACTTCTTCTTCGCCGAAGGCGTTGCGGCCAATCGCGCCGCTGGCGGCCAGGTTGTAGCCACTTTGAGCCACGATGATGCGCGGCCACAGCATGCCGGGCGTGTCCCACAAATAAAAGCCATCGGCCAGCACAATGCGCTGCTCGATTTTGGTGATGCCTGCTTCGTCACCGGTTTTGGTGGCGCGCTTGCCCGTCAGGGTGTTGATCAGGGTGGACTTGCCAACGTTGGGGATGCCGCAAATCAGCACCCGCATCGGTTTGACCATGCTGCCGCGCAAGGGTGCAAGGGTGTGGCAAGCGTCAATCAGTTTGCGGGCAGGTGCGGTTTCGCTCGCATCCAGTTCAATCGCACGAGTGTTGGGCATGGCGTTGTAGTGCGCCAGCCACAGCGCTGTAACTGCAGGGTCGGCCAGGTCCTGCTTGTTAAGCACCTTGAGTGTGGGGCGCGATGCCGTCAGCTCGGCCAGTTTTGGGTTGGCACTCGAGCCGGGCAGTCGTGCATCCAGCAGCTCAATGACCACATCAATTTCTTTGATGCGTTCTTGAATAGCCTTTTGCGTCAGGTACATGTGCCCTGGAAACCACTGAATTGCCATTGTTGGGAGTCTTTCGTTGCGTGCACGTATTATCGAGTGCGCCACGAATCGTTATTAGCGTCTGAAAATCCCCACCATGCCACTACCATCTGCTCCGACTCAAAAACCGCTGAACAAGGCAGTTATCCAAGCCAGCAACGAGCTAGCCTTCAAAGGTGTTTTGTGTATTCTGATTGGCCTGGGCGTACTGGTGTCACCACGCTTTATTTCCTCGCCCGGCATGCAGGGTATCGTGGCTCAATCCGCCCTGGTAGGCTGGTTTGCATTGGTGCTGGGGCTGGCGTTTGTGGGCGTATTTTTACGCCGTCGATTTGGCTGACACCGGGCTTCAAGTACAAACATGACTCATGCCGCTCCCAGCGCCGAAGATTTTCGTTCAGCCAGCTTTGCCCGGTAGTGCGCTTTTCAGGCCTTCATCTGCCGGACGTTGGCCCAGCCACATGCGCAGTAACAGGCTGAACAACTCGGGCTGCGCAAACACGTGCCTGTCGGCCCCAGACGCGCTTTAGCCTGAATATTGATGCTGGTGGAGGCATCAGGCAGCATCGTGATCTGAAAACTGTCACCCGCAAGCAGCTGCTTTTGTTCACCCAATATTTCCCCCAGGCTGAACAGCACCGGAATCAATTTGCTCAACTCGTCATCACTGGCATTGGAGACCATGCCGCTGGCCAGCAAATCGCCGAGTTCGGCTGATTTCACATCGCGCAGCATGACGACTCGCAATTGCTTGATGCCTGGGCTGCCCATGGCCTGCGCGGGCGTGGCAACTTTTTGATTCAAATACAGCTCTGCGCTGTACAAAGGCGCAGAGGCCTGGTAACGAATGCCTGCGCCATTGAGCTGAAGCGTTTGAGCCTGAACCGCAGCGCCGACTGCCAACAGAGCAAAGGCCATCGACAAGGGGGCCAGAAAATTCAAAGCGGATTTTTTGAAAGTACGTTTTGACATAAAGACCTTTCCAGTTAAGAGCAGAAGCGCTCAAGCCACAGGCTAGCACCGGGTAAACCCGAACTCTAGAGAGGCCAGTCAGTCAAGAAAGCGTCATGAAAATGTCAGAACTGTAATTGCAGACGCCATGCACCAAACGAGCGCCCTTTGTTGCGGCCCATGTTCCTGTCGCCGCCCCTGTCATGTTTGCCTGAAACGGATGGCCCGGTGCATCATTTGCCAACAACGCACCAAGGTGGTCAGGCAGCCACCGCCTCGCGTCGATGCACGCCAAGCCTGTCAGCAGACACATACTGTTGTCGATACACCTCAAATGGCATCGAATCCAGCGACTCGATTTTCTTTTGTTCGGCGATAGATTGCGCTGTTAGCGCTTTGAAATGTGCATCCTGCGCACTTGAAAATGGCAGGGCTTGAAAAAAAGCGCGGGTTTTTTCAGACTGGGTACGCGCAAATTTGACAAACGAGTTGTCATGATCCCTGGCCATGGCGGCCAGTACCCTGGCAGACGGCAAGGTTGTGGCATCGTTCAAACCGACCGTCGCTGCCGCCAATGCAGCACTGTAGTCGGAGGTCCCATGTGCAGCGTCCAGTGCAGCAGCAATCGGCGCGCACTTTGCCACGATCTCGTGACCCCAATCTGTCAGCGTGACCTGCTGGCCATCACGCTCCAGCTGCAACCCAGGCTCTCGCCCACGCGCTGCGGTACGGTGCTGGTTGCGTGCCAGCGCGGCAATTTCTTCTGGCGTGTCAGGCGGGCTGGCGCTTGTCAAACAATGCAGTAAAAAGACATCCAGGAAACGCATGGTTTGCGTGGTAATACCAACTGGCTCAAACGGATCAAGGTCCATCAGGCGTACTTCAATATATTCCACACCGCGTTCGCGCAGTGCGTGGAGCGGACGCTCACCGGGGAAAATGACCCGTTTAGGCCGAATCGTGCCGTAAAACTCGTTTTCAATTTGCAGCAGGGTGGTGCCCAGCTGGTTGTAGTCGCCACCCGGGTTTTGAATACCCACTTTTTCATAAGCCGGGTAAGGCCGCGTCAACGCATCCTGCAGGGATGCGGCATAACCTTCCAGACTGTTGTAGCTGACAGCCAGCGACGCCTGGGCGTCACTCTGGTAGCCGAGCCTGCCCATGCGCAGCGATGTACCGTAAGGCATGTACATGGTGCCCTCGCTGAGCTGCTGCAACTCATGCTGGCGACCCGCTACAAAACTTGAACATACCGCTGGCGACGCACCGAACAGGTAAAGCAGTAAAAATGCCTGACGCCTGAAATTGCGAATCTGCGCAAAATACTGCTCACTGCTAACGCCGGGGAAAGACCAGTTGTAGTGAATACCTGAAATGGTTTGCATACGCCGGCCATAGCGGTGGGACAAGCCCAGCCGGTACACGCTTTTGGCGCGGCCCACATTGGACGAGCCAAAGCGTGCCACTGGAATGGTTTCATCGGTGGGCAAGCCGCAGGGCATGCTGGACACCCACAGCATTTCGTCGCCCAGCGCCCGCATGGTCTGGTACGTGAACTGGTGGATGTGCGTCAGCTCGTCAAGGGCGGCCTGTGCGCTGGCATGAACAGCAGTCACCAGTTCGACCTGAGACTCGCTGAAGTCGGTGGTGATCTTGGGGTGCGTGAGCGCAGAGCCGAGTGCCAACGGGTGCGGAGTCAACGCCAAAGCGCCACTCGGCTGGGCGCGCAGACTTTCTTTTTCAATGCCGCAGTGCATGCCCAGCAAGCGATCAGGCGATAAAACAACAGCTTGGTCAGCGGTCAGTGCCTGTGAATGGTTCATTTGTAGGGTTCCCAAATTATTCTTTGTGGGGCTGGAAGTTATCACACACCAGCTGATTGCGCTGAAGACGCCAATTTGTCAGCATCTGGCAAAGGCGTCAAAACCATATCGGGCATGAACATGGTCTTGCAAGTCACTATAAAGACCTATAAAGTACGAAAAGACTCAGAAACAGGAGAAAATAAAAAAAATTATGAACACATTAGAGGGACTTGCAGAATTCCGCAAGCCAGCCGAATTAACCGCTACGTGAGGTAAAAAAAGTTGCGGGCACCGCCTAAAAGGCTGCAAGATCAGGGTATTGAATCATGAACTTGGTGAGCGCCC
>JBILXX010000012.1:0-49498 GCA_044378095.1 Polaromonas sp.
TGGGCGCTCACCAAGTTCATGATTCAATACCCTGATCTTGCAGCCTTTTAGGCGGTGCCCGCAACTTTTTTTACCTCACGTAGCGGTTAATTCGGCTGGCTTGCGGAATTCTGCAAGTCCCTCCTTTATCTGAAATATAGCCTGATTCGAGTGTCCGTGCATTGCCTGGATTGCCAGAGTTGCCGTAGGCGCCAGCCTGTAGAAAATCAAAATGGCTGCGCCTTTGGGTGTGCTTCAGTTGGCCTTCAAAAAGTCCGCCACTTCCAGCAAGATCAATTCATTGTCGTCGGCCTTGTTCGGGTCGCGGCTGCTGGAAAACGGCAGATTGTTGTCGTTTCCAACAATGATGTGCTTGTCATCCACGACGTCCACGTTCTCAATCGTGAAGAAGGGAAAGGTCAGCACGCCATTGTTCAGTGGTTTTCGCGCCAGTTTGGCTGGGTCGGCGATGGCCATCAGGTCGATGTAGGCGATTTTTCGAACCGCGCCGCCCACGTTGGCGTCGCTCATTTCGATTTTGTAAACCCGTTTGAATTTGGCCAGGTCGTGAAAGCAGTCTGTGCGTTTTTGGTCTGCTGGGCAGGCTTTGTCTGCCGTGCCTTCGCCGTTGTCGCGCTCGATGACCAAGCCTGTCGTGCCGTCCATCATGTTGAAATCGCCAATCGCCAGGTTGTTGGCTTCCAGCACATACTTCCAGTGGCGGCCCGTCCAGCTTTCAGTTTTCACGTCAAACTCCAGCACCCGCAGGTAGTCTTTGCCGTCCACGTTTTCGTTGGCTTTGGTGGCGGCGTTGTACAGCGCACCCTCCAGCAGCGCATAGAGTTTGCTGTCATCTCTGGATGCAGCCATGCCTTCAAAACCGCGTGAGCGACGCACCTGAAAATCAACCAAACCACCGGGCGCGCCGGGTGTGGTCCCGTTCGGGTGGTCCGGCGAGCGCACCAGCTTGCCATCGACCTGGGTTTCAAAGACCGCCAGCACCTTGCCTTTCAGGTCGGCCTTGATCAGGAACGGGCCGAGTTCATCACCAATCCACAATGCCCCGCCTGCCTGTTGTGAATTTGCCGCTGATTTTCAGGTCATCCGATGCGTCTTTGGGCGCTGCAATAAACGTCCTGGCAGGCATCACCACATGCCCGGCCAGCATACTTGCCAAAGCGATGGCGGTCGATAACGTAAAAAGTTTGGATGAAGATATCGGAGCGTTCCCTTGTTGTGAAGAACGCTATGGTGCGCAGACGATGTGACGGTGTGATTACGCGGATCAAGCGTGTAATACTTGCTATAAATTAAGCAGCTTCTTGCGCCCGTATCTATTGATCAAAAATCGTATTTGTCGCCTCAAAATGGCCAAAAATAACTCCGGCCGACCTGCCAAAGCGTCTGAAACGTGTCTCAGCACCTTAAAAAGCCAGATTCAGGCCGTTTTCAGGCATCAAAAGTGACTTAGAGCCAATATATACGGGCGCAAGCAGCTCCTGAATCAATAGCGAAAAAGTCGCCTTGAATCGCCTGCAATTGCATTGATAATCAAAAATGCTTTTGCTTTAACTCAAATAAAACACATGTCTGAAATCGTCTTCAAAGGCAAAGAGTACGTCTACAACCACCACCTGACGGTGCCTTACCGCCCGCTGGAGGTTGACGCGGCCAAAGGCATAGGCCCGGCAGACCTGGGCGGCAACCTGGTGATTCATGGCGACAACCTGCATGCGCTCAAAAGCCTGCTGCCGCGTTACGCCGGTCAGGTGGACCTGGTGTTTATCGACCCGCCTTACAACACCGGCAATGAGGGCTGGTGCTACAACGACAACGTCAACAGCCCCATCATGAAAGAGTGGCTGTCGACCAACCCGGTCGATGGTGAAGACATGCTGCGCCACGACAAGTGGCTGTGCATGATGTGGCCCCGGCTGGTGCTGCTGCGCGAGTTGTTAAGCGAAAAGGGCTCGATCTGGATCACGCTGGATGACAACGAGGTGCACCGGGCGCGGATGGTGCTGGATGAGATTTTTGGAGCGAATAATTTTGTTGCGAGCATCGCTTGGGCAAACAAAGTCTCCCCGGCCAATGATGCAACTCACTTTAGCCGTGATTTTGACAATGTAATTTTGTATACAAAGAATCTTGCTAGCTGGGAATTCAATCGTCTTGATCGAACAGATGAGCAAGAAGCAATGTATGTAAACCCGGATTTTGACAGCCGAGGTGCATGGAATTCAATGACCTACAGCTCAAACAAGACCAAGCTTGAGCGCCCCAATCTTCACTACAAAATTACAAACCCCTTTAACGGTGAGGACGTATGGCCACCTAGCGGAACGACTTGGCGCTTTTCTGAGGAGCGGCATGTCAAAAATGTGAACGATAAATTGGTTTTTTGGGGTAAAGATGGTGGTGCAAAATTTCCTAGATACAAGAGATTTTTGTCAGAGGTTGGCGGTGTTGTACCTCGGACAGTATGGAATTACACGGATTGCGGTAGTACACAATCAGCCACGGAAGAAATGCAGCGATTGGGTTTGATATTCCCGACACCTAAGCCAACTAGGCTGTTGGACAGAGTTATTTCGATAGCGACCAGTGTGGATTCACTTGTTTTGGACTCCTTCGCAGGCTCAGGCACCACCGCCCACGCCGTCCTCAAAGCCAACGCCAAAGACGGCGGTAACCGCAAGTTCATTCTGGTTGAGGGCGAGGAATATGCCGACAAACTCACCGCCGAGCGGGTACGCCGCGCCATCAAGGGCTACGCCTGGGTCGGTAACCAGCGCGAGACTTTGCTGGAAGAAAAAATCACTTTTACCCAGTTTAAAAAAGCCGATGAATGGCTTAAAAAGGTAGAGGCCATCAAAGCCAAAGAAGGTTTTGCTGACGGTGACCTGGCAGACCAGGGGACGAAAAAGAAAAAACGCTTTGACAAAATCAATGTAGACCTCAAAGACGGCGTGCTGCGGGTGGAAGGTGAAAAACGCATTTCAGAAATGGCTGAAGGCCTGGGCGGCGAATTTACCTACTGCACGCTGGGCGAGCCTTTGAACATTGAAAAGCTGCTGTCAGGCGAATCATTGCCCGGGTTTGATGCGCTGGGTGCCTGGCTGTTTCACACCGCCACAGGCGGCACGCTGCTGGCCAAACCCAAAGGCTCGCCCGAATGGTATCTGGGCGAGGCCAAAGACGCGCATGTGTGGCTGGTGTACGAGCCGTCACTCATGTTTTTAAAGTCGCCCGAAGCGGCGCTAACACTGAGCCGCGCCAAAACCTTTGCAGAGTGGGGCCATGCGCGCAATGATGGCAAGGGCGACGGCAAGCGCCACCTGGTGTTTGCACCCGCCAAGTACCTGAGCAACAAGCAGTTGCTGGAGCATGGCGTGGACTTTGCGCCGCTGCCGTTTGCGCTATATAGGGAGGGTTGATGATGGCAAACAGTGACCGTTTCGAGGTGGCGCGTAGCCAGTACAACCGGGCGCTTGACCGTTTGCAGGAAGTGGTGGCGCTGAGTGAGACAGACATCATTCGCGACAGCTTGATCCAGCGCTTTGAATTTACCTATGAGTTGGCCTGGAAAAGTATGTTTTATTGGATGCGGGACCAAGGCGAGAAAGTCCCAGAAATGCAAAAGCCGATTATTCAGGCGGCATTTCGCTGTGAGCTGATCGTGTCGCCAGATGTTTGGGAAGAAATGAAAGACCAACGCGACGAAACCAGTCATACCTACAACGAAGCCAAGGCGGTGAGCGTTTCAGCTTTTGTGCGGGGCGTTGCCGTGCGCGAGTTTGAAGAACTGCGAGCCAAGTTGAACGGGCTATGACTGAAAAGGCGGCGGAATCAGAAAACTGGCTGTTCGGGATTGCGCCCAGGGCAGTTGCGCGCCTTCGTGGTTTGTTTGAATCCACGCCGGGGCTGGCGAAGGTATGGGTTTACGGTTCTCGGGGGCGTGGCGATTACCGTCCCGCCTCAGACATTGACCTGGCCGTTGAATGGGAAGCCGGTAACGGGCCAAGCGGTTTGTCGATTGCAGTTGAAGACCTGCAACTCATTTACCGCATCGATCTGGTCAATCTGGCGGACAAACTGGCACCCGACTTTCGCGGGCGAATCGAACGCGACCGCAAAATCTTCTGGGAACCACGCCGCCGCAGCGCGGACATTGAATCTGTAGGCGCCACCCAACTCAAGACTTTTCAAACCAGGGTGCTTGGCCAACTGGGCAGCTACATCGCGGAGCTGAAAAAGCACCGCGCGCAGGCAGAAAAAGCAGCCAATGCCTTGCGCGTGATGGAAGGTATGGAAGACTTGTTGCGTGAGGCGTCAGACTTTCCTAAAAAAACCTGGGCCACGCTAAAAACCCAAAACGCATTGCCGCCCGCCTTTGCAGACCAGCCGCACAGCAGCCGCTTTGACGGCGCGGGCCGCGCCATACCGAATGTGTGTCTGAAAATACCAACTGGTGGCGGCAAGACGCTGCTGGCTGCAGCCAGTGTGGGTCAGGTGTTTTCAAGTTACCTGAATCAGCACACCGGGCTGGTGCTGTGGATAGTGCCGAACGAGGCGATTTACCGCCAGACCCTCAAGACGCTGACCAACCGTGACCACCCCTACCGCCAGATGCTGAACACCGCAGGCGCAGGGCGAGTGAAGATTCTTGAAAAAGACTCGCCTTTGACGAGGCTGGACATCGACTCGCACCTGTGCGTGATGCTGCTCATGCTGCAATCTGCCGCACGTAAAGACGAGGCGCAAAAAAAGCTCAAGGCTTTCAGAGACCGGGGCAATGTGCTGGGCTTTACCCCGCGTGAAGACGACATTGACGCGCACTGGCAACTGCTGGCCGATGTACCCAACCTGGACGCCTATGCGCCTTGGGGGGCCAGCCAGGCTGAAGCGCGGGCGACCAAAGGCAGCGTTGTCAAAAGCTCGCTGGGCAATGTGTTGCGGTTAGTACGGCCCATGGTGGTGATAGACGAGGGCCACCACGCCTACACCGAAAACGCCCTGCGCACGCTGGACGGCTTTAATCCCTGCTTCATGCTGGAGCTGTCGGCCACGCCGCGTGTGTCTGCCGTCAAGGCTGGTGTGCAACTGTCAGGTTCAAACATCTTGGTGGACGTGCGCGGCACGGACCTGGACGAGGCCGAGATGATCAAGCTGCCGATCAACGTGGACATGCGCGGCTGGAGCGACTGGCAAAGCTGTCTGGCGGCCAGCGTTGATCGGCTGAATGCCTTGAGCCTTGACGCTGCCGGCCTGCAGGCTGAAACCAACCGCTACATTCGCCCCATCTTGCTGGTGCAGGTGGAGCGTACGGGCAAAGACATGCGGGACAGTGGCTACATTCACGCGGAAGACGCGAAAGCTTACTTGCTGCAACTGGGGTTTACCGAGGCGCAAATCGCCATCAAAACGGCGGGCATTGACGAGCTGAAATCACCCGAAAACATTGACCTGCTGAGCCCCGCCTGCGGCGTGCGAGCCATCATCACCAAGCAGGCGCTGCAAGAGGGCTGGGACTGCCCGTTTGCCTACGTGCTTTGCGCGCTAGCAGCTGGCAAAGAGGTGCGGTCAATGACGCAGCTGATGGGCCGCATTTTGCGGCTGCCGCATGTGGCCAAGACGGGCCGCGCCGCGCTGGACGCCTGCTACGTGTTGTGCCACGACGCTAAAACCGGTGAGGTTATCAAGGCCATCAAAGAGTCGCTGGAGACTGAAGGCATGGGCGACCTGGCGCTGTCTGTGCAGGGGGAGGGTGGCACAGCGGTGAGCAAAGCCGTGCCGTTCAAGCGGCGTTCAGAATTTAGCCAATTGCGGCTTTTCTTGCCGCGTGTGACGTGGGTTGAGCCTGATGCACAAGGCCGCAAGCGCCGCCGCGAGCTGGCGTATGAGAGTGACATTTTGTCGCGAGTTGACTGGGCGGCGTTACAGCCTGACGTGCTGGCCGCTGAGTGGGCACCTGATGCGCCAGGGGCAACGCAGGCAGGGCGCTTGGGTGGGCAGCAATTTGAAGTTGGTTTGAGCGTGCTGGATCACCCTGAACAAGTGCAGGTGCGCGTTGGGCTAACGGAGGCAAGCCTTGACCGTGCCCGCTTGGTGCGCGGCCTGCTGGATATTGCGCCCAACGCCTGGTGGGTATGGAGCTGGGTGGATGGGGTGCTGGCAAGGCTGTTAAAAACCTACGCTGAAAAAGCCATTGCAGGCAGCAGCGCATCTTTGCTCGAGCGCTTGCGCATTGACATGGAGTTGGAGCGCGACCGCCTGGCGCAAGCGGTTTTTGATGATTGTGTTGCAGCGGGCGACATCGAGTTCCGGCTGCGGGCCGATGCGACAGACTATGAAATTCCGCGTGAATTTGAGCTGGAGCTATCTGGCCAGCCTGAGTACCTGACCCGCAAAGACGACAACCACCTGATTGAAAAAAGCCTGTTTGAACCTGCCTTGACGGCACTAACCGACAGTGGGCTTGAGCGTGACGTCGCCTGCTACCTGGACGGCCAGGCGGCGCTGCGCTGGTGGCACCGCAATGTGGCTAAAGCGCAATACGGGTTGCAAGGCTGGAAGCGCAACAAGGTCTACCCCGACTTTGTGTTTGCCCGTCTGACCAATGACGGCCTGCAAAAGCTGGTGGTGCTGGAGACCAAGGGCTTGCACCTGGCCGGCAACAACGACACCGACTACAAGCAAAAGTTGCTGGAGCGTTTGAGTCACGTGTTTGCTGACGAGTCAAGCGCATCGGTTGGCGGGCTAGAGCTGGTAGGACCCAGCCAATCGGTGGTGTGTGACCTGGTGTTTGAAGGGGACTGGCGCGGCACGCTGAATGCGCGGCAGTTTCAACAAGCAGTCATTTTGTAAAACATGGTCACGCTGCACGTTACGCGGGAACTGGCCCGATCCCTCAAACTGCCGGCACAACTGCAGCCTCAGCCTCAGGCTGATGTGTCTGCGAGCATCCTTGGCGGCTGGTCACTGGGCTTGGCACATTGCCGGCCAGCCAAGCTGGTGGTGGCGGTCAATGTGACGACGCGCTGGGCCATTGCGCTGCATGCGGCGCCTCTGGCAACACTGGAAAAACGCTTTGTGCCCGCGCTGCTGCTAAATCTGTTGGCGCTGGGCGTGCCCCCAGACCGTGCCCGTGCTGAAGCAGACGCGCAGATGCCCTTGCAATGGGCATTAGGGCATTCGCGCGGCGTGCTAACTCACTTGAACCAATGCGTGGCTGATGCCCTGTGGGCGGTAAATGATGGTCTGTCGTTGCCGTCCCTCAATCAGCGCCTGGCTGAACGCATCATCATTAAGCCGCAGACGGGGACGCCGTCCGCAGAGGTGCTACGTCTCTTGGGCGGGCGCCCGGATTACATGGATAGTCTGAAACGCGCGGAAGGCCAGAACTGGAACGAGACCTACGCGCTGATGCAGGCGCAGGCTGGACAAGAGGTGGTGACCATGCCCGTGCGTCGTCTGGTCGGTTCCGAACGGCTGGAGGCGCGCCACCAAGCCGACATTTTGATGCAACGGCTACCGGTAGACACCCGTCGTGAATTGTCAACAGGCCGCTTCCCGCGCTGGGTACCTCGTGAGTTGGTGCTGGACTTGGAACACATCGAGTTGGTGAGCCCGATATTTGCCCAAGCGTTACGCGCTGAGGCGTTTGAACTTGGCCTGGCGCGCATCTCCTTGGTCAATGCGCTTGCTGAAGTCGCCCAGCCGTTGCTGGAGATCACTTAGGAAATAAGTCGCGGCAGGTGTCAGCAAGCCGGACTCGCACTCAATTCATCCTAAGTTAGCTGCTTTTAGGCCGTTTTCAGGCACTGAAAGTGCATTTAAGCCAATAGATACGGGCGAAAACAGCTCCTAAATTAATAGTAACTCAACTTCAGATCTAACTCTGCGCCAGCAGCACCACCAGCGCCCCCGCCCCGCCATGGGCCGGACGGGCCTGCACAAAGGCCAGCACTTCCTGTTTTTGAATCAGCCAGCTTTGCACCTTGCCTTTGAGCACCGGCGTTTTGCCGGGCGAGCCCAAGCCCTTGCCGTGTACCACCCGCACGCACCGCCAGCCCATGCGGGCGGCGTCTTTGATGAAGTCAACCAAGGCTTGCCTGGCATCTTCGCGTCGCAGGCCGTGCAAATCGACTTGGCCCTGAATGCTCCAGCCGCCTTTGCGCAGTTTTCGGGTGACATCGGTGCCGATGCCGGGGCGGCGAAAGCTCAGGGCGTCGTCGGTGTCGAGCAGCGTTTCGACGTCAAACTCGTCTGACAGGGCTTCTTGCATCACAGCCTGCTCGTCCAGCCGGTGCTGCACGGCAATGGGCGCGGCTTGTACCTGCGGCAAGCTGGCTCGGTGGCCGGGGCGGTGCCTGAAAGGCAGCGGCTTGACGATACCGACCGCGTTTGCAAAGAACTCTTCCTCGGCCCTGGCTTTGGCAGCCGCCGCTTTTTTGGCGGCTTCCAGCTCTTTGGCCAGCTTGACGCGCGCCTCCAGCTCGGCTTTGGCTGTTTTGAGTGACTTGAGGCCCTTCATGGTCTACATCAATCCCAGCTCAGCCATCGACACGGCCTGCCTCGCGGTCACGATGAAGTGGTCCAGCACGCGCACGTCAACCAGTGCCAGCGCGGCTTTAAGGGTTTGCGTGATGGCCTCGTCAGCGCGTGATGCCTGGGCGCTGCCGCTGGGGTGGTTGTGCGCCAGCACCACGCTGGCGGCGTTCAGTGCCAGGGCGCGCACCACCACCTCGCGTGGGTAAACGCTGGTTTGCGTCAACGTGCCCCTGAACATTTCTTCCAGCACGATCAGGCGGTGCTGTGTGTCTAAAAACAGCACGGCAAAAATCTCATGGTCGCGACTGCCCAGTTGTAACTGCAAATAGTCGCGTACGGCTTGCGGGCTGCTGAACATGGTATTTTCTTGCAACTGGCTGGCCAAAGCCCGCCTGGCCAGTTCAAGCACCGCCACAATCTCGGCGCGTTTGGCTGAGCCCAGCCCTTTGATTTTCTTCAGAGCCTCGGCTGGCGTGTGCAGCAACCCGGCCACGCCGCCAAAGGTGTCCACCAACTCCTGCCCCATTTGCAGCGCGTTTTTACCCGGCAAACCGGTGCGCAGCAGCAGCGCCAGCAGCTCGGCATCGCTCAGCGCGCCAGCGCCGCGAGCCAGCAGTTTTTCACGCGGGCGGGCGTCCAGGGGCAGGTCTTTTAAAAGCATGGTTTGAGTGATTCACTAACTTTCTACAATGGGGGCAGTTTACAAACAGTTCCTTGCCCTTATCGCACGTTTGAGAGTTTTATGTCTGCTGCCCTACTTGCTGCTCCCCTCATTGAAGCCTCGTCATTTCTGACCCTGCACTACCGCATGGCCGGGCCTGATGGCGTGGCCATCATCAACACCTTTGGTGGCAAACCCGCCACGCTGAGCCTGGGCACAGGCCAGTTGTCGCCAGCGATTGAGCAGCACCTGCTGGGCCTGCCGGAAGGCACGCACACCACGTTTGAGCTGCCCGCCGGTGTTGCCTTTGGGGAGCGCAATGCGGACTTGACCCAATGGGTGGCGCGCAAGCTGCTCAATGAACTGGGCGACCCGGATGAAGCCTACAAGGTGGGTGACGTGGTGCAGTTCCCCACCCCGGACGGGGCAGGCCAGTATGCGGGCAGTGTGGTGCAGGTTAAAAGCACGGCAGATGCCGTTCAGTTTGACTTTAACCACCCCTTAGCAGGGCAGCCCGTCACTTTTGAAGTTCAAATAATAGGCGTGTTATGACGACTCTTCCTCAAGAAATCCTGTTGGCCGAGCCGCGCGGCTTTTGCGCCGGTGTTGACCGCGCCATCGAAATTGTTGAGCGCGCGCTGGCCAAATTTGGCGCGCCCATTTATGTACGCCACGAGATTGTTCACAACACTTATGTGGTCAATGACCTGAAAGACAAAGGTGCGATTTTCATTGAAGAACTTGGCGATGTGCCGCCCGGTGCCACGCTGGTTTTCAGCGCGCACGGCGTGAGCAAGGCGATTCAGCTCGAAGCCGAGCGGCGCGGCTTTCAGATCTTTGACGCCACCTGCCCGCTGGTGACCAAGGTTCACGTTGAAGTGGCCAAGCTGCACAAAGAAGGTTACGAGTTCATCATGATCGGCCACAAAGGCCACCCTGAAGTCGAAGGCACGATGGGCCAGCTCGACAGCGGCATTCATCTGGTGGAAGACGTTGCAGACGTGCAGCGCATCAACCCGCTGCAAACCCAGTTGCTGGCTGTGGTGACGCAAACCACCCTGAGCGTGGACGACGCGGCTGAGATTACCGCCGCTGTCAGGGCGCGTTTCCCGATGGTGCGCAGCCCCAAGATGCAAGACATTTGCTACGCCACACAAAACCGGCAAGACGCCGTGAAGGTCATGAGTCCCCAGGTTGACATATTGATTGTGGTCGGCAGCCCGACCAGCTCCAACAGCAACCGTTTGGCCGAGCTGGCCAACAAGCTGGGCACCGAGGCCTACATGGTCGATGACGCCAGCGAGCTGAAAGAAAGCTGGTTTGAGGGCAAAGCCAAAGTCGGTTTGACGGCGGGTGCATCAGCACCTGAAATACTGGTCAAGCAAGTCATTGACCGCATCAAGGCGCTGGGCGCCGTGTCGGTGCGCAAGATGGACGGGATTGAAGAGACCATCAAGTTCCCGCTGCCCAAGGGCCTGAAGCTGGATGCGCTGGGCGAGTTGAGCGCGGGGCAAAGCACGCTGCACCAGCAGACTTGATGTGATTTGATTTGCTATCTATTCAGTAGCTGCTTGCGCCCGCATTCATTGGCTTAAAGCCTAATTTAACACCTTAAAAACCCACTTTTAGCCATTTTCCATGCTCGATATCAACCTTTTACGCAAAGACCTGCCCCACGCCGTCGCGAGGCTGCAGACCCGCAAGTCGCCCCAGACTTTTCTGGACGTAGCGGCCTTTACCGCCCTGGAGCAGGAGCGCAAGACCATTCAAGCCCGTACCGAAGAGTTGCAAAACCTGCGCAACACGCTGTCCAAGCAAATTGGCCAGCTCAAAGCCAAAGGCGAAGACGCCAGCGCCGTGATGGCGCAGGTCAGCAGCTCCAAGGCCGAGCTGGAAGCCTCCAGCGCGCGACTTGACCAGATTCAACTGGAGCTGCAAGCGCTGCTGCTGGCTGTGCCCAACCTGCCGCACGACAGCGTACCGCTGGGCAAAGGCGAAGACGGCAATGTTGTGGTGCGCAGCTGGGGCACGCCAAAAACTTATGGTTTTGAGGTCAAAGACCATGTCGATGTGGGCCAGCCGCTGGGGCTTGATTTTGAGCTGGGCACCAAGCTCACGGGCTCACGCTTTACCGTTATGCAGGGCGGTTTGGCGCGTTTGCACCGTGCCTTGGCTGCTTTCATGCTCGATGTCCAGACCCAGGAGCACGGCTACACCGAATGCTATGTGCCCTACATCGTCAACGCTGATTCGCTGCGCGGTACCGGGCAGTTGCCCAAGTTTGAAGAAGACTTGTTCCGAGTTCCGCGCCAGGGATTGGAAGCAACTGCTAAGTTGTTAGACCTTACACAAGCTCAACCTGACGGAGTCTTTACGGGTAATAGCAACGAACTCTTCAAGAAGGTTCCGGATCAATATTTGATCCCCACCTCCGAAGTGCCTCTGACGAATTTTGTGCGCGACGTCATCACGCCCGAATCTGACCTGCCCCTCAAATTCACCGCCCACACGCCGTGCTTTCGGTCTGAGGCCGGCAGCTATGGCCGCGACACGCGCGGCATGATTCGCCAGCATCAGTTTGACAAGGTTGAAATGGTGCAGATCGTGCACCCCGACAAAAGCTACGACGCGCTGGAGGCGATGACAGGCCACGCCGAAGCCATCTTGCAGAAACTCGGCTTGCCCTACCGCGTCATGCTGCTGTGTACTGGCGACATGGGTTTTGGCGCTACCAAAACCTATGATTTGGAAGTGTGGCTGCCCGCCCAAAACACCTACCGCGAGATCAGTTCCGTGTCGAACTGCGAAGCCTTTCAGGCGCGCAGGCTGCAAGCCCGTTTTAAAAACGCGCAAGGCAAAAACGAGTTTGTCCACACCCTGAATGGCTCTGGGTTGGCGGTTGGCCGTACTTTGGTGGCAGTTTTAGAGAACTGCCAGCGCGAGGACGGCGGTCTTGATATTCCAGCAGTACTCCAACCCTACATGGGCGGCATGACCGAGCTGGTTGCCAAACCTGGGCAGCCAGAAAGTTAACTTTCAAATGGCTACACGCAAATGTAAGCCAATTCAAGCTTCGGCCATTGCAGGGAGTTCTCTTCCCGGCTTATGAGCTGGATACTCACTCTGCGGGTCATGAAGTATTCATAACCCCCTCCAGAGCAAGCAGACATGCCATCACCACCCGTCCTTCGGGCCGGGTGGGGCTGATCAGGGTTGCATCTCAAAGTAAGCTTGGTAGCCAGGTAGCCAGACCGGGCACGAGGCCTACGATCAACATACCCAGCAGGAACAGTCCTACAAAAGGCCATGCAGCGGCGAACAGATCTGTCATGGGAACATCCTGGCGTGCCCCCTTGAACGCGAACATCGCGTAGCCGAATGGGGGCGTGATACCTCCGACGGTGACGTTCAGCAGCATCAGCAACCAGAACCAAAGCGGGTCAAATCCCAAAACGGCGATCAGCGGCATATAGATCGGGATGATGACCAGCATCAAGGCAACCTGGTCAATGAACATGCAGAAAACAAATACCAGGCCCATCATCACCAGCAACATCCAGACCGGGTGCCACCCAAGCTGGGCGACCCAATCGGTAATTTGTGATGACGCACCGCTGAGAGCCAATAGCTGACTGAACAAGGTCGATGAAGCCATGATCACAAGAATCATGGCGGTGACAAGTACACTGCTGCGCAGTGATTCAGCGAGCATTTTCAAGCGCAACTTACCAAAAATCGCCGCCGTAACCATGGCACCAATGACGCCTGTAGCGGCACTCTCCGATGGCGTGGCTACGCCCGCAAGGATCAAACCCATCACTGAAACAATGACCAGCGTAAAGGGCAGGCAACGCAATATCTCACGCCCCATACTCCGCACAGGAGCGGTCTGGGGGCCATCGACTGTTGCAGGCGCAAGGGAGGGGTTCAATTTCACCCGCAGCAACGCGTAACCAATAAACATAAGCGCAAGCAGCAGACCCGGCAACACGCCCGCGATCAGCAAGCCCGCAACCGAAACCTGTGCCAAGGTGGCAATAATGATCGCCAGTACGCTGGGCGGTATTACCGGTGCCAGGCTCGCGCCTCCCAGAATCATGCCAATCGACAAGCGCCGGTCATAGCCACGCTTTTCCATCCCCGGGAAAACAGATTTGGCCATCATCGCGGATACCGCCATGTTGGAGCCCGACAAAGCACCAAAAATCGTTGCCAGCACACCTGCCAACACGAACTGACGCCCAGCCAGACGACCGACAAAACGGTCGACCGCCTCGAAAAGCACTTCGCTGGTGCCCGAGCGAAAGAGAATCTCGCCCATCAGAACAAACAGTGCAATTGCCGTCAGGCTGGGGGTTGTGGCCGTGGCAAACAAAGAGTTGGCTACCAGACCAAACGCTTGGGGACCAAGAAACACGGCTACCCCGGCCGTATTGATGGCGAGAAATGCGAGAAATACAGGCACGCCAGCACCAAAAAGTACCAACAGCAGCGCCAGCGCGCCAGACATAATTAACAAGCTGTTCATACGTTAGCTCCCGCTCCGATGGGTGATGCCGGTGGCCAGATGGCTGTTCTCAAAAAATGCAAGGCGGAGCTGCCAAGACCGTAGACGATCCATATCGATACCCACGCCTTTGGAATAGGGTTGGCTGACATCATCTGGACATTGCCACTGACTTGTCGCATCGTTTCTTGCAACGATATCCAGGTGAGCAAAAGACAAACAATGACACCACCGGCCGCAATCACGCGGGCTGCAGCGCGCTGGCGGGATGGGCTCATGCGTTCCAGCAAGGCAGTCACTGCAACGTGTCCGCCGCTGGCGGTGACCTGGGGCATCGCCATGAAGGTGATAAACAGCAACAGATAGGAGACCAGGTCTGCACTCCACCGGGTAGGCGAATTAAAGCCATAGCGGAGTACGACCTCCAACACGTAAGCGCCCACCACCACAGCCAATCCAACCATGGCCAGGTGTACGCCCAGACCTGTCAATCTGTCGTGTGCTCGCAGCAACACCGCCAGCCATGCCGGTGCGGGTGCTGCCGTCACAGCCAGCGGTGCCATGCTCATTGTGTCAACCCTGCCTTGATGGCTGTTGCGCGCAGTGCGGCTGCTTCATCCTTGCAGCAGTCTGATCCCAGCTTCCAGATACTGTCGACGAACGCCTTGCGAACCTTGGTGGCTACCGCAGGGTTCATCTGTAGAACCTGCACACCGCGACGATCAAGTTCAGCGTCCTCTTCCTTCTGGATTGCATCGCCCAGAGCTGGCATTTCAAGCTCCGTCTTGCGGCCTGCTTCAAGCAGCACTTCCTTGGTCTTTGCGTCCAGTTTGTTCCAGCGATCAAGGTTTACAAAAACTGGCTGTGTAGCAGCTCCGAAAGTCGGGCGCAGGCGGTACTTGGCGACTTCATAGTGACGCATGCTGACCATGCCAGCGGCAGGCCAACCCGCGCCGTCAATCACGCCAGTCTGCAGCGCGGAGTAGATCTCAGCGCCGGGGAGCACCACTGGCTGCGCACCCAGCGCCTCGATGACGCCGAAGTAAGTGGACGTCCCGCGAATTTTTCGACCAGCCAGATCCCCTGCTGGGCTCAAAGGCTGCTTGGTAAAGAGGTGATAGCCCTCATTGGATACCGACATCATCGCCACCAGTTTGAGCTTGTGCCGCTTTTGGTAAAAAGCATCAATCTGGTCCCAGACACCACTGCTGCGACGCAGGGCGGGGTTCACATCCATGGCGTCGACAGTTAGGGCAAGCGAGCCACTACCCGCATGGAACACCGGGTGGGTGTAAAGCATGTCGAAAGTGCCGCTGCTTACGGGCTGCAACTGCTCGAAAATTGGCACCACTTCTGGCCCGACTACCGAGATCCGCACGCTGCTGTTGCTGATGGCCTTGACGTTAGCCAGATAACGCTCCAGAACAGCGAAAGTTGGTTTTTGGGTACTGTTGAAACTGGACAACAAACGAAGGTCGGCTGCATGCGCTGCCAGGCCGGTACTCACCGCGAGGGCCGCGACAACAAGCGGACGGAACAAACGAGACACTGAGTTTTTGGGCAGGCGAAGCGTGATCATAGGATTCCTTTGGTTGGTTAAGGTTGAAAGCACGGAGAAAAAAATAATACTCAGACAACAACGAGCCATTTCAGAACAATGGCGCGCCAGCCTGCTCTATCAGGTGAGGTTCCAAATTGGCACCAACACCTTCGCTGACGGCTTTGTTGTAAATCCAGTAGGCTTGCGCGACATCCTGCGTCGCCAAACCCTGACTGCGCACGATAATTTTTTCGTCAGGCGATTTCCTGCCCATGGCGGGGTTACCAAGCACGTCGCCAAGATCTGCCTGAACGTGGTTGACAGGCAACTCGCCTGATTTCATCAATGCAGCGATGTCGGGACACACTTTCACCTGCTCGCGCTCGTCGGCAAAAAAGGTCATGGACAAGTACGTTTCCAGATCCACTTCCTGATGGTTGCCCATGGCATAAATCAGGACCCCCGGCGAAAACCATTCGCTTTTTAGAAATGGGGACAGTGCGTTGGTAACCGTAATGACCACCTTCATGCCTTCAACGCATGCCTGTGCGCTGACCGCGGTTTCGACATTGATATTCAACTCTGTTCTTATCCTGTCTGCAAATTCCTTGACGCGTTCTGCATCTCGTGACCAAATTTTCAAACGCTTCAGCGGCATCACTTTATTGAGTGCATGAATGCAACAGTAGGCCATATACCCTGTGCCGACCACCGCTGCTTCTGTGCTGCCGGGAACCATCAGGTGCTTGGCGGCAACTGCTGCACATGAGCCCGTACGAAGGGCGTGGCTCCAGTGTTCGTCCACTATTGCAAAGACTTCGCCTGTTCTGTAGTCGCTCAGCATCACGTGTTTCGTTGGGCGCGAGCCTGCGATGGAAATCGCCTCTGCTGTTCTGTTGTCTGAAAACAGCCGAAACCCTGCGATTCCTAGCCTGCTGTTGCTGCAGCCCTTGAACTTATAGGAGGTGGCGCACCCCGGCGGCTCAAGAAATGTGAGTCGTGGACTTGACCACGCAATGTGGCCGTTGAAATGGTCAAGCAGTGTTTGCTCGGCAATAGCGATGCTGTCTGCAACCGTGATCAGTCGCTTGACTTGCGCATTGGAGATGTAGGTGAACGGCCGCGTGGTCAAGTCAGTCTCCTGGAAAATTTGAATTCAAATTCAGGGTTTAAAAACGTCACATGCCCCGGATCGCGATATGAATCAAAACCAACAACTGCGTTAGCAATGACGATCATGCATTGGTGCGTTTTCATAAAAGAGCCCCGAGATAAGTGGCGCCGTCGTCAGGCGCTTTGGTTGCAGACCGTTTCCGATTTCGCTTAATGGGAGGCGTATCCTGAACCACTGGCTGCGGGGTGATCACAGGAGTGAGTGCGTTTCGCAGTTGCGCAAGAGGATCTCCCTCCGCCGCCTGACGTGAAAGGGCGTCCTGCACCGTACCAATGTGGGTTTGCATCAATTGCTCGGCCTGCACCAGATCGCCTTTTTCAAGCGCCTGCACAATCCGCACGTGGTCTTCGCAGGACTCTGCCGCATCGTGCGAGGACTGGTAGAGCATTGCAATCAGGGTGGTGCGTGCGGTCAAGTCGCGCAAAGTGTCTGCCAGCAGGCTATTGCCCAAGCATTCAGCCAAGCAGACATGAAAATCACCCAGCAAGAAACTGCGCAGCCCAACATCGCTCCCCTTGACAGCGGCTTTCTCGTTGGCCAAGTGGCTTTTAAGTGCTTTGACGGCCGACTTGCTCACAGTATTCGTACAACGGATCAGCCCCATTTCGATAACACGTCGAGCCTCAAAAGCTTCACGTGCTTCTTCTTGGGAGGGCTCAATGACATACCAACCGCGCCGGGCGCTGACGGTCACAATGCCGCGTGCCGCGAGCCGTGTCAGGGCTTCGCGCACGATGGTTCGACTGCAGTCAAACAACATTGCAAGTTGCTGTTCACCCAGACGGGATCCCGGCGCGAGCTTCTGCGCCATCACTGCTTCAATGATTCGGTTGCTAATGTCGTGTGCGCTGGCCATGCCCGGTTTATGCATAAGCCGTGCCAGCTTGCATCGCAGAAAAACAAATCTGGCATACAAGAATTGCGCACCCATCACTGCATACCGGCCTGTTAGGCAAATGTTGTGCACTGAATTGGTGGCCGATGTGTCTCATTTGCACCAAAGTGGAGCCGGTTGCTGTCGGCGTGCCGTCTGTCTTGCAGCCCTGCATGCGCGGCAACACGGTGCGCGGCTGATAGAATCAAAACTCGAGCGGAAAGGTGGCAGAGTGGCCGAATGTACCTGACTCGAAATCAGGCGTACCGCAAGGTACCGTGGGTTCGAATCCCACCCTTTCCGCCAAGGATTAGTTTTAAGTAGTCCAGCATAGACCCCCAAAAGCCTCGTAAGCCCAGCGTTTACGGGGCTTTTTTGTTTCAGGCTGTCCGATATGGGGTATTGCAAGCCGGGTAAGTTTGGGGGTATTCTCGGGGGTATCAGCTCAAAAACTTGGGGGTATTTCCTAAAGTGGGCTGATTTGGAGCCTCTCATGCCCCTGACAGACACTGCTATCAAGAAGGCCAAACCTGGCCCCGGCCCGGCCAAACTGAGCGATGGCAAGGGCATGTACCTGCTGGTGACTGAAAGCGGCTCAAAGCTGTGGCGCTGGAAGTATCGGGCGGACGGTAAGGAAAAGGTCATGGCCTTGGGTTCTTATCCGGATGTGTCGCTGGCAGACGCGCGGGAGGCGATGGGCGCGGCGCGCAAGCTGCTGGCAAAGGGCAGTGACCCGATGGCGCAGCGCAAGGCTGACAAGCTGGCCAAACAGTCCGCAGCCGAAAACTCATTTCAGACGGTGGCTCTGCTTTGGTGGGATCAGTGGCGCAGCGCGAAAAGCCCCCGTCATGCCGATGACGTGCACAAGCGTTTGAAGGCCGATGTGTTCCCGGCCATCGGCAAAAGGCCCATTTCAGACATTCAAGCCCCTGAGCTGGTGGCAATGGTCAAGGCAATCGCCGGGCGTGGCGCTCTGGATATTGCCAAACGTGCTTTGCAGACATCGGGGCAAGTGTTCCGCTATGCCATCGCGCATGGGCTGGCACAGCGCAACCCGGCGACCGACATCAAGCCTGCTGACATTCTGGCATCACGCAAGGCGGGGAACTATGCCCGGCTGGACGCTAAAGAGCTACCCGAATTGTTAATGCACATAGAAGCCTATCAAGGCGCTCCAGTCACGCGGCTGGCAATGAAACTGATGGCGCTGACGTTTGTGCGTACCTCTGAGCTGATCGGCGCGCGCTGGGTTGAATTTGACCTGGAGGCCGGGCGCTGGGATATTCCACCTACGCGCATGAAAATGAAAACCCCGCATATCGTGCCCTTGTCATCGCAGGCGGTAACGGTGTTGCGCACGCTGCAATTGGTTTCAGGGCATGGGGCTTTGGTGTTCCCCGGTGAGCGCGACCATGAAAAGCCCATGAGCAACAACACCATCTTGAAGGCGCTGGAGCGCATGGGCTACAAAGGCAGGATGACCGGGCACGGCTTTAGGGGCATCGCGTCAACCGTCATGCATGAAATGGGCTTTAATCATGCCCATATCGAGCTGCAACTGGCGCATCAAGAGCGTAACCAAGTGAGCGCGGCCTATAACCATGCGACCTACCTGAAAGAGCGCGCAAAGATGATGCAGCATTGGGGCGACTATTTGGAGAACTGCACCACGGGCAAGGTGCTGGCCTTCAAGCAAAAAGCTGCCTAGAAAAACCGTTTTGCTAGTCCTAGGCTGATCCCCGAACATCCGTTTCCCTGACGGGCTGGACTGGCACCTTTTGGTCAGGGGCACGGGGGGAGTAATGCCAAAGCCGATACCGAAAAGAGCTTCACCAACTTTTGCGATACGAGGGAACTCCCTCAAAAGTGAAACGGTTAACCACTTACTTACCCTTCTTGGCTACCCAGATTACGACTTACGTCAGGAGGCTTTAGAGCATCAATTGCCTGGGTTCCAAGTTGATACGGCTGACCCTGGTGCTCCGTTGATTTTGAAGCGTCAGCCGCCAAATTTAGAAGGCGTAGCCAAAAAAGATTTAGGCGCAGTTGTTCGTAGCATTGAACGGGCGATAGGTTTGTATGTGGACGGCTTGATAGATCTTGACGAAATTCCACGGGCAGCTGATTACAGTTGCATTTTTAAGTCTTTGCACGATGACGCATTAAAGCTGCAGAGCCGTCTTAAGGGACTTGGGGGCTATTACAGGGATCAGTTCGCTCTGAAAAACGTGGAAATTCACAATATTGAATTGGCTATGAAATCGCTTATTGATGTGTGCACCGCAGTTCAAAAAGATATGAAAGGGCAGAGTAGTAAGGGCGCGCCCGTCAATCGTGCATTGATCGTAACCATCAAAGAATTACTGAAAATTTTCCGCTCAAATGCCTGCGCAAGTGCCAAAAGAAATGAAGTTAACTTTGTTAAATTCGCGTTAGTAGAAGCGAAGATTTTGAAACCGCTACCTGCCAATAGAGATAACCCTGCGGAGCAGCGCGAAATTGATTTCACCAAGAAGGTTGCGCGACACATCAATCAAGCTGACAAAAGTACAGTTTCCACACCTCGCAGAATTTGATTCCTGCGCTAAAACAATTAACGGGTCAAATTTGCACCGCTTTTTGTGGTCGCGTATTTCAGGTTGAAACGATTCAATCCCTACTAGCCCACGCAATACCGCGTTGGCTTACAAAAGGACGGATTGAATGGCACAAAACGCTATGGTTAGGGGCACCGATCAAAAGCCCCAATACGCACGCGCAAAGGCAGCTTGCGCGCATTTCCAGATAGCCCGATCAACGCTGTGGCAGTGGACTAAGTCCCGCCATGGTTTCCCGCAACCCTTGAAGGCGGGGGAAAAAGTCACCCTGTTCGACATCAACGCCATCGACGCTTTTCTCAAAGCGCAGGCAGCGAAGTAAGGGGGCAAGCCATGGAAAAAAATAAGGCCACCTCCCCCGAGAAGAAGGCGACCCTAGAAGCTATCCGGGCAGAGTTTAAGGGCACTGACTGCGCAACGCAACGAACGCGGCTCATAGAGGCCATGCGCTGCGGCCTGGCGGTATCTACTTACGAAGCAAGGCGCGACCTTGATATTTATTACCCGCCAGCACGGATTAAGGAACTGCGCGACGATGGACACGCCATTAAGACGCTTTGGCAGACGGTGACCACTGAGGCTGGGGACGATCATCGTGTCGGGCTGTACGTGCTGGAAAGCGAGGGTCGCCATGAAGCGCCCGTCTGACTGGCTAAAAGAGTTGGACTTGCTGACTTGTCGGTTTGCGCACCTTGGCTTTAGTGCTGACTTGGCCGGGATGACGGTTTGCGAGCTAATCGGCCTGCACGCCTATCTGTCGCGTTTGGCGGCTAACGGGCTATGAAACGCGGCGCGCCACCCAAAGACCCAAGGGGAGGGCACGTTCGCCTGTATTGGGGCATTCTGGATAGCCCCGCATGGCGGGTTCTCACGCACGCCGATGTGCGTGTGTACCTGGCCTTAAGGCGCAAGCTGGGCCGAACCAATAATGGCGACATCAATGCAACGCTTTCGGAAATGCGACACGCTGGGATCAGTAGCAGCTCGACACTTTCCAGTGCTTTGCGGCGTTTGGAGGTGTTGGGCTTTATCGAAAAAACCCGGCAAGGTGGGATTGCCTTTGGCGGCAAGCTATGCAGCCTATATCGCTTCACCGATGAGCCTACGTTTGAAATTGCCAAAGCCGGGGTTAAAGCTGGTGCGGCTACCGATGAGTGGCGCAGGTTCAACAACATGGGGGAGGCGCGCGCATCGGTGCGGCTGTTGACTGCCAAAAATAAAGCGAAGGTTCGACAATCGAATCGGAGCGCTTCGGCTATCGAATCGGAGGGCGGGTTTTCCGCTTCGACTATTGAACGTGTGGGCACAGCTCCAGTTCGACTATCGAATCGGAAAGCCGCACCGCCATTAGCCTTGAAAGCCGCATGAGCATTGGATTTGAGGGGATTTTGACCCGTCAACATGCAAAAACGCTTACTGCTTCGACTATCGAACACCTATGCATTGTTGCCATCCCTGTATTGTTTTTGGTATTGCATTGGGGCTGTTATGGCTTTCATGCGCAAGCGGTCTTTTTTGCCGATAAAAGGCCAGTTAGTCAATTGATTTCGTTTTCTGTGGAGGTGGCGAATGAGTAGAGGCGGCATGAGGTACGGCGCAGGCAGACCCAGCCACAAGGTAAAGGCAGAACACTTGCTGCGGGTAGAAATTGGCCGATGGCATCGAGGCGGCTATCTGCGCGCCGGGCGCTCATTCACTTGGAGCTGGCACCGTGGCGATGAACCTACCGGCAACATTGGGGTGCTGGTGCATGGTGCTGACTCGCTGGCTCTGCAATACATGGTGGGCAGTGCCGATCAGCGGCGCGATGGTAGTCAGGCTATCCGGCTGGCACACACGGCCTGTAATTACGGTAAGTCGCGGCCCTGGTTTGTTTGCCCGGTATGTCAGCGGCGCGCGGGTGTGCTGTACATGCGCGCCGGGCGCTTTGCTTGCAGGCAATGTCAGCGGGTGAGCTATGCCAGTCAGTCAGGTGATGTGCTGGATCGGATGTGGCGCAAGCAATCAAAAATTGAGGCGCGGCTGGGCGCGCACTGGCAACGGCCAAAGGGCATGAGGCATAAAACCTATGATCGGCTGGTGCAGGTATTGCTTGACTGTGAAGAGCGGCGCGAGGAGGCGTTTGCTGGTTTTGCGGCTCGGCTGCTTGGGATCTGACGCAAAGCAAAACTATCTGATTTGCGCGGCGGCTAGTCAGGCCAGCATGGTGTTTGCTCGCTTGCGGGAATTCGCTTTATCCTTCATCATGAAACTTTGGAGCCAAACAAATGCGAATTCTAAAACTGCTTTTCTACACTAGCTTGGCGCTGTCGGTGCAGGGTGCATTTGCGCAAGCATGCAAGGGCTATAGCGGTCCCGGTGGGCCATGCTACACAGGTCCTGGCGGTGGGCTCTACACAGGACCCGGTGGCGGGGCGTACACCGGACCAGGTGGCGGCGCATATACCGGACCTGGCGGAGGCGCATATACAGGTCCCGGTGGAGGGGCATATACAGGTCCGGGTGGTGGCGCTTACACCGGACCCGGCGGAGGGGCTTACACAGGTCCTGGCGGTGGTGCCTATACGGGGCCAGGGGGTGGGGCTTATTCAGGACCAGGTGGTCCTTGCAGCTCAGGACCTGGTGGTGCAAATCCGGACCGGTGGAACAGACCTTCGCCCCATTGCAACTAAGTCAGAAATCTCAATGGGGGTATTTCTGGGGGTATCAGCCGTTTCTAAATTCAGAAAATCCAATATCCATGCGGGTTTCAAGGGATGATAGTAACGACACCCTTCAATTGATTGACAGTTTCTAAACGGCTTGCACTTCCAAAAGTGCAAGCCGTTTTTGCTTTAAAGCAAACCCTGAGTGCGTGCCAGATGACTGGCCTGTGAACGGCTCTTGACGTTAAGCCTGCGAAACAGCCGCCACAAATGAACCTTGACCGTATGCTCGCTGATTTGCAGTGTTTCAGCGATGTCACGGTTACTTTGTCCTTTATCGAGCAAGACAAGCAATTGCTTTTGACGCTTGGACAGCTTGCCAACAATGATGGGTGCATCCAAAGGCGGCTCGGTGCTTAAAAACGAGCGCAGCACGTTGCTTATTTCAGCCGCATCTGCTGATTTTTCAATGAATGCGTCAGCCCCGGCTTCGACGGCGAGATCTTCATAGTCGCCCGCAGGCATGGCCGTTATGACCACCATGGGGACGTCTGGCCAGCGCTGCTTGAGTTCCCGGATGCCAGACACGCCGTGCGCATCCGGTAGTTTTAATTCCAGGCAAATTAAAGTGGGAATGCCGTGCTGTTCTACGGCGGGGGCAACAACCGCAATTCTGTCAAGCTCAATCACGGGGGTGCTTGGGCTCAATCGACGAATTAACATCCCGATGGCTTCGCGCATCAAGGGGTGGTCATCAATGACAAAAATACTCATGAGAGTTTTCTTACTTGAGAAAGTGTAACAAAACAAGCATAACCGCTTCATGAGGCTGAAGGCGGGCCAAAAATATTGAAATCAGGGTATTTATTGGCGATTGCTAAACATTTTAACAACACTTTCTGGCTCACAGGCCAGACCATGTCAATTTAACGGATCGGCCTTGAGGGTGGTCGCCAGCTGCTTCAAGGCTTCAGAAATTTTCAGCAGATCTGACTTGCTCACCGACGCCAGCTGCCCTTCAAGCCCGGGCAAACCCTGCTTTTGCAGCGTTGACATCGCCAATGCGGCCTCCTTGGGCGTTGCAAAGCCCAGGCTTTGCAGCAGCAGCTTGCCATCGGCATCCAGAAATTTGAAGTAAAACTGGCCATCTGATTCCCGGTACTGCTTGAAGCTAGGCAGGTTCACTTTTGCAGTCTTGGGCTTGTTGGCTGCGGTTGAAGGCAGCGCCAGTTTGCGCAAGCCCACCGCATGACGCAGCTCGCCCATAAACGGGGCTGAAAGGGCGGTGGCCTTGACAGCGCCTGCCTGCAAAATTGCCTCAATTTTTGCCGGGTCGGCGATGAGGGCCTGGTATTGCTCGCGCATGGGCGCAATGTCCTGGTCAATGCGTTCAAACAGCATCTGTTTGGCGTCGCCCCAGGCAATCCCATCAGCATAGGCGCTGCGCATGGCTGCGGTTTCTTCAGCGTTGGCAAATGCCTGGTAGATCTGGAACAGCGCTGAGCCTTCTGTTTGCTTGGCAACGCCGGGGCCGCTGGAGTCGGTCACGATGCCTGCGATGAGTTTTTTCAGTTGCTCGCGCGATGAAAACAGCGGGATGGTGTTGTCATAGCTCTTGCTCATTTTGCGGCCATCCAGTCCGGGCAGGGTGGCCACAGACTCCTCGATCAACGCCTCAGGCAAGACCAGATGCTCGCCATACATGTGGTTAAAACCTTTGGCCATGTCGCGCGCCATTTCAATGTGCTGGATCTGGTCACGGCCAACCGGCACCTTGTGTGCCTTGAACATCAGGATATCAGCACCCATCAACACGGGGTACATGAAAAGGCCCGCTGTCACATCGGTATCCGCATCCACCCCAGAGGCCAGGTTTTTGTCAACCTGCGCCTTGTAGGCATGCGCGCGGTTGAGCACGCCTTTGCCCAGCACGCAGGTTAAAAACCAGGTCAGCTCCGGGATTTGCGGTATGTCTGACTGGCGGTAGAAGGTGACGCGCTCTGGGTCCAGACCAGCGGCCAGCCAGCTGGCGGCGATCTCCAGCGTGGACTGCTGGATGCGCGCTGGGTCGCCCGTTTTGATCAGCGCGTGGTAGTCGGCCAGAAAATAAAAACTTTGCGCATGGGCTTGCTGGCTGGCAGCCACCGAGGGACGAATCGAGCCCACATAGTTACCCAGATGGGGCGTGCCTGATGTCGTGATGCCTGTCAGATAACGCAGAGGATGGGACATTTGAATGGGATTTAAAAGCTAAAAATTTACCGGAGCACCATGGCCAATGGCGTGATCAGCGCGCTCAGGATGCGGTAAGACAGCGCCATCATGGGCTCCATCCACAGCGGGCCAAACACCTTGAAAACAATCAACCCCAGCACAATGAAAAAACCAAAGGGCTCTACCCGCGCCAGGTACTGGCCATAGCGCCAGGGCAGCAAGCCGACAGCCACACGGCCACCATCCAGCGGCGGCAGGGGGAACAGATTAAGCACGGCCAGCGCCAGATTCACCACAATACCGACTTTTGCCATGGCTATAAAAAAATCATCGACGACATCTGTGCGGTCGAACACCACAAACAAAATGGCCCAGATCAGCGCCTGAATAAAGTTAACCCCAGGGCCTGCCAGTGCCACCCAGATCATGTCGCGCTTGGGGTTGCGCAGGTTGCCAAAGCGTACCGGCACGGGCTTGGCATAACCCAAAATAAACGGCCCGCCGGGTATGGCAAACGTCGCCAGATACATCATGGCGGGCATCAAAACCGTACCGACCGGGTCAATATGTTTAAGCGGGTTCAGCGTGACGCGGCCCAGCACCCATGCGGTGTCATCACCAAGATAACGCGCCACATAGCCGTGCGCTGCCTCATGCAAGGTAATGGCAAACAACACCGGCAGGGCGTAGATGGCAATGGTTTGAATGATGTTGGCAATGTCCATGGCGCGATTATCTCAGGGGGCTTGCAGGCCAAGCACATGTAAATCGCCTCGCCCCATGCGCACCACAACGGCTTCGCCGCCATCGGCCATGGCTGTCAGGTCAATCACTGTGGTGGGCTCCAGGTGGCAGGCACCGGCGTCCAGCACGGCCGCCAGATCCTGCTCCATCAGCTCGCGAATGTCATTGGCATCATTGAGCGACTCCGTCTGCCCGCGCGGGATCAACGTGGTGGCCAGCAGCGGTGCGCCATGTAGTTCCAGCAGCGCCTGCAATGTTTTGTGATCTGGCACGCGCAGACCAATGGTTTTGCGCGATGGGTGGCTTAAGCGGCGCGGCACTTCTTTGCTCGCTTCCAATATGAAGGTGTAAGGCCCAGGTGTGGCGGCCTTGAGCAACCTGAACTGCCGGTTGTCGACCCGCGCATAAGCACTCAGCTCGGACAGATCCCGGCACAGCAGTGTCAGGTGATGCTTGTCGTCTACCCCGCGAATGCGCCGCAATGCGTCGGCTGCTGCCTTGTCGTCCAGATGGCAGACCAGCGCGTAGCTCGAATCTGTAGGCACGGCTGCAATGCCGCCGCGCGCCAGCAATGCGACCGTTTGCTTGAGCAGCCGGGGCTGAGGGTTGTCAGGGTGGACTTGAAAAAATTGAGCCATGGTGTGTTTTTATGAATCAGCAGGCTCAATGACCATCTTGCCCTGGCGCACCACGAGCCACGCGCCCACTGCGCCGCAAATAGCAATCATTGCCATGCCCAGTATTGAAAACCCGTCCGGCACATGCGAAAAAACCACCCAGCCCCCCAGCATGGCAAAGCCAATTTGCGTGTAGAGGTAGGGCGTGACGGTAGCGGCAGGTGCGCGCTGGTAGGCGAGTATGAGCAAAAAATGACCGACCGCACCCAGCACGCCCACCAGAGCCATCCAGCCCCACAGCCCAAACGATGGCAGGCTTTGCCACACAAACGGCAAGCCCAACGCGCTGACCAAGGCGCCGACCCAGCCGGTGTACAGGTGCATGGTGGCGGGGTCTTCAGTTTTGGCCAGCTTGCTGGTCAGGGTTTGAAACCAGGCCATCAAAAAAGCCAACGCAACCGGCAGCAGCGTGTGCCATTCAAACACCTCATTCCCAGGCCGGATGATGATCAAAGTGCCCGCAAAACCGCCAGCGACGAGCGCCCAGCGCAGGGGTGACACCCTTTCACCCAGCAGCGTGGCGGCCAGCAAGGTAATGATCAAGGGCGCTGTCATGACCACAGCGGTAAATTCACCCACCGGCATAAATTTCAGGCTTAAAAAAGCCAGCAGGCTGGTACTGACCAGCAGCACGCCGCGCAAGATTTGAAATTTTGGATGCGCCGTGTAAAAAATCCGTTTGCCACGCAGAGGCAGCACCACCGCAGTGGTCAACACTGCCTGGACGGTGTAGCGAAACCAGATGGCCATAAACACCGGCACACTGGCGCTGACATATTTGGTGATGGTGTCCAGTGTGGCAAAGCAGGCCATGGCTACCAGCGTCAGGCCAATGGCTGCCAGCATGGCGGCTGATTTGTCAGCAGCGCTGCTCACTGAATGCGGTCCGCCAGCAGTTCCCAAACAGGGGTTAATTCACCCGGTAAAAACGGCAGCGTGCCCAAGTCAGTGCGGCTTTCTTCAGGGCTGTGAAAGTCGCTTCCGCGTGATGCGGCCAGGCCAAATTCTTTGGCTGTGTCAGCGTACTTGACATATTCAGCTGCGGTGTGACTGCCCGTGACGACCTCAACACCGCGCCCGCCATGGGCCTTGAATTCAGTGAACAGGGCGTATTCTTCATTCGGCGTGAACTTGTAGCGCGCCGGGTGCGCAATGATGGCCAGGCCTTTGGCGCTGGTGATCCAGCTCACCGCATCTTTGAGCGATGCCCAGCGGTGCGGCACATAGCCAGGCTTGCCTTCGGTCAGGTATTTGCGAAAGACTTCATTGGTTTCGCTGCACACGCCGCTTTCAACCAGAAAGCGTGCAAAGTGGGTGCGTGAGATCAGCTCTGGGTTGCCGACAAACTTCAATGCGCCTTCATAGGCGCCCTTGATGCCCACTTTTGCCAGGCCGTCAGACATTTCATGCGCGCGCTCTTTGCGCCCGCCACGTGTTGCCTTCAGGCCCTGCACCATGGCAGCATCATCGGCATCAAAACCCAGGCCCACAATGTGAACAGTTTCATTCGCAAAGGTCACAGAAATTTCAGTACCTGTCAGGTACTTCAGGCCTTGCGCCCTGGCGGCAGCGGCTGCGCGGTGCTGGCCCCCAATTTCGTCGTGATCCGTCAGGGACCACAGCTCGACGCCGTTGGTTTTGGCGCGTTCGGCAAGCACCTCAGGTGTTAATGTGCCGTCAGACACCACGGAGTGGCAGTGCAGGTCGGCGTTGAGGATGGAGGCGGCAGATTGTGTGGTCACTGATGCATTTTAGGCTTTGCCGTATCGCCCTGCCCACAGCCTGCACAATGGCGTTTTGCCCTGAGAAGGAAACCACCATGATTGTTGTCCATCACCTGAACAATTCCCGCTCACAACGCGTGCTGTGGCTGCTTGAAGAACTGGGACTTGATTACGACATCAAGCGTTACGAGCGCGACAAAAAAACCATGCTGGCCCCACCAGCGCTGCGCAAAGTTCACCCGCTGGGCAAGTCACCCGTGCTGACCGATGGTGATTTGACCCTGGCCGAGTCCGGCGCCATCATGGAATACCTGGTCGAGCGTTACGGTGACGGCTGCTTTGCGCCGGCTCGCGAAGTACCCGCCTACTTGCGCTACCGCTACTGGCTGCATTACGCTGAAGGCTCGCTCATGTCGCCGCTGCTGCTCAAGCTGGTGTTTGACAAGATTGAATCATCACCCATGCCGTTTTTTGTCAAACCGATTGCCAAAGCCATATCCGGCAAGGCCAAAAGCAGTTTCATCATGCCGCAGCTCAACACACACCTGGACTACCTTGAGGCTGAACTGGGCAAGTCCAAGTGGTTTGTGGGCGATGACTTTACAGCGGCTGACGTTCAATTGAGTTTTCCCATCGAAGCAGCAGCTGCACGCGGCGGGCTGGACGCCAGCCGCCCAAAGCTGATGGATTATTTGCAGCGCATCCACGCCCGGCCTGCGTACCAAAAGGCGCTTGAGCGGGGTGGTGAGTATGAGCTTCTGAGTTGAACGCACTTTAAAATGCTACGTATTCAGGAGCTTCTTGCGCCCGTATTTATTGGGATTTAAGCCTAAAACATACTTGAAAAGCGATTTTTTGACTATCTGGCCAAATAGCCGCCGTCGACCGGCAGGTATGCACCCGTCACAAACGATGCACGGCTTGATGCCAGCCACACCACCAGTTCGGCAACCTCCTCGGGTTGGCCCAAACGGCCAATCGGATGCTGGGCAACCAGCGCGGCGTTAACGGCTGGGTCGGCTTCAAGGCTGGCCAGCATGGGTGTGTGAATGTATCCTGGGGCAACCGCATTAATGCGGATGCCTTGGGCGCTGTAGGCGAGCGCTGCGGATTGAGTCAAGCCGACCACGCCGTGCTTGGCTGCGGCGTAGGCCGGGCTGATGGCGGCGCCGACTGCACCCAGAATTGACGCCATATTGATGATGGAGCCGCCGCCCGTTTTCAGCATCGCGCGAATTTCATGCTGCATGGCGTAAAACACCCCCGACAAATTGATACTGATGACTTCTGCCCAGCCATCCAGAGGGTAGTCGGCAACGGCCGCGCTGGGCCCGCCAATTCCGGCGTTGTTGCAGGCCATGTCGATGCGGCCGAAATGTTTGACACAAAGCGCCACAGCAGCTTCGCAGTCAGTGGCTTTGCTGACATCTGCAAGTACATAAATCGCCTCGCAGCCCATGCCGCGCACCATGCTGGCTGTTTCTTCACCGTGCTCCGCGTTGATGTCGCTCACCACGACGCGGGCGCCTTCCTTGGCCCAGCCCAATGCAATGGCGCGCCCAATGCCTGAGCCAGCGCCGGTTACCAGACCCACTTTGTCTTGAAGCATAGCGATTTCACTTTCTGAAAGTTAACTGCAAATCGCAGCAATCAATCAGCGTAGTCAACGCACCTGTTGCCTATCGTGGGACAAGATGCGCAGGTCGCGAAGGTCTATGGCGCGATGCATTGCAGCGCCCACGCAGGCCGACTGGCGCCAGTGGTTTGTGCTGATGTTGCCCGCTGTCTGCTGGGCCAGGTGACAGTGAATGCAGCCAACCACTTTGCGAACGCGCGCAGTACCGCAGGCAGTGCCGCGTGCAGCGCGGTGGTGGTCACTTGGCGGCGACTGCTTTGATCCGCTTCAAAGCAGCCGGCTTGTGCGCTGCCAGTTGGCCGGTCCTTGCACTTTGCACCAGTATTTCCGGGTTGGCAGGCGATGCAGCCACATGATGTGTTTTGATGTCCATGGGCGCCGTCAGCTTTTTCTTCACCGTGCCCTTGATCATGCCCTGGGTGCTGTTCCAGCTGACCTTGTCACCCTTTTTGAATTCTTTGGCTGTCATGACTTTGCCTTCAAGTCATCGCCATGATCGCTTTTGGTTTTGAGCAACTCGCCAGCGGCACCGCTGCCAACCACGCCGGCAACAGCACCCAGCGAGCCACCCACCACAATGCCGACAGGTCCTGCCACCACAGCACCCACGGCTGCGCCTGCGGCCATGCCCGCCACCAGGCCGCCACCCATCAACACCGACTTTGACTCGCGCTCCGCCTCTGCAGGGCTCAGGCCAACCTGAGCTGCTGCTTCAGGATCCTGGGACGGAATACCGTGACCGGAAACGGCCTGTTCGGCAAGGTCGGGGTCGACAGGTTTGGTGTCTGTAGGCGCGGAGGCGGATAAGTTCATGTGCATTCCTTGAAAAGTTGACAGCCAAAGTCGATAACAAACCGACTGCCACACTACTTTGAATAGCACGCGGCATTTGGCATGTAGTCCAAGTGGCAATGACGGGGACAGACAACGGCTAATGCGGCTTTTCAGAACGCCAAATGATTGGCTGTAAATTGCTATTTATTCAGGAGCTGCTTGCGCTCGTATTTGTTGGGTAAAAGACCTAAATGACCATTGAAAAAGTCTAAAAACGGCTCGAAAGTGGCCTCAAACTGGCGAATGCGTCCGCAGCCAGTCTTTCAAAGCTGCATCAATGCGCGTTTGCCAGCCCGCGCCAGTGGCTTTAAAGGCGGCCATAACGTCAGGCGACAGGCGGATGGTGGTGGCCTGCTTGGTGGGCGCTTTTTGCGGCCCGCGCGGCTTGATGCCCATCGTTTTGAGCAATTCAGGTGGCAACACCTGGTCGGCTGGCTTGAAACGGCGCAGGTCTGCGGCCGTCAACTCACGGACTTCGCCGTCTGCATCAATCAGTGGTGCGCGTTTGGTGGTAGCTTCATATTTCATGTGCTGTGGCCTGCAGAATGCTGTGGCGCCAATTTTTCTGGTTGCCTCTCGACAAGCGTGCCGGTTCTTAGCTTTTTCATTAATTTTTGTCTAGGCCACATGCTCGGTTAGTGGGATGTAAATGCTGCCATGTCCTTCAGATGTATACACGACGCCACCACCGTGTTTGTAATCGTCGCAGTGCTGTCTCAAATCAGAAGTGTCGGACTCGTATAAAGTGAACCGATACTTTTTGCTGTAAGAAGCAGATCCGGGCTCCGCATTTACCTCTAGTTCACAAACATATTCACCTGGCTGCCATACAAATAACTTTTCAAACAGTCTTTGGAAAGGTTCAACAAGCGCGGCGTCGGCCAAGACGAGATTTTTATCGTCTTCTTCTCGCGCTCGAAGCTTGTCGCGAATGTTGGATTTAAGTGCGGATACATTTTCACGAAACTGCTTTTCAGTAAGCCGATCAAAAAAGTTTAAAAATAGTACGCTGTGCGCCCACGTTTCCCCCGGCTTCAAAGAAAGCGGTACAAATAGAACCGACGATTGCGAAGAAGGTGTCTCGAAGTAGTTCTGAGCCGGCAGGACGGCTAGTGGTTTCCCATCACGCCAGACATCTAAGCTAAGGCTTCGTACTCTGAGTTCTCGCCCACCAGTATTACGTATGCTAACGACCACACTGGCGTTTGGATTGCCCACCATATGTGTTACGCCAATCCGGCTGTGGACTTCGACATCTAGTCGTTTTGGGCGAAGCAGCAAATGCAGTGGCGGCAACTGTGAAAGCACTATTGCTAAGAGAGCCAATGCGGCGGCCCAAAATGTCCAATCAAGGTAAAAGGGAGTCGTTGCTATTGCCATACAAATTTTCCTGTGATACGCTATGTTTTTTATAGCTGTTTGCGCACATTTCTATTGGCCTAGAGGTCAAAATGATACCCAAAAATACTCAAAAATGCCCAAAAAGCAGCTCAAAAACCCCACAAATACCTAACCCTCAGCCGCCTCAACCAAAAACCGCACCCGCCGCACGCCTTGCCACTCATCCGCATCCAGCCTGAACGCTAATGTCACCCGCGCGGGCAGCGGCTCGGTATGGCCAAACCAGATGCCGTCGACTGGCTGGCCCTGGTGCTTTAGTTTCAAAGCCAAGTGTTTTTCACCCACCAGACGTTGCGAAACGACTTCAACTTCTTCACTGAAGGTAGGCGCGGCAAAGCCTTGGCCCCAGACTTCTTTGTGCAGGGTGTCCACCATGTCGGTGCGGCGGTATTCAGCGGCCAGGGGGCCGTCGGTGTCGATGCGGCGGGTCAGCGTAGCAGCATCCAGCCATTCTCTGGCGACTTGTTGCAGCGTGTGCTCGAACAGCGCGAAGTTTTTCTCGTCCATCGTGCAGCCCGCCGCCATGGCGTGGCCGCCAAATTTGAGCAGCACACCGGGTTGGCGTTTGGCGACCAAATCGAGCGCGTCACGCAGATGAAAACCGGCAATCGAGCGGCCTGAGCCTTTGATTTCGTGTGACTTGCCCACTGCCTGACTGGCGGCGAACACAAAGGTGGGGCGGTGCAGTTTGTCTTTGATGCGGGACGCGACGATGCCGACCACGCCTTCATGAAAGCTGGGCTCGTAGATGGCTATTGCGGGAGGTGGTTCGTCGTCCATATCAATCATGGCATCAGCAGCTAACTGCGCTTGTTCGCGCATGTCGGCTTCAATGTCGCGACGCTCGCGGTTGATGCCATCAAGTGTTTTGGCCAACTCATCGGCCCGGCCTGTGTCGTCGGTTAGCAGGCATTCAATGCCCAGTGTCATGTCGGCCAGACGGCCGGCGGCGTTGATGCGCGGGCCCAAGGCAAAGCCAAAATCAAAGGTGGTGGCGGCGTTGGCCTTGCGGCCGGCTGCACCAAAAAGACTGGCTATGCCTGCCGGTAAATGGCCACTTCTGATGCGTTTGAGGCCTTGCGCGACCAGGCGGCGATTGTTGGCGTCGAGTTTGACAACATCGGCCACCGTGCCTAATGCAACCAGGGGCAGCAGCGTGTCGACCTTCGGCTGGTTTTGAAGTGTGTAAACACCCCGTTCGCGCAGCTCGGCTCTGAGCGCCAGCAGCACGTAAAACATCACGCCCACCCCGGCCATCGACTTGCTTTCAAAGCTGCAGCCGGGCTGATTCGGGTTGACGATGACATCGGCGTCAGGCAAACCAATCAAGCCATCGGTCAAGGCCGGCAAGTGATGATCGGTCACCAGAACCTGCATGCCCAGCGCCTTGGCGCGCGCCACGCCGTCAAAGCTGGCAATGCCGTTGTCAACAGTCACCAGCACGTCTGCGCCCCTGGCCTTGACGCGATCGGCAATCGGTGCGGTCAGGCCGTAACCGTCTACCACGCGGTCGGGCACGAGGTAGCTGACTTTGGTGGCGCCCAACAACTTCAGCCCGCGCAGGGCGACTGCGCAAGCTGTTGCGCCATCGCAGTCGTAGTCAGCGACGACGCAGATGTGCTGGTTTGCTGCCATCGCGTCGGCCAGCAACACGGCGGCTTGTTTCGTACCCAGCAGGGTGGTGGGGCTTAGCAAGCGCCCCAAACCCTCGTCCAGCTCCTCAGCCGTGCGCACACCGCGCGCCGCATACAGCTGCGCCAGCAGCGGGTGGATGCCTGCCTGCTGCAAAGCCCACGCAGCGCGGGGCGGGACGTCACGGACATGAATCTTCATAATGCTCTTTTTATAGCTGCTGGAGCAAATCAATCGGCTTTTGGGGACTTAAAACGTTCTTTATTTTGCTTAACAAACTGCGTCGGGCGGTTTCAAACGTCATGGCACTGCTTTCACCGCACAGGCTGATACGCACGGTTTTACCGCTGTTTTGCTGGGCTAAAAGTGCAGCAATGTCGCTGCTGTCAAGTTGCGTCCATGCCTGCGCATACGTCGGCCAGTCGTTGCTAAAAGCGGCTTGCGCCAAAGCCCTGTTCATGCTGACCGGTGAGCCATCAGATGTGCTTTCAGTCAAAGCCCCCGTCCCGCTGACCCAAAACGAATTGACGCTGCGCAGCCCCTTGGCTGCCCGTTCGTCGTTAACCGGGTGGGTGTACAGCAACATCTGCATTTCGTTTTGCAGCAGCTTGATCTGCTTTGAAGCGGGTAGCCACCGGTCAACATTACGGCCCAGCACCCGGTCTGGTGAAGCGGTGGGCAAGCTGGCAAACACATCACCACGCGCCAGCCAGCGGGTGGGCGCCAGGTAGTGCAGGGTGATGCCCTCCGTCGCAAAGTACGGCTGCATGGCCGCCAGCAGGGTGCGCGAATCGGCTTCGTTCAGGTCAAGCATGGCCGGGTCAGTCAGCGTGGCGTGCTCCCGACCCATGGCCCAGTGGCAGGGGGTCATCAATGCCCAGGCTTCATGCAGATTGGCCTTGGCCTCCAGGGCAGCCCAGGGAAGCAGGCCATCCGCGATGGTCAGTCCAGATGCTTTGGCAAAAACCCGTTCATGCGGTGGCGACAAGCTGTCTGCTGGCCCTGTATCGGTGTTGATCAGTTTCATGCCACGCAGTAACTGGGCCAGGTTTTTGAGAAGCAAAGGGACGGTGGCTTGCAGCCAGCCCTCTTCGTTGCACTGAGCAAAGGGAACAATAAGGTGCAAAGCGGGATTAGCTGACATGCCCACATTGTCCGGGATGCCACAATTGAGAGCTATGCAAATTCCCTATGAGCTTATTTTGGGCTGGCGTTACACCCGCGCTGGCCGTGCCACCCGGCGCAATGGTTTTATATCTTTTATATCTGGCGTGTCGATGCTGGGTATTGCTTTGGGTGTGGCGGCTCTTATCATTGTGTTGAGCGTGATGAACGGGTTTCAAAAAGAGGTGCGTGACCGCATGCTGGGCGTCATTTCTCACATTGAGGTGTTTGCGCCCAATGGCGCGGCTCTGCCTGAACCGCAAAGAACGTTGGCGGAAATCAAAGCCAGTAAAAATGTGCTGGGCGCTGCCACTTTCATAGCGGCTCAGGCATTGTTGGCTCGCGGTGAGGATATGAAGGGTACGCTGGTGCGGGGCATTGACCCGGCGCTCGAAGGGCAAGTCACAGACTTGGCGGCCACATCAAGCGCGACGCTGGCCAAATTGATCCCTGGTGAATTTGGCGTGGTGCTGGGCGGCGAGCTGGCACGCGCCATGGGTGTGCGGGAGGGCGACACCGTCACACTGATTGCCCCCAGCGGCCAAGTCACACCGGCAGGCGTTGTGCCGCGTTTAAAGCAGATGCGGGTGGTGGGCACCTTTGATTCAGGCCACTATGAATACGACTCGGCGCTCGTCATGCTGCACCAGGACGATGCGGCCAAGATTTTCAGGCTTGAAGGGCCAACCGGGATTCGCATCAAACTAAAAGACCTGCACCAGGCGCGTGAAGTTGCGCTGGAACTGTCACGCTCTTTAAGCGGTAATTTGCTGATACGCGACTGGACGCGCCAAAACAAAACCTGGTTTGCCGCCGTGCAGCTGGAAAAACGCATGATGTTCATCATCCTCACGCTGATCGTGGCGGTGGCGGCGTTTAATCTGGTGTCAACACTGGTCATGACAGTCACGGACAAACGTGCCGACATCGCCATTTTGCGAACACTGGGCGCCAGCCCCAAAAGCATCATGGGCATCTTTGTCGTGCAGGGCGCGATGGTCGGCGTCATCGGCACTCTGGCCGGGTTGCTGCTGGGCCTTGGCATTGCGTACAACATTGATGTGCTGGTACCCGCTCTGGAGCGGCTGCTCAACGCCAGCTTTTTGCCCAAAGACATTTACCTCATCAGCCGCATGCCCAGCGAGCCGCAATATGCCGACATCATGCCCATAGCGGTGATTGCCTTGATCCTGTCTTTTTTGGCCACGCTGTACCCAAGCTGGCGCGCGAGCCGGGTCAATCCTGCGGAGGCTTTGCGTTATGAGTGATGTCGCCCCCACGCTCCCCGCTTCGCGTGGTTCTCTGCCCCCCGAGGGGGCGCATTTCGCCTTGGGGCGGCCCGGCGGCGAAATCGTTCTTCAAGCCACTGGCCTGACCAAGCGCTTTATAGAAGGCCGCCTTGATGTCACCGTGCTCAAAGGCGTCGATTTGCAAGTCAACGCAGGCGACACCATTGCCATCGTCGGCGCATCAGGCTCAGGCAAAAGCACGTTGCTGCACCTGATGGGCGGGCTGGATGCACCCACCAGCGGGCAAGTGGTTTTGAAAGGTCAGGAACTGTCAACACTGTCGGCGCAAGTGCAAGGCCAGCTGCGTAACCAGCACCTCGGCTTTGTCTACCAGTTTCACCATTTACTGCCCGAGTTTTCAGCACTTGACAACGTCGCCATGCCGCTATGGATTCGGCGTCTGGCACCTGATCTATGTGCGCAAGCAGCTACTAAAATACTAGCAAGCGTGGGATTGCAAGACCGCCTGCACCACCGCCCCGCCGAGCTGTCAGGCGGTGAGCGCCAGCGCGTGGCGATTGCCCGTGCCCTGGTCACGCAACCGGCCTGCGTGCTGGCTGATGAGCCCACCGGCAACCTGGACAGGTCCACCGCAGAAGGCGTGTTTGAACTGATGCTGCAACTGGCGCGCGACCAGGGCACGGCCTTCATCATGGTCACGCATGACCAGTCACTGGCGGCCCGTTGTGCGCGGCGCTACAGGTTGGTTGAGGGGCGGTTGTCTGAGCATGACTGACCACTACACCGCCCTCGGCCTGAACAGCGCCGCCACGCTGGCAGACATCAAGAAAGCGTTTCGTCAAAAGGCATCGTTTTATCACCCCGACAAAAATGCCGCAGACGATGCGGCGGCGCGCTTTCGGGCGGTGCAAGAGGCTTATGACGTGCTGGCTGATAGCGACAAGCGCCAGGCCTATGACGACAACCGTCGCCGCAGTCTGCTCGACAACCCGTTAGAAACTGCGCAAGAGATCTGGCTAACTTACATCAAATCTGTGGTTTAAGTCCTGTCTTTTGCCCTCAAATGGACTACATATGACTATTTCCAACTTCTTTACCGACCTCCGCTCGGCCTACCAAGCCGAACTTGACGACCTGAGCCAGGATTCAGAAGGCAAGAATGTGCTGAACAAGCGCCTGGCTGACAAGCGTGGCGAGATTGACTTTTTGGTCAAGATGATGGCGCTCAGCCCCGAGATGGTGGCGGTGGTTTTTCATCAGGCGTTTGCCTTCAGCAAGCCCGCCGTGATGGACGACTTGCTCAGCTTTGAGGCAGATGAGTTGCCTGACTGGACCGGCTTGGCCCATGACATTCAAATCGCGCCCTGGGCGCAGGGCCTGGTCGACAAGGTGTTGAGCGAGCCTGGCGGTGAATGGTTTTTGACCGTGGCTGCGTCGCTGGAATACATGGCAGGCAAACCCGTCGCCCATGCAGCGCGGGATGAGGACGAAGACGACGAAGAAGAGTTTGACGGCGATGCCGAAGAGCGTGCGGATGCCAAGGCCCGCAAAGAAGCCGCTGAAGACTGGATGGTTGGGCAAGGTTTCGATAGAAAAGAGTAACGGCTCCAGAGGAACCTAAATATGAATCATCTAGCACTCATTACCAAAACCCAAACCCTGATCGCCGCTGGCGACATCGTGGGCGCTGAAGGCGCGCTGGTCGAACTGGCTGATGCCGAAGGCGATGCCGCTCTGATGGTGGTGCTGGAGCAGCTGCCCGCCAAAGACGTGCTGGCCATCATTCGTGAATACGACAGCTCCAAAGAGTCGGTGATCAATTTGCTGGTCACGCCAGAGCAGTTTGCGCGCGCTGTGGTGATTGAAAAGCAGTACAAAGACCTGACCCGCACCCACCTGCGCGGCATGGTCAATTCAATTATCTTCAGGGATGACGCCGATCCGCTGGCTTTTTTAACTGCCATTGGTGACCTGGAAGGCGGCAGTGATGCACTGGCCGATTACTTTTCTGAAAAGTGGAGCCGGGTGGAAGCTTTTGCACGCACGGGCTCATTTGATGCGATGGAAGACCACGGCGACATGCTGTCGCAGGACGAGTTGCTGGCCAAAGCGTATGAAAAAGCCAAGATTGAACAAGACGAAGTCGCCGACCAGGACTGGATGCAACTGGCCTGGTTGCTGCGCTACGAGCTGCCTGATTTGTTCATTGAAATGCTGCTGGTGCTGCGTGCCAAAGCCAGCGCTTTTGATGCGGGTTTTGGTGATGCTGAGGAAGCGGACGAAGACGACGGAAAAGTAGAAACGGGCGATACCGACCGCGGCAAGGCCACACCTGCCAAGCGGGACTCTGACGAAGAGTCGGCGATTTGAACAACCTCATGGCGATAACGGCTGATTCAAATGTTGGGGTATCGCTTTACGACGGGAGGCCGTTCTTTGAAAAAGCATTGCAGCATGGCATTCAGCACAATATCATTGACCGTGAAAAACTAGACAGCATCAGCCGCGATGCACCCAAAGGCATGGTGCAAATTGCGCGCTACTTTGGCACCGAGTTTTTGCGCCCGGAGCTTGAAAAAGCCAAAGACCGCATGGTCAATCTGGTCAGTCTGTACCTTGAGCACAGCTGCGCGGGGGATGTGCACGAAGCGGCTTTATCGCTGCGTGACCATTCGTTTTTGTCGCGCTCCAAAGCGGGCTCCGACATGCTCAAAGCCATGATTGCGATGCCACAAAACAGCCACTTTGGCATGAACGAACGCGGCGGTTTTACTGACAGCCATATTCCGCAACTGGCCAAATGGTCACTGTGCAGTCTGGCCGATTACCAGGCAGAGTTGGCCAAGCGCCAGCAGGTGTCGCTGGTGATAGACGCGGCGATCTGGTTTGCCAATGAACTGGGGCTTGATACAGACGACCTGGAAGAAGCTGGCAAAGACGCTGAAGCCGTGATACGCACCGCTCTGTTGGTGCTCGCCACGCGTGGGAGCAAACTGCCCGACTGGGTGGCATTCGACAAGATGATTGCTGGTTTGCGCGCAAAGTTTGCAGGTAAATCTGAGGACTTCAGCATCAATTTCCCCCCCCAAATGCCAGGCGAATTTTGTGATTTGGCGACTTTGGTTCAGCAGTCCATCCTGCGTGACGCGGCCAAAATTCTGGACACCAAGCTGCCCACACGCAAGCTGTTTGACCAGACACCCGCTTTCATGGGGCGGTATTTCTGGCTGGAAGACGGTTTGAATGAAGTCGATCACCACGACCGCGCTGTGTCCAGTCAATGGGCTAAAACGACGGGCGGCCATACGGATGATGGGTCGTTGCTGACCCTGTTTTTTTGCCTGGCTGCGCATGCTGCACCCAAAACGATTTTGACCGAAAAAAGCGCCACCACGCTGATTCGCAAGGTTCAAAAAGCAGGCTTCAAATCCGAGGCAGCGACCGACTTCATCTGGCGTCAGGCACCTGCGCAACATCAAAATGACTATGCGCTGCTGTGGTCAAACTTTGTTGAAGAGGCGCAGGGGCTGTTGAAAAGCGATGCAGTTGGCGCAACGGACGATGCGCTGGCTTTGCTGCGGCGCGAATGCAACTTGAAATAACGTGTCAAAGAATCCGGTTAAACCAGGCCAGCGACAAGCCTGCTGACAGCAGCGCCAGCACGGCAGCCACCAGGGCCAGCAGGCCAGAAATCTCGGTCTCTTTTTTCACTACCGTCAAACGTGAGCTGAGCGATTCATACACCTTTTTCAAGTCTGCTGCCGTACCCGCATAAAAGTATTCAGCCTGGGTATTGCGGGCAATGCCCTTGAGGGTTTCTTCGTCCAGCTTGACGCGCATCGACCAGCCCTCAAAACCAATCGTTTCGCCATCCACCGTGCCCACGCCCACGGTGTAGATGCGCACGCCCCGGTCAGCCGCAGCTTTAGCGGCGTCCATCGAATCCACCCCCGTGGTGCGCTGGCCGTCTGTCAGCAAAATAATAGCTGCTGACGCATAGGATCCGGGGGTTACAGGCACAAAAGGCTTCTTTTCTTTGCCGTCTTTGCCCAACACGGGTTGCTGGTCAATCGCCACGCCGCGCTGCCGGTCGCGGCCAGTCATCATGGACTGAACATCAATGCCAGCATCCGGAAACAGCTCAGACAGTGACACCACAATGCCGTTGCCAATGGCGGTGCCGCGCTGCAACTGAAATTTGTCGATGGCCGTGACCAGGTCTTCACGGCTGAGCGTGGGTGGTTGCACCACTGAGGCTGTGCCTGCAAACGCCACAATCCCCACCCGTATATTGCGCGGCAATTCAGCCAAAAACGCTTTGGCCGCATCCTGCGACGCCACCAGGCGATTGGGTTTGACATCGGTGGCCCGCATGCTGCCCGACACGTCCATCGCCAGCATGATGGTTTGCTGGTCTGAGGGCAGGCTGATGACGGCGAAAGGCCTGCTTGAAGCGAGAAGCATGGCGGCTATCGACAGTAAAAACAGCAGCGGCGGAATGTGCCTGCGAAAGCTTTGGCCTTTGCCCATGGCTTCACGCACGATGGACAGGCTGGCGTAGCGCAGCGCCATTTTTTTCTTGCGGCGCAGCAGCCAGATGTAAAGCAGTACCAGCAGCGGCAACAGCAGCAGCAGCCACAAAAATTCTGGCCATAAAAAAATCATCGGGGAGGTCATGGGTGATGTCCTTGGGTCAGCTTGATTCTTTTTGTCAGATTCATTTTTATGCAGCGCGCATCAAATGCGCTGGCAACCCGCCGCCCGCAGACAGGCGAGCCCGGCGCTTGCGCAAATCAGTAAAGCGCATGAGTGATTCGACAAGATCGCCGTCAGTGGCCAGCTCCAGCGTGTCCACGCCGGCTTTGGCCAGCGACTGCCGCAAGTCTGATTCGCGCTGTGCCGCAATACGGGAAAAGCGCTGGCGAAAGCCCTTGTCGCTGGTGTCGACCAGCAGTTGTTCGCCAGTCTCCGCATCCAGGATCGGGATCAAACCCAGGTCAGGCAGTTGCAGTTCCATCGCATCCACCAGCCGCACCGCAACCACTTCATGGCGCTGCGCCAGCATGCCCAGCGGCTTTTCCCAGCCGGATTCGCTGATGAAGTCTGACACCACAAAAATAGTGGAGCGACGGCGGATCTGCCGGGCTGCTGATTCAAGCAGTTCATGCAGTTTGGTCGGCCCGGCCTGAGCTGCATCGGGCCTGATTTGCAGCGTGTGCAGCAGCTGCAAAATGTGATGCCTGCCGCAGCGCGCGGGTATCACCGCGTCAACCCCTGAGCCATACAACATCGCGCCAACCCGGTTGCCGTGGCGCGTCAATGCGCGCGCGATCGCGCCTACAAATTCAGCAGACAAGCCGCGCTTGCGCGTCTGGCCCGAGCCAAAGTCCATGGATGGGCTGAGGTCGAGCAAAAACCAGGCGCTCATTTCACGGTCTTCTGTAAACACCCGCACATGGGGTTGCTGCAAGCGGGCCGTCACGTTCCAGTCGATGTGCCGCACATCGTCATGGTGCTGGTATTCACGCAAATCCGCCAGGTCCATGCCGGCGCCGCGCAACAGTGTGCGGTAGTCGCCCTGCAACAGGCCGTCCAGACGGCGCAGCACCGTCCACTCAAGGCGGCGCAACAGTTGCTCGGCGCCTTCTTTTTGTTTAGGCGGCGAGTTGCTCATGGGCTTCATGGGCGAGGGGCTTGGCGGGTTGCGGAATTTTGGCCATGATCTTGCCCACGACGGCATCTGCAGTCAAACCTTCAGACAGTGCCTCATACGACAACACCAATCGATGCCGCAGCACATCGGGCACCAGATCGGTCATGTCCTCCGGCAGCGCATAACTGCGTCCCCGCAGCATGGCCAAGGCCCGTGCGCCTTCTGTCAGGTTGATGGTGGCGCGCGGGCTGGCCCCGAAGGTAATGAAGCGGGCGAGTTCTTTCATGCCGTGCCTGTCGGGGTAGCGGGTGGCAGAGACCAATTTCACGGCGTATTGCACCAGGGATGGGTCTACATACACCTTGCGGCATTCGGCTTGCAACGCTGCCAGTTGCTCTGTGGTGGCGACGGCTGATACGGCAACGGCTGGGCCTGTTACGCGCTGCACGATGACGAATTCTTCTTCGTCGGTTGGGTAGTCCACCAGCACCTTCATCATGAAGCGGTCTACCTGCGCTTCAGGCAGCGGGTAGGTGCCTTCGGTTTCAATCGGGTTTTGCGTGGCCATGACGAGGAAAGGCGAGGGCACCTTGTGCGTCACACCGGCAATCGTGACTTGCCGCTCCTGCATCACTTCCAGCAGCGCGCTTTGCACTTTGGCGGGCGCGCGATTGATCTCATCTGCCAGCAGCAGGTTGGTAAACACCGGGCCGAGCGACGTGCTGAAGTCGCCCGTCTTCTGGTTGTAAATGCGCGTGCCAATCAGGTCGGCAGGCACCAGGTCCGGCGTGAACTGGATACGCTTGAAGTCCCCCGTGACCGTGTTGGCCAGCGTTTTAACGGTCAGCGTTTTGGCCAGACCCGGCACGCCTTCAACCAGCAGGTGGCCCTGCGCGAGCATGGCAACCATCACACGCTCTAAAAACTTGTCTTGCCCCACCACGATGCGTTTGACTTCGTAGAGGATTTGTTCCATCAATTGGGCGGTGTTTTGGTTGTTGTCTGTCATGGTTTTCTTTGAAGGTAAGAGTTAGAAAGGAGGCATCCCGGCAGCTGATGCCGCATTCTCAATAGGCACAGCGAACCCAATCCCCACAAACGTTCTCTGCTGGTTCGGGTTGTAAATCGCGGTGACGATGCCTACCACCTCACCGTCCATCGTGACCAGCGGGCCGCCTGAATTGCCGGGGTTGGCGGCGGCATCGAACTGGATCAGGTTGCGCATTTCCTGCTGGCCGTCGGGCGATTTGAAGGTTCGCTTTAACCCCGACACAATGCCGCTGGACGCTGACGGCCCGATGCCAAAGGGGTAGCCCACCGCCATTACCTGGTCGCCCGGCCGCAGATCAGCGGTGGAGCGCATGGTGGCGGCAATCATGTCGTCGGGGATTTTGTGAGCCTGCAGCACCGCGAGGTCGTTTTCAGGCTGAGCCCCGGTGATGGACGCGGTGGTTGTCATGCCGTCAGCAAACGTGATGTGAATGACATCTGCACCCTGCACCACATGCAGGTTGGTCAAGATGATGCCTTTGTCAACAATCACCACGCCGGTGCCCACGCTGCGGCTGTCTTCAGGGTCTTCTTCGATGGGTTTGCCGTTTTTGCCCAGCTTGGCTGCTTTGCCGTCATTATTCTTTTTGCTGTAGCCCACCACCCGAACCACCGACGGGATGATGGTTTCATAGGCCTTGGCTGCAGCTGAAGGCAGTTGTGTGGTTTCCAGCGTTTTCAGTACCGCCGCATTAATGTCTTCCTGGGTGAGCTTGCGCTCGCCTGGCTTGCTGGCAAACAAGCTGAGTGCCAGCATCAAGGCCAGCAGCCCAAGCATCGACCAGAGCAAATAAAGATTGTTCAGGCGCAGGTGCTTTTGCAGACTTTTCAGACGCCACCCTGGGCTTGGGGTAACCTCGACTGCAGCCGGTTCTGGCGTGTTGGCCGGGTCGGGTTTGCCTGAACGGCTGTAAAGCGCTTCTCGTCTCATGGGTTCACCTGTCGTTTGAACTGTGGAGTCTGCATTTGCCTTTTTGGTTCTACCGTATCACGATTTTTAATTCTTTGCACCTTGACTGATGACAAACTGGATTGATACACACTGCCATTTGGACGCCCCAGAATTGGGCACTGACGTGGTGGATGTGGTCGCACGAGCCCGTGCCGCGGGCGTGGTGCATTGCGTGCTGCCAGCCGTCAATGCGGGTAACTTTCAGGCGACGCGTTTGCTGGCTGAGCAGTTTGACTGTAGCTATGCGCTGGGCATTCACCCCATCTGTGTGCCCCATGCAAAAGAAGCTGACCTGGCAACGCTGGACGCAGAACTGACCCTGCGCCAGGCAGACCCGCGCTTGGTGGCCGTCGGTGAAATTGGCCTTGATTTTTTTGTCCCCGAGCTGATGACGCCGGTCATGCGAGAGCGGCAAGAGTTTTTTTACCGCGAACAGCTCAAGCTGGCCAAAAAGCACAAACTGCCGGTCATCCTGCATGTGCGCCGCTCGGCTGACAGGCTGCGCAAGCATTTGCGAGGCGTGCAACCCGCTGGCGGCTGGCGCGGCATTGCTCACGCCTTCAACGGCAGCCAGCAGCAAGCCGATGAATTCATCAAGCTCGGCTTCAAGCTCGGCTTTGGCGGTGCCGTTACTTTTGACACCGCTTTGCAACTGCGGCGGTTGGCGACTGACTTGCCGTTAGATGCTCTGGTGATGGAAACCGATTCACCCGACATCCCCCCGCACTGGCTGTACACGACCTCTGGCGAGCGGGCGCTTGGCAAGCCCCAAGGCCGCAACCAGCCCGCCGAGCTGCCGCGCATTGCCCAGCAGGTGGCAACGTTGCGCGGCATACCGCTCATAGAATTGGCCCAAGCCACCACAGTCAACGCACTGCAAGCCTTGCCCAAACTGGCTGTTTTGCTTGAAAACCGCTGATTTTGAGCAGTTTTTGCCCGTTTTTAGGTATGTTTTGGTGCTCTAGCCCAATGAATACAGGCGCAAGCAGCTTCTTTTTTTATAGCGTATCAGGCACATTTTGACCGACAAAAAAACCACCCCCAAAGCCCGGCTACTGCCTGAAGTCAACTTTTCAGACTACGGCGATGTGCGTTACCTGCACCTTGGCACGCTGTGGGTGCAGGGCTCGATGCTGATGGACGAGCCGTTTGAGATTGAACTTGAATACGTGCAGCGCATGATGGCGGGGCTGCTGTTTTTTGAGCCGCTTTCGGTCCCCAAGCTGCACGCCCTGCAACTGGGGCTGGGGGCTGCCACCTTGACCAAGTTCTGCTACAAAAAGCTGCGCATGACGACGACGGCGATTGAAATCAACCCGCAAGTCGTCGCTGCGTGCCGTACCTGGTTCAAGTTGCCCAAAGACGACAAACGCTTGAGAGTGATTGAAGCCGATGCCGCGTTGGAGATTCAAAAACCGCAGCATCTTGAATCGGTTGATTTGCTGTATGTAGACCTGTATGACCACGAGGCGGCTGCCCCAGTGCTGGACAGCGCCGAGTTTTACGGTCACTGCTACCAGTTGCTCAAAGAAGACGGTGTGATGACCGTTAACCTGTTTGGACGCAACGCCAGTTATGAGCAGTCACTGGCCAAAATTGCCGAAGCGTTCGGCCCTCAGGCGGTCTGGGCTTTCAGGCCGACCAAGGAGGGCAACACCGTGGTGCTGGCGCAGCGTGAGCCGACAAGGCCTGAGAGGGCTGATTTGCTGCTGCGTGCGGCAGAGATTGAGTCGCGCTGGGGCTTGCCTGCCAAAAAGTGGCTGCGGCTTTTTAAACCGGTCGTTTAAGCCATAGACAAGGTGGGATGCGTTAAAGTCCAAACCATGAGCGCTGTCCCCCCCACCACCGCCCCGCGTAAACCAGCCAAAACGCCACACATCGGCCCGCTCGACTGGCGCACGCTGGTTGAGTGGCTGAGTGAAGACGGCATCATCAGCGCCACCGAGGCCGCCCGCACCATCGCCCGCTGCTCGCAGGTGCAAAGCGCTCAGGCACCGCTGATTCGGTTAGCCAGCGTCAGCATGACCCGTGTGTCCGACGGAAAACCACTGGACATTGAAACCATGACCCAGTGGCTGGCTGGCAGGGCCAAGCTGAACTACCTGCGGATTGACCCGCTCAAGGTCGATGTGGGCAAGGTGGCTGACAGCATGTCCGCCATCTACGCCGAGCGCCACAAGGTGCTGCCAGTACAGGTCACGCCCACTGAAGTGGTGGTTGCCACGTCCGAGCCCTTCATCACCGACTGGGTCAGCGAAGTCGAGCGTCAGGCCAAGCGCAGGGTGTGCCTGGTGGTGTCCAACCCGCTGGACATCACCAAGTACACGGCTGAGTTTTTCTCGCTGGCCAAGTCGGTCAAGGCGGCGATCAAATCGGGCGGCAATGCAGGCGGCACCAGCTTTGAACAACTGGTGGAGCTCAACAAAACCAACAAGCCACTCGATGCCAACGACCAGGGTGTGGTGCAGGTGGTGGACTGGCTGTGGCAATACGCCTTTGACCAGCGGGCCAGCGACATTCATCTGGAGCCGCGCCGCGAGCAGGGCGTGATCCGCTTTCGCATCGACGGTGTGCTGCATCTGGTCTACCAGTTGCCAATGGCGGTGCACAACGCCATGACGGCACGCATCAAGCTGCTGGGCCGGATGGACGTGGTTGAAAAGCGCCGCCCGCAAGATGGCCGTATCAAGACCCGCAACCCGCGTGGCGACGAGATTGAAATGCGTCTGTCCACACTGCCCACCGCGTTTGGCGAGAAAATGGTGATGCGTATTTTTGACCCGGACTCCACCGCCAAGGACCTGGACGCGCTGGGCTTTGCCGACCATGACGCCAAACGCTGGGAGGCCCTGGTACAGCGGCCACACGGCATTATTCTGGTGACCGGGCCAACCGGCTCCGGCAAAACCACCACGCTGTATTCAACGCTCAAACGCTTGGCCACCGAGGCGGTCAACGTCAGCACGGTTGAAGACCCGATCGAGATGATTGAGCCGTCGTTTAACCAGACGCAGGTACAACCGCACCTTGACTTTGACTTCCCGCAAGGCCTGCGCGCCCTGATGCGGCAAGACCCGGACATCATCATGGTGGGCGAAATCCGTGACTTGCAAACCGCAGAGATGGCCGTGCAGGCTGCATTGACGGGGCACCTGGTCTTCAGCACCCTGCACACCAACGACGCGCCATCGGCTGTGTCGCGGCTGATGGAGCTGGGCGTGCCTGCCTACCTCATCAACGCCACACTGCTGGGTGTGTTGGCTCAGCGCCTGGTGCGCACGCTGTGCAGCAATTGCCGTGAAAAAGACGATAGCGCGCCGCACGAAGCGCTGACGGAACTCGTCAAGCCGTGGCAGCTCAATGGTGGCTACCGGCCGTTTAAGCCTGTGGGTTGTGTCGACTGCCGGCTGACGGGCTTCAAAGGCCGTTTGGGTCTGTATGAGCTGTTGACAGTGACGGATGGCTTCAAGGAAAAAGTGTCCCAAGAGCCCGGCATGGATGCCCTGCGCCGCCAAGCCGTGACGGACGGCATGCGGCCGCTGCGCCTGGCCGGTGCGCTCAAGGTGGCCGAGGGTCTGACCACGATCGAGGAAATATTGGCCACGACGCCGCCGTTGGCCTAACGCCTGGGTTTGACCGTGCCGAAACGGCCTATAGGTGAAAGCCACATAGCAGCCCAAGGAAAACATATGCACAATCGCGCCATTCGATTCATCTATTGAGGAGAGCAGTTGTGAATATCAAGAGTCAAAAAGACTTTTTCTCCGGCCTCATGTTCATGAGCGTCGGTGCAGCGTTTGCGTGGGGCGCCACCAAGTACAGCGTGGGCACTGGCGCGCGCATGGGCCCGGGTTACTTTCCCCTGATGCTCGGCGTGCTGCTGGCCGTCCTCGGCTCCGTCATCACCTTCAAGTCGCTGGTGGTTGAAACCGCCGGCGGCGAAAAAATCGGCTCTTGGGCCTGGAAACCACTGATTTTCATCATTCTGGCCAACCTGTCTTTTGGTGTCTTGCTGGCCGGTTTGCCCAGCATCAAGCTACCTGCGATGGGCATGATTGTGGGTATTTACGCGCTGACGTTTATTGCCAGCATGGCCGAACCTGGCTGGAAAGTCAAAAACACCTTCCTCCTGGCGACGATTCTGGCCATCGGCAGTTACATCGCGTTTGTGGTGGTTCTCAAGCTGCAGTTCCCTGTGTGGCCAGCTTTCTTCACACGTTAATGACCAGCCATCACAAATAAAGCCATCAAGGAATAAAAAATGGATCTGATTGCAAATCTTTCGCTGGGCTTTGGTGTGGCGTTTACGCCCATCAACCTGGTTTACGCTTTTGTCGGTTGCCTGCTGGGCACATTGATTGGTGTGCTGCCCGGCATTGGCCCGGTGGCCACCATTGCCATGCTGCTGCCTGCGACCTATGCGCTGCCGCCTGTGTCGGCGCTCATCATGCTGGCGGGTATTTATTACGGCGCTCAGTACGGCGGCTCCACCACTGCGATTTTGGTCAATTTGCCTGGCGAATCATCGTCGGTCGTGACCTGTATTGACGGCTACCAGATGGCACGAAAAGGCCGAGCGGGACCGGCACTTGCGGCAGCTGGCATGGGCTCGTTTTTCGCCGGTTGCGTGGGTACGCTGATTTTGGCTGCGTTCGCACCGCCATTGACCGAGTTGGCCTTCAAATTCGGGCCTGCCGAATACTTTGCGCTGATGGTGCTGGGCCTGATCGGCGCTGTGGTGCTGGCGTCTGGCTCCTTGCTCAAAGCCATTTCCATGATTGTGCTGGGCCTGTTGCTGGGCCTGGTCGGTACGGACGTGAACTCGGGCGTGGCCCGCTTCAGTTTTGACATTCCGGAACTGACCGACGGTATTGGTTTTGTGGTGATTGCCATGGGCGTGTTTGGTTATGGCGAGATCATCAGCAATCTGGCAACGCCTTCGGACGACCGTGAAGTATTCACCGCCAAAGTGACCGGCCTGATGCCCACCAAGGAAGACTTCAAGAACATGGCTCCGGCCATGTTGCGCGGTACGGCCCTGGGTTCCATGCTGGGTATTTTGCCTGGCGGCGGCGCCTTGCTGGCGGCTTTTGCCGCTTATGCCCTGGAAAAGAAAATCAAAATGAAGCCGGGCGAAGTCCCCTTCGGTCAAGGCAATATTCGTGGTGTGGCAGGCCCTGAGTCAGCCAATAACGCAGGCGCTCAAACCTCCTTTATTCCGCTGCTCACGCTCGGCATTCCGCCCAACGCCGTGATGGCGTTGATGGTTGGGGCCATGACGATTCACAACATCCAGCCTGGCCCGCAGGTCATGACCAGCAACCCGGAACTGTTTTGGGGTCTGATCGCCTCCATGTGGATTGGCAACGCCATGCTGATTATTTTGAACCTGCCACTGATTGGCATGTGGATCAAATTGCTGACTGTGCCGTATCGCTACCTGTTTCCATCGATTGTGCTGTTCTGTGCCATTGGCGTTTATTCAACCAACAACAACAACTTTGACATCTGGACCGTGGGCATTTTTGGTGTCATCGGCTACCTGTTTGTCAAACTCGGCTGCGAGCCAGCGCCTTTGCTGCTGGGCTTTATTTTGGGGCCGATGATGGAAGAAAACCTGCGCCGTGCGCTGCTGTTGTCGCGTGGTGACTGGAGCGTGTTTGTTACTCGGCCGCTGTCTGCTGGCCTGCTGGCAGCGGGCTTGCTGATGCTGGTTATCGTGCTGCTACCTGCTGTCAAAAACAAACGAGAACAGGCCTTTGTGGAAGATTGACCGAGGCGACTGTTCCATGAAAAAGCACCTTCGGGTGCTTTTTTTATGGGTTTCCCAAATTCGGACACGGCTGCGCCACAATATAGATGCGTAGGATTTAAGGGCACTTCTAGAAATTCAGATTTTAGTTACGACGTAACTTGGGTACAAGTTAGTCTGCACTGCAATGTCAGCAGTAAATGATTTGTCCGGTTTTTAGCAAGTAATCTGTCCGGTTTATGGAGAAGGGATGCAAGACACCCCCATAAGCCGGGCCCGCTACAT
>JBILXX010000087.1:0-14393 GCA_044378095.1 Polaromonas sp.
CAAAGCCGCTTCGGGCTACGCCCTACGCAGCTTTGCAGTCATCGCAAACAAAATAGAAAAAGCGGACAATCTATTTGCTCTAAAACCGGACAGTTCTATTTACTGCTGACACTTCATGGCCTCTTCCAGCCCCTTGATCGTCAGCGGGTACATGCGCTGGTTGACGAGCTGCTGCATCACGCTGATGGACTGGCGGTATTGCCACACGCCTTGGGGTTCGGGGTTGATCCAGGCGAATTTGGGAAAGGCGTTGGTCAGGCGCTGCATCCATTCGGCGCCGGCTTCTTCGTTGTTGTATTCCACGCTGCCGCCGGGTTGCAAAATCTCATACGGGCTCATGGTCGCGTCGCCCACAAAGATCAGTTTGTAGTCTTTGTTGTACTTGCGAATGATGTCCCAGGTGGCAAACTTTTCACTGAAGCGGCGGCGGTTGTTCTTCCACATAAAGTCGTACACGCAGTTGTGAAAGTAATAAAACTCCAGGTGTTTGAACTCGGTTTTAACCGCTGAAAACATTTCTTCAACCCTGCCAATGTGCTCGTCCATCGTGCCGCCCACGTCCATCAGCAGCAGCACCTTCACATTGTTGTGCCGCTCCGGGATCATCTTGATGTCGAGCCAGCCCGCATTCGCGGCGGTTGAATGGATGGTGTCGGGCAAGTCGAGTTCTTCTACGTTGCCCAGCCGCGCAAACTTGCGCAGGCGGCGCAGCGCCACTTTGATGTTGCGCGTGCCAAGTTCTTGCGTGTCGTCGTAGTCTTTGTAGGTGCGCTGGTCCCACACTTTGACGGCGCTTTTGTTGCGGCTTTTCTCTTGCCCGATGCGAATGCCTTGCGGGTTGTAGCCATTCGCGCCGAAAGGCGATGTGCCGCCCGTGCCAATCATTTTGCTGCCGCCCTCGTGGCGTTCTTTTTGCTCTTCAAAACGTTTCTTTAACGTTTCCATCAGCTCGTCCCAGCCCATTTTCTCTATTTTTGCCTTGTCTTCAGGGCTCAGTTCCAGTTCCAGGTTTTTGCGCAGCCATTCGAGCGGAATGTCTTTGGTGAAGTCGGCCACCATCTCCACACCTTTGAAGTAGCTTGCAAAGGCGCGGTCAAACTTGTCGTAGTGCTTTTCGTCTTTGACGAGGATGGTACGGCTCAAAAAATAGAAGTCGTCGATTTTGTACGCGCCCTCGCTGATTTCGCCATCGTCATCATCCAGCGCTCCGCTATTCGGCCCCACCACGCCTGCCTGCAAGGCTTCGAGCAGCATCAGGTATTCCTTGACGGATACCGGCAGTTTGGCTGAACGCAGGGTGTAGAAAAAATCAATCAGCATGGCGAAAGGTCAATCAGTTGTCAGGTGCGTGTTTTGTTCAGGCTATACAGCAGTTGCGCCTTGGCCTCGGGCCATTCCCCGGAGCGCATGCTGTACATCACGGTGTCGCGAATGGTGCCGTCGCGGCGCATGAAGTGGCCTCTGATCACGCCGTCTTTCTGCGCGCCCAGCCGCTCAATGGCAGCTTGGGATGCAAAGTTGAAGTTGTCAGTGCGCCAGCCGACCACATGGCAGCCCAGCGATTCAAAGGCGTGCGTCATCAGCAACAGCTTGCAGGTGCTGTTGACATGCGTGCGCTGGCAGCGTGCGGCGTACCAGGTGTAGCCAATCTCTAACCGTTTGACGGCGGGCAAAATGTCGTGGTAACTGGTGGAGCCCAGCACTTCGCCGCTGGTCGCGTCGGTCACTGCAAAGGCCAAACGGTTATCGGTTTGCAGCGCTGTCTGGATGTAAGCCAGCGCTTCTTCGGGCGCAGGCACCGACGTCACGCGCAACTTCCACAATTGCCCGTCGCGGGCCGCAGCGCGAATGCCATTTTCATGCGTCAGGCTCAAAGGCAGCAAACGCACGTTGCGCGATTCAAGCACGACAGGCTCAACAAAAGCCATGGTCAATTTCCCATGTCATCGGCTTTGGCCTGACGGGCTCGCTGGGCAACTCGCACGCGGCGCGCCATCTGCAACCCCAAACCGCCGCCTATGCCCACCAGCACAATGCCAAAAATGGTGCTGTTGCTGTAGCCAGCATCAAAAATATCAAAACCAAGCAATCGGCCTATCCAGAAGGCTAGCAGCGAGCCACCGACAAAACCTACAGCGTCGGCCAGGCCGTCCATCAACAATACTTTTGAATTCATGATTTTTACGGGTGGCTTATCGGTTGTTGCGCTGCATGAACACAAGCTTTTCAAACAGTGTTACGTCCTGCTCATTTTTAAGCAGCGCACCCACCAGTGGCGGCACGCTGACCTTGTCGTCTTTGCTTTGCAGGGCGTCGAGCGAAATGTCTTCAGCCACCAGCAGCTTGAGCCAGTCCAGCAGTTCGCTGGTTGATGGTTTTTTCTTCAAACCGGGCAAGTTGCGCACGTCGTAAAAAGTTTTCATCGCGGCGGCTAGCAGCTCTTTTTTCAAGCCGGGGAAATGCACATCGACGATTTGCCGCATCGTGTCGGCGTCGGGGAACTTGATGTAGTGAAAAAAGCAGCGGCGCAAAAACGCATCTGGCAGCTCTTTTTCATTGTTCGACGTGATGAAAACCAGCGGGCGGTGCTTGGCCTTGATCAGTTCCCGGGTCTCGTACACATAAAACTCCATGCGGTCGATTTCGCGCAGCAAATCGTTAGGGAACTCAATGTCGGCCTTGTCAATCTCATCAATCAGCAGCGCCACAGGTGTTTCAGACGTGAAGGCCTGCCACAGCACACCCTTGACGATGTAGTTGTGGATGTCTTTGACCTTCTCCCCGCCGTCAATCGTTGACAACTGTGAGTCCCGCAGGCGCGAGACAGCGTCATATTCATACAAGCCCTGCTGGGCTTTGGTGGTGGATTTGATGTGCCATTGCAGCAGGGGCATGCCCATGGCCTCAGCCACTTCTTCGGCCAGCATGGTTTTGCCAGTACCGGGCTCACCTTTGACCAGCAAGGGCTTTTTAAGCGTAGCGGCAGCGTTCACGGCCAGCATCAGGTCTTGGGTGGCGACGTAGTTCTTGGAGCCTTGAAATTTCATGTGTGAGTCAGTTTGAGAGACAAAGTGTGGATGGAAAAACGCCAAGGTCTGGACTTGCAAATTAACAGCGCCAGCTCAGCCGGTTGGACAGATATAATCCGAGGCTGACAAAGACAACTGTGTCAACCTGAATTCTCATCCAATTGTGCGCGCAAAATGATCAAGCTGTTTATCAAAATTTCCGTTCTCACTGTCTCTTTTGTGACGGTTGCCGCCTTTGCACAGGACGTCAAAGGCGATGTCAAAGCGGGCGAAAGCAAGAACGCCATGTGCTCTGGTTGCCACAGCATCAAGGGCTACCAGGCCAGCTTTCCTGAGATTCATAAAGTGCCCATGATTTCTGGTCAGGCAGAAAAATACATCGTGTCCTCACTCAACGCCTACAAAAAGGGAGAGCGCAAGCACCCCAGCATGCGCGGTATCGCTGAAACGCTTTCAGAGCAGGACATCGCTGACTTGGCCGCGTACTACAGCGCCAGCGGCGTTGCTAAAGATGCAAAACCTTTGGCGGAACAGCCATCCAAAGAGCCAAATGCTCAGGTCAAGGCTCTTCTGGCCAAGGCCAACTGCTCGTCTTGCCACGGTGCCAACTACAGCAAGCCCATTGACCCGTCTTACCCCAAACTGGGTGGCCAGCATGCCGACTATTTGCTTGTTGCCTTGAAGTCTTACAAGGTTGACAAAAACGCCGTTGTGGGTCGCAACAACGCCATCATGGCGGGCATGGCCAAGCAGTACACCAATGCGGAATTGAAACTGATGGCGAATTATTTGTCCTCACTTGAGGGGGACCTGAAAACTGTCCCGCAAAGCGTGTTTCGCACTTCAAAATAACAAATTAGAAAACCGCTGATTCAGCGGTTTTTTTATGCCTGAAAAACGAGGCTAGTCCTGTGTTGCCCGGCGCTGCACGCAGTCAATGTAGGCCGCACCATCTGGTGGCCTGCTAGCACGCTGGCTTTCCCACACCATCTGGCCCAGGCAGTCCATGGCCTCGTGATGCGCATCGTGCAGTGAATCACGCCTTGCCGTCAGCAGCTCAACCGCCTGCCGAATCCCGCGTGGCTGGTCAATCGAACATTGTTCGCTGATCGACAGATGCATTGACAGATGCAAGAACGGGTTGGTCTTGCCGCCTTCGACGTCATACATTTTCCCCAGTGCCGCATCGACATCGGCAAAGTCGGCATGGTATTCAGGATGCTCGGCAATCCACTGGCTTGCTATTGTTTCAAGAGCTTCCAGCGGCTGGCCTGATTGGGTTTTGGCATGCACCGAGCAAAAAAATCGGCGGACGTCGGCTTGTGATGGCGTAAACACTCGGATACCTCTATAAATTCATTTTTCGGGCGAATTGCGGCACAGAGCGTCTGCGAACGCGTGGCATTCGGCGGTGCCCTCCATCCTCATGCACACAAGTGCATTCCGGTGTGCTGTGCTCCGGGCGCCTTGCACTTCATCCCGAAAAAATGAATTTCTAAAGGCATCCGCCAACTCCAATTATCGCGCTACACAGTAATCCCTGGCCAGCTTGTGCAAAGCCCCCGGCGGTGTCCTACAGACAAGTCCGCGGCATGCCGGTAGAGTCGTCAGAGCGTTGTTTGTCTCCGGGATCAGGCGGCGCTCAGTGCAAACTCTAACCGGCGAGGAGATCCCCATGAACGCAGCAAAAATCACAGGCATTGTCTTGATCGTTATCGGTCTGGCGGGCTTTTTCACAGGTGGCTTCAGTTTTACCAAAGACACCACCACCGCCAAGATTGGTCCCATTGAACTCAAGGTTCAAGAAAGGGGGTCTGTCAACATTCCGCAATGGCTCAGTCTGGGCGCACTGGCTCTGGGCGCGGTTGTACTGGTGATGGGATTTCGCAAGCCCTGAATGACTTGATCGGCTACCCGCCGTGTTTTTGCACCGTGTGGGCTATTATTTCTACTGACGCTTGACAAGCAAGCAGTTTTTTGGAAATGCCTATGAACCACGCTTTTATCTGCGACGCCATTCGCACCCCCTTTGGCCGGTACGGCGGCGCACTCAGCTCGGTGCGTACTGACGACCTGGGCGCAATACCGCTCAAAGCATTGATGGTGCGCAACCCGAATGTCGATTGGCTGGCCGTGACCGACGTGATTTATGGCTGCGTCAATCAGGCAGGAGAAGACAACCGCAATGTTGCGCATATGGCAACGCTGCTGGCTGGTTTGCCAATGGAGTTGCCCGGCGCGACGATTAACCGGCTGTGCGGCTCAGGTCTGGATGCGATTGGTACAGCAGCGCGCGCCATCAAGGCGGGTGAAGCTGCCATGATGATTGCTGGCGGTGTTGAAAGCATGAGCCGGGCCCCCTTTGTGATGGGCAAGGCAGAGAGCGCTTTCAGCCGTGCCGCTCAAATGTACGACACCACCATTGGCTGGCGCTTTGTCAACAAACTGATGAAAGAAAAGTACGGCGTGGACGCCATGCCCGAGACTGCTGAAAACGTGGCAGCCGAGTTCAATATCAGCCGTGAAGACCAGGACAAGATGGCCTTGGCCAGCCAGCTCAAAGCCGTTGCAGCGCAAAAGTCGGGTTACTTTGATGCAGAGATCACGCCAGTGACCATCCCCCAAAAGAAGGGCGATGCTGTGGTTGTCAGCAAAGACGAGCACCCGCGTGAAACCAGCCTGGAAGCGCTCGCCAAACTCAAAGGCGCGGTTCGGCCTGATGGCAGCGTCACGGCAGGCAATGCATCGGGCGTCAACGACGGTGCCTGCGCCTTGCTGCTTGCCGACGAGGCAAGCGCCGCCAAAAATGGCTTGACCCCGCGCGCCCGCATCGTCGGCATGGCGACTGCTGGCGTCGCGCCTCGCATAATGGGCATTGGCCCAGCTCCCGCCACCCAAAAGGTGCTGGCACTGACGGGATTGACGCTGGCGCAGATGGACGTGATTGAACTGAACGAAGCCTTCGCTGCCCAAGGTCTGGCCGTGCTGCGACTGCTGGGCTTGCAAGACGATGACCCGCGCGTCAATCCCAATGGCGGCGCCATCGCGCTGGGCCACCCGCTGGGCGCATCAGGCGCGCGCCTGGCCACCACGGCTGTGAATCAGTTGCACAGGGCAGGTGGCCGCTACGCCCTTTGCACCATGTGCATTGGCGTGGGGCAGGGTATAGCGCTGGTGCTGGAGCGGGTTTAATTGCTATATATTTAATAGCTGATTGCGCCGGTATTTATTGGTTAAATGGCGTATTTGATGTATTTTTTAGGCCAAATACCAGCGTTTTAACCCATTTTTTCCTAACTTTTGAAGCAAAACATGACCATCAAACACCCGATTGCACAAGCCAGTCTTGACCAGCTCTTTTTCAAAGCCCGCACCGCCAACGGCTTTACCGACCAGCCTGTGCCACTTGCCTTGCTTGAGCAGGTGTATGACATCGCCAAAATGGGCGCAACGTCGATGAACGCTCAGCCTACCCGCTATGTTTTTTTGAACAGCGCTGAGTCGCGCGCCCGTCTGCTGCCGGCTTTGATGGCTGGCAATGTGGACAAAACAAAGACCGCCCCGGTCACCGTGATTGTGGCCACCGACACCCGGTTTTACGAGCACATGCCCCTGGTCTGGCATGGTGCTGGCGCCAAAGAAATGTTTGAAGCCAACTTGCCCATGGCCCAGGCCACTGCCACGCGCAACGGGACGCTGGGTGCGGCTTACTTCATGATGGCTGCCCGTGCTGTGGGTCTGGACTGCGGGCCCATGAGCGGCGTTGACCTGGCCCAGGTCAATGCCGAATTCTTCCCGGACGAACGGTTTCAAACCAACTTTTTGATCAACCTTGGCTATGGTGACGACAGCCTGCTGTTTGACCGCAACCCGCGTTTGTCGTTTGAGCAGGCCTGCACGGTTCTGTAAGCACGTCGTTGAATTTCCCTCTCATCACTGACCCGTTTTTTTACGTGGTCGCCATCCCCGCGGTGCTGATGCTGGGCATCAGCAAAAGCGGTTTTGGCGCAGGCTTTGGCTCGCTGGCTGTCCCGCTGATGGCGCTGGCCGTGACCGTTCCGCAAGCTGCTGCGGTTTTGATGCCTGTGCTGCTGGTGATGGACTTGCTGGGTATTGCGGTTTTCCGCAAGGACTTTGACAAATCGCTGCTGAAGTTTTTGATCCCTTTTGCACTGTTGGGCACGGTGTTGGGCGCGGTGCTGTTTAAATTGCTGGATGCCAAAGTGGTGGCTGGTCTGGTGGGAGCTTTTACCCTGCTGTTTTTGGCGCAGCGCCTGCTTTTCCCGCCCAAGCCAGACAGCCCGCCACCGCCAAGGTGGCTGGGTGCCATCCTCACCATCACCACCGGCTTTACCAGCTTTATTGCCCATGCAGGCGGCCCCCCCATCAGCGCCTATGTGATTCCGCTGCGCCTGTCTCCGATCAAATTCACCGCGACCATGGCGTTCCTGTTTTTTGTGATCAATCTGTCCAAATGGGGCCCGTATGCCTGGCTGGGCTTGCTGGACGTGCGCAACATGGCCACGTCGCTGGTGCTGCTGCCGCTGGCACCCATCGGCGTGTGGGTAGGCGTGCGGTTTGCGCGGCGTGTCAGCCCGGTGCTGTTTTACCGGCTGTTGTACGGCGGCATGTTTTTAACCGGCTGCAAATTGCTCTGGGATGCTTTTGCCTGAACCTTTGCCTGAAATCTTTCCTGAAGCCACTGCCAGACCACTGCTATATAGAAGCACTTCATCACTTTTACCCCGCGCTATGACCACCGTTGTTTTTGCTGATCTTGTTGGCAGCACCCAAGGCGCGTCGTCAAACTGCCGTGTCGCGCTGTTACCCAAGAGGTCAATGCCATTGAAGCTGAAAGAACAAGTGCTTATAGGGTCTTCCCAGGGCTTGTAAGCTGTCATCTGCTTCTTCCAGGTTGAGTAAACTTGCAACCTCACTCATTGGACTACAGGCTTGTTTGATGGGCCAATTGGTTATTCCGATTTTCAACAGGACTTTTCAGATCAATAGGCCTTGAGCAGTCGCATTAGCCAGCGGCCTTAGCCGTGCAAAGTCCAGTAGTTCTGCCAATCGCGCGCCTTTGGCTTTCCATTCCAGCAGCACAGGCTCAGCCAGCAGCACGTAGTGCCATGGCAAGCCTCCGCGTTGGTCTGCAGGCAGGTCGTTGATTCGGCTGCACCACGCGGTTGCCGCCCTTAACTTGCGCTGCACATTCGGGTGAATCGTTTGTTGCTGGGCCTTGGTTTCTACCAAATACAGCGCCCCTTCGGTGCGCACCATAAAGTCAGGTGAATAAAACGCTGGCAAACCATCGTCTTTCACGTAGCGCAGCCGGGCAAACGTGTGGCGGTTCTCACTGATTTTGCAAAAAGCCAGCGTGTGTGTGTCGGCCTGTGCCCAATGGATAAAAGCGCGCTCCAAGCCGCCGCTGTGCGCAGGCCAGCTCAGCCGGGTGTAAATGCATTTCGACACCTCTATTGAATGGCTTTCGCGCATCATCAGCTTAGGCACTTCTGACAACATGCGCAAATGCACCTCGGTCTGTCCCGTCACATGTTTCTGCTCTGAATCAAGCAGCGCTACCGCAAAAACCTTGGTGATGTGGTCCACCACGGGTTGGAGCAGCAACAAACGCCAGTTTTCTGTGCCGTTGTCGTCACCCATCGGGTTAAAAGCTGCATCAAACAGCTGCGTCCAGATGTAGTCGTCCAGCCAGCCGGTCAGTTCTGCCGTATTCACCTGCAAGTAAGGTTTGGCCAAATGCGTCGCCACCTTGTTGCCCTTTGGCAGGTCAGAACTCAGCGCCTGACTGATACGCCGCGTCAGGCGTGCCAAATATTCGTTGTAGCCACCTACATTCATCACCGCACCGTCTACCCGGTAGTCGCCAAACAGCGTGGCGCTTTGCAGGTCTTGCGAAATGAAGGTGTCACCCTTGCCCAGCAGCGCACCTAACTGCGCGGGTGTCATGGCCGTAAAAGCGGGAAGCAGCGCTATGTCAAACGCCTGATGGTCACGTATTTCGTCGGCTTCTTGCAAGATAAAGGGAATGCCAAAGTCAAACGCCTCATAGCCGTCACGTAGCTCGGCAGCAATCACATCGCCCGCCGCGCTCGTGTCATCCATATCGTCGGTAACCTCGCCAGCCAGCCCTTCCTTGATCAAATCATCGTAAAACGATTGAAACGCCGGATGCTCAACGATAGACAGCACGTCAATCAGACTGCCTGGCTCCTGTCCAGCGTTGATACGTTCGCGGTTCTCGCGTTTGAGATCGGTGTATTCGTCGTCCCGCCACATCAGCCGCAGGCCGCGCCCAATGGTTTGCTCCAGCAATATCTGGGCACCCGATGCCCGCAGCGGCACGATGACGCAAATGTTGTTCACGTCAAAGCCTTCGCGCAGCATCAGCACGCTGACAATCACGCGCGGGCTGGCATGGCGGTCAACGCTGAAAAGCTGCTCCCGCTTTTCATTCCATTCCTTCTCGCTCAGCTCAGCCTTTTTGCCCGAGTCGATGGTCATCACATCGCCCTCCGTCAACCCTTCGTCCTGTAAAAAAGTGGCTACCAGTGGCGACACCGTCGTGTCCTCGCACACCACCAGCATCTTGGGGTGGCGCGTGCTGTCCAGCGCGGCAAAGTCTGCTTCCAGCTTGCGCAGCTTTTTCAAACCGGCGCGCAGCATCACGCGCTGGCCTTCGCTCAACACCGGGTTACCGTTATCGTCACGTTCGGCTTTAAATTCCAGTAGCAGCGCACCAATTTCTTTGCGCCTGTCCAGCACCAGTGATTTGACCAGCCCGGCGCGCATGGCGCTTTTCAAGTCAAAGTCAGTGATGATGTGCGGAAAGTACAGCTTGCGTTTGTTTTTCCCCGAGCCCACGTCGTTGTAAGGCGTGGCTGAAAAGTCAACCTGTACAAACCGCCGCCCCTTGGTTTCTGCAATCCGGCTCAGGCTTTTTTGCCATTCAACCTCAGTTGTTTCGCCTTCGCGTTTGAACTCATGAATATGGTGTGCCTCGTCATTGAACACCATCAGCTCTGGCAGCCCCGCCAAAAACTCCAGCACGTTGCCGCGCGCATAGCGCCTGTCCAGCACGTCAAGGCTATTACCCGTGGCACGGCCTGGCATCAGCGGCAGCACGGCTTCAATCACATGCTGCGGCTCCAGTGGCGCGCCGGGGGCTTCAATGGTTTCAATGTCTAGGTCTTCCGGTAGATCGCCCTCGGTTAGCAAGTGCCAGTTGGTGACGGCAATCATGCCGTTGCCCGTGGCTTTCAGGCCTATCTCGTTTTTGTTGCACACGTTGCCGCGTACAAAGGCAAACACCGCGTCGCGGTAGGCTTCAGGAATAAACAGGTCTGCAAACTGAAAGACGTCTGAAGTGTTGAAGTTGCGCGAACCATTACCACCTTCAACAAGCTTGCCGCAAAACGCATCCAGCAAGCGCTCATAAACAATCAGCCCCGGCGCTACCACCATGAACTGCCGCGTAAAACGTGCGTCGTCTATGCCCACCGCAAGCGCTGCCGATTTGTTGAGCAGTTGCCAGATCATCAACGCCTGCAGCACCCAGGTTTTGCCCGTACCCGTTGCCATTTTGAAGCAATACTTCGGGTGCATGTGTTTAGCCTGCGCCACTTCGTTCGGCCGTGTACCCGTCAGCAGCGCATCAGGAGCCGTCGCCTTGTACAGGTCAAGCAATGACCAGGTGGCGTGGTCTTTGCCCAAAACTTCATGCGCCACGATGGCGTTCAAAATCGCCTGCTTTTGTCCCGCATGAAAGTTCAAACCCCTGCGGGATAAAACCATGTCTTCACCAAACCACCAAGTCAACAGTTCAGCCGTGGTGGGCGTGACCAATTCCAGAATGTCTGCCGTGCCTGATTCCAAACCCAGGCAGAGTTGATTGGTTTTGGCTGTCAGACCGGCTGACAGGGCGAGTTGCTCGCTTGGTTTGTCGCTCATATGGCACTCACCGTGCTGACGACTTCAGCCTCAAACCCAAACACGTCCACCACCCGCACACACACCTTGCGCGGGCCAGCCTTGTGCGGCGTCGTCACCACCGCTTGCGTCACCACCCGCAGCTCGTCAGCATCATTGGCCGTGTTGCCCCGGTAGTCTTGCCAGACAGACCTGAACACCTTGCCGTCGTAGTCCGGGTCAACGGCCCAGTATTCAATCAGTGCCAGCGGCTCTTTGTTGATCACCGCCTGCAGCTTTTGCCGATTGGCGTCGTCAAGGTTGATGGCCTCGGGCGACAGCAAAACGTAGTTTTTCAGTTTGACGGTCAGAGTTTCCAGCTCACCGTCCGCTTTGCGCTCCACGGGGTAAATCGTCAAGTACTGCAGCGACGAAAACCGCACCTGCCCCCGCAGCTTGTCCAGCCCGCCTTTTTTCTTCAGCCTGTCCATCAAGTCTGGCGGAATCACCAGCACCTCAAGCCGCGAATCGTTCAGCGCGGTGATGGTTTCACCAATCGAAGGCTCAAAGTTCCAGCCGAGTACCACCACCCTGTCCCAGCCGCCCATCAGGCTGTCGCGTTGGGCAATGGCTTTTTTAAGCGTGGCCGCGCCCGTGAGCTTGTTCGGTGAATCAGCCAACACCAGCGTCTTGCTGCCGCGGTTAGCGCCAAGTGCGATGCCTGCAATTTGCCCCAGGTTGCGCTGTGGGTTCACGTCAGGCGGCAGTGGCAGCGCACCAAACAGTGAGAGCACGATTTGCGACAAATCGCCGATCCGAAAGTCGCGTCCCAGCGTTGCCTTGGCGGCTTCTACCTGGTAGTCGCCAATGGCTTGGTACAGGAAGGGCCTGGCCTCCAGGTCGATCAGGCGCTTGCGCATGATCATGCAGGCGGGCTTGCCTAGGTCGGTGGTGATCCAGCGGCGGCCCAGTTTTTCGGCGACGGCGGCTGTGGTGCCTGAGCCGCCGTTGAAGTCTGCGACGATGCCGCCCTTGGGACAAGAGACTTCCAAAATGCGCTCAAGCAATTTGCTCGGCTTCTGCGTGGCGTAATCCGTCCGCTCCAGCGCTTGCGAGTGAAGGAACTGAATATCCGTCCATACATCGGGCGCGATTGTGTCCTTGGCATCTATGTAGACAATTCGACCGTATTTCGACGTATCAATTTTTCCCTGATGGATGAGGGCATCGACCTTCTCTCGGTCGTAAACCAAAAGCTGCCGAATTTTTCCGTCCTTCGAATCCACGACGTTAACGTTGTACCCCTTAGCAATGACTGCTTGCTGACTTTCCGTCGCGTCCACCGACGTAGAGCCGAATCGGTAGTTCTCACCCTTGGAATAGAAAAAAATGTTGTCATGCATGGCCTGATAACGGTTGCTACCTGCCGTCCATCGACGGTAATGCCACACCACTTCGTTTCTGAAATTCCCTTTCCCAAATACCTCATCCAAAACCAACTTCACGTAATGCCCGACATGCCAATCCAGATGAACGTAGATGGAGCCGGTGTCCGCCAGCAGCTCCCGCATCAGGATCAGGCGCGGCGTGATCATGGCGAGGTACGACGCTGTGCCATCGCTCCACGTATCGGAATACGCAAACTGCTCAATCACCGTGGGCTTTTGCTCCAGCTCCACACCGGGCAGGTTGACCTTGGTGCGGTAGTCGGCCTTGCTGTCGAACGGCGGGTCGATGTAGATCAAATCGACTTTTCCGCGCAAGCTGGGTGTGCTTTCATCCCCCGCCAGCAGGGCAGCCATGGCCAGCAGGTTGTCGCCGTAAATCAGGCGATTGGCCCAAGGGAGTCCTTCGACAGGCTCAGGACGAACGTTGGAGTCGCCCAGCATCGGTTGCGGGCTGGTAATCAGGCTGACCTGTCCGGGTGCAAATACCTCGCGCTGTACTGCACGGTTTTGCGCGGTCACCCAGTCCTGCGCTGCTGAATCTTTGGCGGGCAGCACCACTTCACGGGTTTGCAGTGTCACGCGATGGCGGTTTTCAATGCCCTCTAGGATTTTTTCAGCCTCTTTGCGGCCATTGGCCACGATTTCGGGGAGTTGTTCGAGCAGGGATTTGGGCATTGAGACGTGGGTTTCGGCCTAAGTCTCTGGAAATCAGACCCTTAAACGGAATTCAACCAAAAGTTAAACAAAATATTGAATCAATAGTACAACACGAAGTTTAATAATTTGGCCACCGAAATTTAGTTTTCGGGGTATGGAAACCAAACTTGAATTTGCCCAACGGCTTAAAGACGCGATGCACGCTGCCGGACTAGCGCCGCGCGCATCGGTACTGCTCAATCAATTCAATACCAATTACTGGGGACGCTCAGTTACTTTCCAGGCTGTATCGCGCTGGTTGCGCGGCGAAGCTATTCCGGCGCACGACAAATTACTGGTGTTGGCCGATATCCTTAAAACCGAGCCAGAGGTTCTGCGGTACGGGGAAGCGGTGAGAAAGTCAGTTCAGCAAAAGCAAAAACGCTGGTACGACGGCGTTGGCTACCTGGAACGCGAAACCTTTGACGCTTTCCTGAAGCTGCCAGCGCCACAACGCAAAATCATCCGCGAGGTGATTCTGGCTTTTGCCAAAGCGCACAGTGAAGTGGAAGCTGCCAATACGTAAAGACAATCACGCGCTATTGAATCAGGAGCTGCTTACGCTGGTATCCATTGGCCAAAAAGCCAATTTGATACTAGAAAGCACGGTCTATAACCCCAAATTCAGCCGCGTGGAGCTTTTGACCTCTTCCATCACGGCATAGGTGCGCGTTTCACGTACGCCGGGCAACTGCCACAGGGCTGTGCCGGCAAAGTGGCGGTAGGCGGCCATGTCCAGCATGCGGGTTTTGAGCAGGTAGTCAAAGCCGCCGGCCACCATGTGGCATTCCATGATTTCGGGGTACACCTGCACCGCCGCCTTGAAGGCGTCAAACACATTGGGCGTGGTGCGGTCCAGCAGCACCTCGACGAAGACCATCATGCCGACACCGAGTTTGAGGGGGTTCAGCCGAGCCTCGTAGCCCAAAATATAGCCGTCCCGGCTCAAGCGCTGCACACGTGCCAGTACGGCGGTGGGTGACAGGGCCACACTTTCTGCCAATTTCAAATTGCTGATGCGCCCGTCGATTTGCAGAACATTCAGAATTTTCAGGTCAATCCGGTCTATTTCAGATTCATCTTGAACCATGGCTAATTTTTTATTCGGTTAAGTTAATTGATTTCAGATAAAAACTCGGTGACGTTTGGGTAATTATCAGCCATCTGAGGGACTTGCAGAATTAAAAATCAGCAAACACCCAAACTCGCTTAGCGCTTAAATTTTAAGCACTTTTAGCTTGGCTTGGCACTGGCTCAGGGTTAGCGCATCAATTCCCCCTCGCTTCTCGCA
>JBILXX010000088.1:0-14364 GCA_044378095.1 Polaromonas sp.
TGCGAGAAGCGAGGGGGAATTGATGCGCTAACCCTGAGCCAGTGCCAAGCCAAGCTAAAAGTGCTTAAAATTTAAGCGCTAAGCGAGTTTGGGTGTTTGCTGATTTTTAATTCTGCAAGTCCCTCGAAGAAATGATAAAAACCGTTGTAAATAGCTGTGAGCTTGATTTTGACCCCAGTGTGTTGATTTTCAGATGAAATTGACCTCTAGGATCAGGATTGGATGGAAATCAACAGCCAGTTACCGGTTATTGACCAGAGACAACTCATGCCCATTCCAGCCGTTCAAAGATAGCGATCTGCGTGTCTGTTTACGACTTTAAAAATGCGTCTCCAAAACCCAATGCCTTGCAAACCCAGCATGAATGCTGGAGCGGTGTTCACCACTTCAATTGCTCAGAAAATCACTTTTTGCGCAATGACTGCTATTCAACAGTCACACTTTTTGCAAGATTACGTGGTTTGTCCACATCCGTCCCTCTTGCGCAAGCCGTGTGATATGCCAGCAATTGCAGCGGCACCACATGCAGCATGGGGCTTAGCGGGCCGTAGTGCTCGGGCATGCGAATAACGTGCAGGCCTTCGCTGCTGACCAGTTTTGTGCCTGCGTCTGCCAGCACGTACAGCACGCCGCCGCGTGCGCGGACTTCTTGCAGATTACTTTTAAGCTTTTCCAGCAAGCTGTCATTGGGTGCCACGGCCACCACGGGCATGGCGCTGGTCACCAGTGCCAGCGGGCCGTGTTTTAGCTCGCCTGCGGGGTAGGCTTCGGCGTGGATGTAGCTGATTTCTTTGAGCTTGAGAGCGCCTTCCAGCGCTATCGGGTAGTGCAGGCCACGGCCCAAGAACAAGGCGTTCTCCATCTTCGCAAAGTCTTCAGCCCAGGCGATGACTTGCGGCTCCAGCGCCAGCACTGCAGCCAAGGCTACCGGCAGGTGGCGCATGGCTTTGACATGTGCAGCTTCGTCTGCATCGCTTAAACGGCCTTTGCTTTGGGCCAGGGCCAGCGTCAGTAAAAACAGGCCTGCCAATTGCGCGGTAAAGGCTTTGGTGGATGCCACGCCAATCTCGACCCCGGCACGTGTGACGTAAGCCAGCTTGCATTCACGCACCATGGCCGATGTGGCCATGTTGCAGATGGTCAATGTTTGCGTCATGCCCAGCGATTGCGCGTGGCGCAGTGCTGCCAGGGTGTCTGCTGTCTCGCCGCTTTGGGTGATGGTGACCACCAGCGTGCGCGGACTGGGTACGCTGGTGCGGTAGCGGTATTCGCTGGCCACTTCAACCTGGCATGAGATGCCCGCAATTTCTTCCAGCCAATACTTGGCAGTGCAGCCGCTGTAGTAGCTGGTGCCGCAGGCCAGGATCAACACCGAGTCAATGTCTTTGAAGACGCTGTAAGCACCGTCGCCAAACAGTTCAGGCGTGATGCCCTCCACGCCTTCGAGCGTGTTGGCAATGGCGCTGGGCTGCTCAAAAATTTCTTTTTGCATGTAGTGGCGGTAAGGGCCCAGCTCAGCCGCGCCGCTGTGGGCGACGACGGTTTTGACCTCGCGCTGAACAGCTTTTTGCGCCTTGTCCAATATCCAGTATTTGCCAAGCTGTATGTCAATCAAGTCGCCTTCTTCAAGGTACACGATCTGGTCCGTCACGCCTGCCAGCGCCATCGCGTCGCTGGCAAGAAAGTTTTCCTGATCGGCTTTGCCGACACCCAGAATCAGCGGTGACCCTGCCCGTGCGCCAACCACCCGGTGCGGCTCATCTTTGCAGAAAGCAGCTATCGCATAGGCGCCATGTAACTGGCCGACCGCGCTTTTGAGTGCTTCAAACAAATCACCGTCGTACAGGCTTTCGACCAGGTGCACGATGACTTCGGTGTCGGTCTGGCTGTCAAACACGTAGCCTTTGGCTTGCAGTGCGGAGCGCAGTTCTTCGTGGTTTTCAATGATGCCGTTGTGGACCAGCGCCACGCGCGCTGGCTTGCCAGTAGCGCCTTCGCTTTTAGTGCCGGGCTTGGTCGCCACGCCCGTGCCGTGGCTGAAGTGCGGATGCGCGTTGTGAATGGCCGGTGCGCCGTGCGTGGCCCAGCGCGTGTGGGCGATACCGGTGGTGCCTTCAAGTTTTTCAGTGGTGACTTGTTCTTGCAGTTCAGCCACGCGCGATGTGCTGCGGGCACGTTTGAGGCCATCTGCATACACCGCTACGCCGCAGGAGTCATAGCCCCGGTATTCCAGCCGCTGCAAACCCTGCACCAGAACCGGGACGATATTGCGGCTTGATACCGCTGCAACAATGCCGCACATAAACCAACTCCTTCAACTTAAGTGGCTCGATGCTACTGGTTTTACGTTTTTAATTTCGCTGATTTTTCGATTGATTTTGTAATATTATTTCTGAAAACTTAGAATCTGTGTTTTTATTTCATTTATAGTTATTAAATGGAACAATTAAGCATCGACAGGACAGACATTCAGCTGCTCGACATGATGCAGTCAGACGCAACGCTGAGCAATCAGGCGCTGGCAGAACGGGCCCATATCTCCCCGCCCACCTGCTTGCGCCGCGTCAAGCGCCTGCGCGATGCGGGGCTGATCGAACGCGAGGTGGCCATTCTCAGCCCCGACAAACTGGCGCACATCACGGGCTACGGGCTGACCGCCATTGTTGAAATCACACTTGACCGCCAGGGCGATGAACACCTGAGCATTTTCGAAAATCGGGTGATTGAAGACTCCGCGGTGCAGCAGTGCTACCGCACCTCACCCGGGCCAGACTTTGTATTGATCGTGCATGTGACCGACATGCCGGCTTACCTGCTACTCAGCCAGCGGCTTTTCACGGGCGATGCGAACGTGCGCAATGTGAAGGCGTTTTTCAGTGTAAAACGCTCAAAATATCAGCCTAAAGTGCTCCTAAGCCAATAAATACGGGCGCAAGCAGCTCCTGAATAAATAGCGTTATTTTTGAGTCTTCAGAGGCCGCTTCCAGCTCGGCAGGCTGATCTGCTTGGCCCGCGCAACGTGCAGGCCACCCGGTTCGGTGCTTTTGGACAGCGTCGTGCCGCCGCCGACTGTGCCGCCCGCACCTATCGTGATGGGGGCCACCAGCACGCAGTTGCTGCCAATATGAACGTCGTCGCCAATCACCGTGCGGTGCTTGTTGGCGCCGTCGTAGTTGGCGGTGATGCTGCCTGCGCCGTAGTTGACGCGCTCACCAACCGTGGCGTCGCCCAGGTAGGCCAGGTGGTTAGCCTTGGCGCCTTTGGCCAGGCTGGCGTTTTTAACCTCGACAAAATTGCCAATATGTACCTCAGCGCCCAATTGCGCGCCTGGCCGCAGGCGGGCAAACGGCCCGACCAGTGCGCCCTCACCGACCGTAACGCCCAGCTTTTCGCCGTCGATATGGGTGAAGGGGTGAATCACAGCGTTGGCGGAGATGGTGCAGTTGGCAATGACGCAGTTAGCGCCCACTCGCACGCCGTTGCCCAATGTCACAGCGCCTTCAAACACACAGTTCACGTCAATCTCCACGTCCTGGCCGCAAGTCAATGTGCCTCGCACGTCAAAGCGGTCAGGGTCAGCCAGTCGCACGCCTTGCTCCATCAACGCGTTAGCGCGTCGGCTTTGGTAAACCCGCTCCAGCTCGGCCAGTTGTACCGGGCTGTTGACCCCTGCAACCTGGGCGGCGTCAAGGATCTGGTGCGCCACCACAGCTACCCCGTCAGCCACTGCAAACTTCACGATGTCGGTCAGGTAATACTCGTTTTGGGCGTTTTTGTTGTCCAGCCGCGCCAGCCACTGGCGCAGCAGGGCGGTGGGCACGGCCATGATGCCGCTGTAGATTTCAGTGATTTTTCGCTCGGTTTCGCTGGCATCTTTGTGCTCGACGATGGCGCGAACTTGTGCAGTCGATTCAGACCCCGCGCGAACAATCCGCCCATAGCCTGTTGGGTCAGGCATGCTGAGAGTGAGCAATGCCAGACGCTGGCCATCACACTGGTCAATCAGGGACTGCAAAGTGGCTACTTGGGTCAGCGGCACATCACCTGACAGCACCAGTGTGACCCCATCATCGGCCAGCAACGGCACAGCCTGCTGCACCGCGTGGCCCGTGCCCAGCTGCGGCTCCTGGCGCGCAAATTGCATGTCCAATTGAGCATTAAAAGTGCCTGTAGCGCCCTGAAAACGGGCGCAAGCAGCTTCTACTTCGATAGCACCATGACCTGTAATAATGACGGCTCGGCGTGCTGATAACTGCGCTGCGCAGTCAACCACATGGCCCAGCAGAGCGGTGCCGCCCAAGCGGTGCAATACTTTGGGCAAGGCGCTTTTCATTCGTGTGCCCTTGCCAGCGGCCATGATGACAACATCGATAGGGTTACCCGACGTTTTATTAGCGAGAGCGGTCATGACATTTCCTGTAAATTTATCAAGGTTGGCCAGAATTATCAGCGTGCTGGTGTTTGCACTGGCGTTGCAGGCTTGCAGCACTGTCAAGGTGGCTTACAACCAGGCACCGACTTTGGCTTACCTGTATTTGAGCGGTTTCATCGACTTCAATGACACGCAGGCCGCCCAGGTCAAAGCTGAATTGTCCAGCTTTCAGGCCTGGCACAGGCAAAGCCAGCTGCCAGCCTACATTGAATTGTTGCAAAAAGTACAGCAAAAACTCCCTCAAAACCTGACGGCCAACCAAGCCTGCGAGGTGTTTTCTCAGGTGCGGCAAAAGGTACAGCGCATGTCAGACCGGGCAGAGCCCGCAGCGGCAACCGTGGTTGCGTTGCTGACGCAAAACCAGCTCGAGCTCATGGCGCGTAAGTTTGCCAAAAGCAACGCCACATGGCGTGAAGACTTCCTGGAGGGCAGCGCCAGCGAGGTAGCAGAAAAGCGGCAAAAAAGAGCCATCAAACGCAGCGAAATGCTCTACGGCAGCATCAGTGAAAGCCAGCGAGCGTTGATTGCACAGCAGCTTGAAACATCCAGCTTCAAGGCATCGCAAAACTATGCCGAGCGCCAGCGCCGCCAAAAAGACACTCTGCAAACGCTGACAAAAATGATCGCCAGCCCAACACCGCTTGAAGCAAGTCGAGCTGACATGCGCGGGTTATTGGCTCGATCTGTGAATTCGCCAGACAAGGCTTACCGCGACTACGCCGAACAGTTAACTCAAGACAGTTGCACCAGTTTTGCCGAGCTGCACAATACCACCACGCCAGAGCAGCGTAAAAAAGCGGTCAGTGTTCTGGCTGCTTACGAGCAGGATTTCAAAACACTGCTTGCGCAAAAGTAGTTGCTGGTCTTTTGCCAGGTCAGGCCTGAAGCGCGTTCCACATCTCTTTGTCGCGCTCAGCTGTCCAGATGCGCGGGTTTTTGATGCCACTGGCTTCGTCATAAGCCCGGCTCACATCAAACGGCAGGCAGTGCTCATAAATAAACACATGGCCAAAAATCGGGTCCATGGTTTTGCGGGTGTGCGCCATCGCGGCTTTTAAATCCATGCCTTCAGCGGCGGCTTCTTTACCTGCTTTGAACAGCGTCTCTACCCAGCGCTTGGTGTAATCAAGCGCCTTGTTGACTTCTGACGCGCCCTTCATTGCCTCGCCGCGTCCGGGCACGATAGCCTCGGCCTTCAGGGCGCGCAGCACCTCCAGCGTGGCGGGCCATTCTTCAAGCTGGGCGTCGCCGGTGTACACGCCCGCTTCGTACTCCACCAAATCGCCTGAAAACAAAACTTTTTCTTCTTCTACCCAGGCAATCGTGTCGCCGCGCGTATGGCCTGGGCCTGGGTGCCAAACCTGCACTTTGACGCCCCCTAAATCAAACGTCAATTTTCCGGGCACTTCTCCTTGGGTTGGGTTGCCGCCGCCAATCACCATCGTCGGCCAGGTCAGGCCGGGCACGCTTTCAGAATTGCGAAAGAGGCGCGGGAAGCGCTCCATCTCGCTTTGCATGTCTTGTGCGCCGCGCTCCACGATCAATTCATACGTGCCCTGGCTAGCGATGACTTCTGTAGCGCCTTCAGCAAGATAGGCGCTCGCCCCCAGCACGCGTACCGCGTGGTAGTGGGTCAGCAGCACGTATTTGATGGGCTTGCTACTGACGGTTCGGATACGGGCAATCAGTTCTTGCGCCATGGCGGGTGTGGCGGTGGCATCACTGACCATGATGAATTTGTCACCAATGATCACGCCAGAGTTGGGGTCACCCTCGGCGGTGTAGGCCCAGCAATGGGCGCTGAGCTGCTCGAAGGTAATTTTTTTATCTTCCAGGTCGGCTTGGGAGGCGAAGGCTTTGGACATGGGGCTTCCTTATGGTTGCCCCGATGTTACCTAAGCGTCATCCGTAACAGACAGTTCATCACGGCTGGTTAATGGTGATTCATGCATGTTGCCGGACTGCGGCGCGAAACAACCGCGCCGACCAGGCCTGCGGCCAACCCCTGGACCAGTCTGCCTAGCGCATGACCTGCAAGATGCAGCGCCAGACCCAGGTCACGCAGCGGCTGACGGACCGGAAGGCGCGTGCGCAGTGCCGATCGGGACAATGTGGCGCGGTTCACGGCGGCATCGGGCTCCCAGCTGAAGTACACCGACCCATTGACAGTGTTTTCATGGCCTTGCATCACCACATGCTGGCCGGGCATCAGCCGCAGCTTGTCACCAGGGCCCAGAAAATGGTCGCCAGCCAGAGCTGTGATGTCGTTTGCCGCATTGCCAAAAGTGACCCACACCTGCCCATGCGCAATCCGCAACTCACCCGAGGCACGTGGGGCCAGGCTCATGGCGCAGCCAGCATTCATCTTGAAGCAGCCAACGGACTGGGCAGCCGTGCGCGAAGTTGCTTGCTGCGAGCAGATCAGGCTGGATGATTCGGCGGTGGCGAGATTGTTCAGGATGTTCATGGCGGTCTTTCAGAATGGGCCAGTCAAATATTGGGCACAGCTGAATGATCACGCCATCAGGCTTTTCAGTCCAATGAAATTGCGCTACGCTATTGATTCTTAAAACGCATCAATCTGATTTTTACCGTCATGCTCAACAACCACGCCCATATCCGCTCGCGACCCATTGCTGCAGGCCAGCTGCGTGCCTTTGAAGCGGTGGCCCGGCACCTGAATTTTCGGGCTGCGGCTGAAGAACTGGCACTCACGCAGTCGGCCATCAGCCGGCAAATCCAGGCACTGGAAGAAGACGTGGGCGTGGGCCTTTTTTTACGCCATACGCGGGCTGTCGAGCTGACCAGCGCTGGCGCGCAACTGCTGCGCGCTGCCGTGCCATCACTGGAGCGCATCGACAGCGCGGTACGCATCATCCGGCAAAGCGCTGGGCGTAAAAGTGTGGCCATCAGCACCTGGGCTTCTTTTGCGTCGATGTGGCTGATTCCCCGGCTGGAAATGTTTCAGCGCGCACATCCCGACATCGACATCCGCATCGATGCCACCGACGCAACTGTGGACATGGAAACCACAGACGTTGACCTGGCCCTGCGCTACAGCGCGCCCGGCCACGTGCCCAGCCACGCCGTGCGGTTGTTTGGCGAGCAGCTCACGCCGGTAGCCAGCCCATGGCTGATCAAAAGTGGCACGCGCATCAAAAAGCCATTGGATTTGGCACAGCATGCGCTGGTAGAAGCCAGCGACGCCCACCGCACCCAGCACATGGAATGGCTGACCTGGCAGCGCTGGTTTGAAGCGCAGGGTTTGAAAAAGTTTGCCCCCAAACGCTGGCTGTACTTTAACTACGCGCATCAGATCGCGCAGGCCGCTCTGACCGGCCAAGGCATAGCGCTGGCCCGCATGCCGCTGGTGGCCGACAGCCTGGCCTCAGGCGATTTGATCGAGCCGCTGCCCAACATGCGGATCGACTCGCCGCTGGCCTACTGGCTGATCGTTGGCCCACGCAACGAAGCCCGACCTGAGGTTTCCGCATTTTGCGAATGGCTCAAGGCGCAAGCGCTGCTGACGCGCGAAGCGATTGGCGATGTGCCGGATGCGGATACCGTGGATAACCTGGATTAGGTTGGCCAAACCACCCCGTTGTCATTGAGCAAAGCATCCAGCGGCACATCGTGCGGCTCGGGCTCCATGTCCGGCAAGTAACCATTCGTATATCCCAAGCCGACAGTAAACGGCTTGGGTAGCAGCGCCGCCAGCGTGCGGTCATAAAACCCGCCGCCGTAGCCCAGCCTGAAGCCGCCTGGCCCGTAGCCCACGCAGGGAACAAACAGCAGCGTCGGCACAATCACCTCGGTGTCTTTGGGCTTGGGGATGCCGTAGGCATCTTCTTCCATCGGGCAGCCGGGGTACCAGGCGTGAAAAGTCAGTGTTTTGTTCACTTTATCAACCACTGGCAGGCCAATGCGGCGCGGCTGGGGCTCATCAAGCAGCTCGCCGTCCTCCTTCCAGCGGTGCAGCGCGGGAAGTGGGTCAAATTCGCCCTTGATGGGCCAATAGGCGCCAATCACCTCGTCGGTACGACCAAACAGCCAGATGCGCATGACCCGCTGGAGCATGTCGGCACGCTGCAGGCGGTCAGGCAGGTTCAGGCGTTCTTCAATCAGGGCTTTGCGGGTATAAATTTTGTCCATAATGTCCTGATGCTATACAAATTTCTTTTCAGTACCCTCATCGCGGCATTTTTATGCCCCGCAGCCGTCGCCCAAAGCGCGACTGGCGACAACGTCATCATCGAGATGAACCAGGCTTTCAAACGTGGCGATCGTAAAAAACTCAGCACCCTGCTGCCGCAAGCCAAAGGCCATGCGCTGGAGCCCTATGCCGCGTATTGGGAACTGAAAGCCCGCTTGTCAGACGTATCAGCTCAGGAAGTGCAAGACTTTTATGCCCGCTACCCCGGCACCTACCAGGAAGACCGCCTGCGCAACGACTGGCTGCTGCTGCTGGGCCAGCGGCGCGACTGGGCGGCGTTTGCCGCTGAACACCCCAACTACCGCATGAACGACGACCGTGAAGTGCGTTGTTATGCGTTGCTGGTCGAACATCTGAAGAACCCGGCAGCGGATGTGAAACTGGCCGATGACGTGCGCAGAAACTGGTACGCCCAGCGTGATGCCGATGACGGTTGCCGCGCCGCTGCCGAGCGGCTGGTGGGCACCAAGAATCTGACGCCACTGGACGTGTGGCAAAAGGCACGCCTGGCGCTGGAAGGCAATCGCCCGCGCGCGGCGCGCGATGCAGTGGCGATCGTCTCCCCTGAGTCGTCGGGCATGATGGCCGAGCTGATTGACAGCCCGGCGCGATTCCTGACCGACAAAAATATAGCCATCCGAAGCACGCGTAAAGAGCTCATCACGCTGGCGTTGGCCCGCATGGCCAGCGCCGATCAGTCGGGGGCTGAAAGCGCCGCCGCCATGATGGAGGCCAAGTGGGGCAACCAGCTCAACAGTGAAGAACGCAACTGGGTCTGGGGTTTGATTGCCAAACAGACCGCCACGCGGTTGGGCGTGATTCCTGCCAGCACGGCGCTGGCGTACTTCGGCAAGGTCAGCAAAGACACCGATCTGACCGACGACATGCTGGGCTGGAAGGTACGTGCAGCTTTGCGGGCAGGCGCACAACCCCGCTGGCGCGACGTTCTCAGCGCCACCAACGCCATGAGCGACGCCGGCAAAGCCGACCCGACCTGGGTTTACTGGAAGGCGCGCGCCCTGATGGCCACAACGCAACCCGGCAACCCCGAGGCGCTTGCACTTTTTCAGTCGATCGCCTCGGTACGCGGTTTTTACGAGCAAATGGCGCTTGAAGAACTGGGCCAAAAAATAACGGTACCCGCCAAACCCGCACCCATCAGCGTGGAAGAAAAAGAAGCCGCCCGCCTGAACGCCGGGTTGAACCGCGCCGCTTACGCCATCGCCATTGGCCTGCGGCCAGAGGGCGTGCGCGAATGGAACTACAGCACCAACCTGGCCAAGCCCGGCGGCATGACCGACCGCGAGCTGATCGCTGCCGCCCAATTTGCCTGCGACAAACAGATCTGGGACCGCTGCATCAACACCAGCGAGCGCACCAAAGCCTTGATTGATCTGGAGCAGCGCTTCCCGATGCCGTTCAAGGATGCCGTCGTCAAACGCGCACAAAGCATCAACCTCGACCCGGCCTATGTGTACGGGCTGATAAGGCAGGAAAGCCGCTTCATCATGGACGCCAGATCCGGCGTGGGCGCATCCGGCCTGATGCAGGTCATGCCCGCCACCGCACGCGAAACCGCACGCCGCATCGGCATGACAGGTTTTACCGCTGACATGATCACTGACCGCGACACCAACATTGCCATTGGCACAGGCTATTTGAAAATGGTGCTCGACGACGTGGCAGGCTCCATGCCAATGGCCGCAGCCGCCTACAACGCCGGCCCTGGCCGGCCAAGAACCTGGCGCGGCCAGTCAGGCAGCCCAACAGTAGACGCCGCCATCTGGGCCGAAAGCATTCCGTTCAGCGAAACCCGCGACTATGTGAAAAAGGTACTGAGCAACACCACCAGCTACGCGGCCATACTGACCGGGCAACCGCAGTCGCTGAAAGCCCGCATGGGCACGGTCGGGCCGCGTGATGCGGGTCAACCGGAGACGGACAAGACTTTGCCTTGATGGTTAATTGCTATGAAAATAGGAGCTTCCTGCGCCCGTATTGATTGGCCTGGAGCCCTAAAACATACCTAAAAACACCCTTTTTCAGGCAACTTTCTGCCAAATCCGTTAAATTAGACCTTATGAAAAAAATCCTCATCCTCGGTGGCACTGGTTTTGTGGGTCGGCACTTGTGTGAAAAGCTGGCGGGTGGCGACTACCGTGCCACGGTGCTGACCAGGCGGCGAGTCAATGCCAGACACCTGCAAATGCTGCCCATGGTCGATGTGCTTGAAGGCTCGGCCCATGACAAGGCGACACTCACGCCGCTTTTGGCTGGGCATGATGCGGTGGTGAATCTGGTGGCCATATTGCATGGCACTGAGGACGCGTTTGACAAAGCCCACGTTCAATTGCCGCAAACCCTTGTCAATGCCTGTCACGCAGCTGGCCAGCGCCGCATTGTGCATGTCAGCTCACTTGGCGCCGACTTGAAGGCACCATCGATGTACCAGCGCAGCAAGGCGCGAGGTGAAGCGGTGTTGACGAGCTCGGGGCTTGACGTGAGCGTGCTGCGGCCCAGCGTGATTTTTGGCGCTGAAGACAAGTTTTTAAACACCTTTGCGTCGCTGCAAAAGGTCTTTCCGTTCATTCCGCTGGCGGGCAGCACAGCCAGGTTTCAACCGGTGTGGGTCGAAGACGTGGCCAGCGCACTGGTCAAATGCATTGAAGACAACACTACCATTGGCAAAACCTTTGAGGCTTGTGGGCCCGAGGTTTTTACCCTCAAGCAACTGGTGCAACTGGCGGGGCAATACAGCGGACATGACAAGCCCGTGATAGGCCTGCCCGACGGGCTGGCGCGCATTCAGGCGGCGTTGATGGAACTCGCGCCCGGCGAGCCCATCATGAGCCGTGACAACCTGGACGCGATGAAGGTTGACAACATCTCTGGCGGCAAACTGGCGGGGTTGCAGGCTTTAGGCATCACACCCTCCGCACTCAGTGCTATCGTGCCGTTTTACCTGGGTGCACAAGGCCTGCGCAGCGGGCTGACGGCCAAACGCAGAACTGCAGGCAGGTTTTAGAGCCGCATCAATTGCACTGATTTTTTGCATCAATCGGCTTGACAAGCTGCGCTAGCATCTGGCTCTTACCAGGAAAGCCCTCATGCTCAAACTCTACATCGGCAATAAAAACTACTCGTCATGGTCCATGCGGCCATGGGTACTGCTCAAGCAGGCGAACATTGCATTTGAAGAAGTCATGGTGCGATTTGACTCGTTTGATGCGGATTCGCAGTTCAGCAAGACGATGTCTGGCATCACGCCGGTTGGCAAGGTGCCGGTGCTGGACGACGAGGGCCTGGTGGTGTGGGACACGCTGGCAATTGCTGAATATCTGGCTGAAAAATATCCAGCTAAAAACCTTTGGCCGCAAGATACAAAAGCCCGAGCCAGAGCGCGCAGCATTTGCGCTGAAATGCACAGCGGCTTTGGCGCGCTGCGTTCTGCCTGTCCGATGAATATTGAAGCCAGCTTTCCAGATGTTGGCCAGTTGATCTGGCGCGACAAACCCGCCGTGCGAGCCGACGTGGCGCGCATCTTGGGCATGTGGAGCGAACTTTTGAATACGCATGGTGGCCCGATGCTGTTCGGAGCATTCACCATCGCAGACGCTTACTTTGCACCTGTGGCCATGCGCCTGAAAACCTACGCCCTGCCCGTGCAACCCCACATCACTGCCTATATCGAGCAGCTTTGCGCCATGCCTGGCGTGAAGGCCTGGGTGACCGACGCGCTGGCCGAGAACGACTTTCGGGATTTTGAAGAGCCACACCGCTTGCATCGCTAGCGCGCAAGCTCTGTAAACTTGTGACCATGGAAATTTTCATGGTCGGTGGTGCAGTCAGGGACATGCTTTTGGGCTTGCCGGTGCAAGACCGCGACTGGGTGGTGGTGGGCGGCACGCCTGAAGAACTGGTGGCTTTGGGCTATTTGCCTGTCGGCAAAGACTTTCCGGTTTTCCTGCACCCCACAACCAAAGAAGAATACGCCCTGGCTCGTACGGAGCGTAAAACCGCGCGTGGCTACCACGGCTTTGAGGTCTATGCAGCACCCGAAGTAACGCTCGAGCAAGACCTGGCTCGGCGCGATTTGACGATTAATTCAATAGCTGCTTGCGCCCTGATTGATTGGTCTACAGAGCGATTTGGCACTGAAATTGACCAAAATCCGTCCCATTTGATAGACCCTTATGGTGGCCAGGCTGACATTGCGGCCAAAGTATTGCGCCACGTGACCGATGCCTTTCGCGAAGACCCGGTGCGCATTTTGCGGGTGGCGCGTTTTGCAGCGCGCTTTGCTGACTTCAGCGTTGCGCCCGAGACCATGCAGCTCATGAAAGACATGGTGACGCACGGTGAAGCCGATGCCCTGGTGGCCGAGCGGGTGTGGCAAGAGCTGTCGCGTGGACTCATGCAGGCCAAACCATCCCGCATGTTTGAGGTGTTGCGTGAATGTGGCGCGCTTGAGCGCCTGCTGCCAGAGGTCAGCAGGTTGTGGGGGGTGCCACAGCGCGCTGACTATCACCCCGAGATTGATACTGGCATCCACTTGATGATGGTGCTCGACATGGCGGCGCGGCTTGACGCGCCACTGCCCGTGCGATTTGCCTGCCTGATGCATGACCTGGGCAAGGGGACGACGCCTCTAGACGTTTTACCCAAACATATCGGCCACGAATTGCGCAGCGCAAAGTTATCAAAAGCCGTTTGCGAACGCCTGCGTGTGCCCGTTGATTGCCGTGAACTGGCAGACGTTGTTGCCATGGAACACGGCAACATTCACCGCAGTGCCGAGTTTGGCGCGGCGGCTCTGGTAAGACTGCTGGAGCGCTGTGATGCGTTTCGCAAGCCGCAGCGTTTTGCCGATGTGCTGCTGGCCTGCGAGTGTGATGCGCGCGGGCGGCTGGGCTTGCAGGATGCGGCCTACCCCCAGCGCCAACGGCTTCTTGACATGCTCCAGGCTGCGCAATCGGTCGTGACCAGCGTGATTGCCGAGGCGGCGCAAGCCGAAGGGCTGGACGGCAAAAAGATTGGTGAGCGGGTACATGCAGCCCGGGTCGCGGCCATCACGGCCAGCTTGAGCAGCTTGCCGACCGCCGCAGCGCCTTAGAGTGCGACCTGGCTCCGTCCCCTCTACTGTTGATCCGGCCTCGTGAACTATGAACTGTTCGCCCTTAGCTTGTCGAAGGGTTTCGACAGGCTCAACCCGAATGGAAATTAAGACATCATCAGGCCGGATCAATAGGGATCTCCGCGATAACATAAACACCGAATATGACAAAAGAGGAACAAAAATGAACGAAACAATTGTTAATCGCGCCAAACGAGTTGGGATACTGCTGCTGTTGCTATTCGTGGTGCCTATCCTGGGATGGCTCACAAGCATTTACGTGGAGTCCAACTTTGAGGGGCAATTCCATAAAGTAATCACTGAGTCGCAGATGACGGACTCCGATTACAAGGCAAAGGGAATCAGTTATCTGGGTGTTTGCGGGACTGGTGGTGTTCTTCGTCAGGCGGGCGGCAACGAACAAATTTGCGCGTTTGCAGATGAGATAAAAAACGTCAGGTTCGCGTCTTGGGCTACGGCAGCGAGCCTGTCAGAAATTTTGTGTTTGAGGCATACCATTCCCCCAAAGGAGTTACATGCCCCGCACTACAACCAAGTCCGCTGTCAGCGGCAAATCGGCACAGCCGCAAATTTCAGCCAAGCTAC
>JBILXX010000152.1:0-3928 GCA_044378095.1 Polaromonas sp.
GAGAAATTCGCGCTTGCGCGTTCTCTTGCTAATCAACTCGAATCCGTTGGTGGCGAAGCTTTTTTGTTTCATCGGCAATTAACGTTTGTGCAGGTCAGAAGGCTGACTTATGCAGACCTTTCCTAGATTTTTTAATCCGTCTCCTCCAGCTTTTTCAAGCCCAGCCAGGACGGGGTGGGGAATGAATCCGGATTCTGCTTCTCCTCGTCCAACCTGTTCTGGCTGCCACGTGAGGGCATAATACGCTATAAATTTAGTAGCTGCTTGCGCCCTAATTTATTGGCCTAGAGCCCCAAAAGACCCATAAACACAGTCAAAACCAGCCCAAAAACCCTTCAAACCACCCCATCAGCAAAGAAATCCCAAACTTCCTATAATTTCAGAAATTACTGAAAATTGAGAAAACAGAGATGAACCTAGCCCCCCTCACCCAGCGTTTTGTCCTTCACTTTGGTGAAATGGGCAGCCGCTGGGGCATCAACCGTACCGTGGGGCAGATTTATGCGCTGCTTTATGTGTCCCCCAAGGCGCTGAACGCTGACGAGATAGGTGATGCGTTGGCCTTTTCGCGCTCCAACGTCAGCATGGGGCTCAAAGAGCTGCAGTCATGGAATCTGGTGCGCCTGCAGCACTTGCCCAATGACAGGCGCGAATACTTCTCTGCACCTGAAGACGTGTGGGCGATTTTCAGAACGCTGGCTGAAGAGCGCCGCAAGCGCGAGATTGACCCCACGTTGTCGATGCTGCGCGAGGCGCTGATGGAGGGGGGCGTGACGGGTGACGACGTGCATGCCCAGGCGCGCATGGCGCAAATGCATGACCTGATCGAGCTGATGACTGGCTGGCTGGCAGATGTGCAAAAAATGGACTCTGCGACGTTGGCAAGTTTGATGAAGATGGGCGCCAAAGTCGCCAAACTCTTGGAAACAAAAGACAAGGTGGCGGTGAGTTTGGGTTTGAAGACTGCCACACCAAAATTGACTGAAACCACCGAACCCCCACAAAGCTAACCTGAGCCACCAACTTAAAACATGGAAAACCTCGACGCCTTGCTGCTAGCCCGCATCCAGTTTGCGGCCAACATCACCTTTCACATCCTGTTCCCGACGATCAGCATTTCGCTCGGCTGGGTGCTGCTGTTTTTCAAATTGCGATTTGTCAAAACAGGCCAGCAACACTGGATGGACGCCTACCAGTTCTGGGTCAAGATTTTTGCGCTGACCTTTGCACTCGGTGTGGTCAGCGGCATCACCATGAGCTTTCAGTTTGGCACCAACTGGCCGGGGTACATGGAGAAAGTCGGCAACATCGCCGGGCCGCTGCTGGCCTATGAAGTGATGACCGCCTTCTTTTTAGAAGCCACCATGCTGGGCGTGATGCTGTTTGGCCGCGAGCGTGTGAGCGAGCGCACGCATACGATTGCCACCTTGCTGGTGGCGGGTGGCACCACGCTGTCGGCATTCTGGATTCTGGTCCTCAATTCGTGGATGCACACGCCCGCCGGGTTTGAGATGATTGACGGCAAGGCGCATGTCACAAGCTGGATGGAGGTCATTTTTAACCCTTCACTGCCCTACCGCTTCACGCACATGATGCTGGCTTCAGGTCTGACAGTAGCGTTTTTGATTGCTGGAGTTTCCAGCTACCGCTGGCTCAGAAGCGAGCGCGGTGCAGAAGTGGTGGCAGGTATCAAAACCGGTGTGTATCTGGCGGCGTTTTTGATTCCGCTGCAAATCATTGCGGGTGACTTGCATGGCCTGAACACGATGAAATACCAGCCCGCCAAATTGGCCGCGATGGAAGGCATCTGGGAAACCCAAAAAGGTGTGCCTGCGGTGCTGTTTGCCTTGCCGGATGAAAAAACCCGTAGCAACAAGTATGAAATTGCGATTCCAAAACTCGCATCTTTGTACCTGACGCATGACCTGAATGGTGAGGTCAAAGGGCTGAACGACTTCAAAGGCAAGCACCCGCCAGTGGCGCCTGTGTTCTGGGCCTTTCGCATCATGGTGGGAGTGGGACTGTTGATGCTCCTGGTCAGTTGGGCCAGTGCATTTCAACTCAAACCATGGAAAAAGGATGGCAAGCGAGAACTCACAGTCTGGCATGCCCGCGTTCTGGTCGGCATGACGTTTGCCGGATGGGTGGCGCTGGTCGCCGGCTGGTACGTGACCGAGATTGGTCGTCAGCCCTGGCTGGTGACAGGCGTGATGACGACGCTGGAGGCCGCATCGGCTGTGCCTGCGCCCAAGATTGCATTGAGCCTGGCGTTGTACCTGACGATGTATGTTGCCCTCACGGCGGCTTACATATCAGTGGTGTTTTACCTGGCCAGGCACAAAAAGCATGCCGACAAACCGTTTGGTGACGACGCGCCGCTGGAAAACCAGCTCAATGTCGTGAACTACCCAGAAAAAGCAGGTGTTCCTCATGCTTGATACCACCAGTGGTCTGATCCCTGACCTGACGCAGGCAGCAGGCTGGATGCCGATTGTTTTTCTGGTTGTGATGGGTTTGGTCATGCTGGCCTATGTGATTCTGGATGGCTACGACCTGGGCGTGGGCGTGCTCATGCACAGCGCCAACGACGATGACAAGGACACCATGATCGCCAGCATCGGGCCGTTTTGGGACGCCAATGAAACCTGGCTGGTGCTGGGTGTGGGTATCTTGCTGACGGTGTTCCCCATGGCGCATGGCGTGATTTTGGGGGCGCTGTATTTGCCTGTGGCCTTCATGCTGATCGGCCTGACCCTGCGCGGTGTGGCTTTTGACTTTCGGGTCAAGGCAAGAGCTGCGCTCAAGCCGCTGTGGAACAAGGCCTTTTACGCCGGCTCGTTGCTGGCCGGGTTCTCGCAGGGTTACATGCTGGGCTCGCTCATCACAGGGTTTGATCCATCGCTGTGGGCGGTTGCCTTTAATGCTGTGATTGGCTGCGCTCTTATTGCAGCTTATTGCCTGATAGGCGCTGGCTGGCTGATCATGAAAACCGTGGGCGATTTGCAGTTGCAGGCGGTGCGCTGGGCGCAGCGCAGCTTGCTGTTTGTTGTGCTCGGTGTGGCGGCGATATCGATTGCCACACCCCTGATCAGCCCCCTGATTTTTGACAAGTGGTTTTCGTTTCCGAATATTGTCTTGCTGCTGCCGATACCGGCAGCAACCGCCGTGTTGTTTGCCGTGATCTACCGCAGTCTGAGTCGCCTGCCGACCCGCCTGGCCCAAGGCAACGAGTACGGAGCCTGGGTGCCATTTGGCGCAACAGTCGGGGTGTTTTTGCTGGCGTTTTATGGGCTGGCGTACAGCCTGTTCCCGTGGCTGGTCATAGAAAAAATAACCATCTGGCAGGCCGCCAGCTCTCCTGAAGCATTGAAGGTGATTTTGATCGGCGCTTGCGTGGTGCTGCCAGTGATCGTGGGTTACACCGTTTTTGCCTATCGGGTGTTTTGGGGCAAGAGTGTGGCTTTGAAGTATTGATATTGGATGAAAGCTAATGAATACGGGCGCGGGCAGCTCCTGAGTTAATAGCATTTTTAGCTTTCACATAGATGCCGGGGGTTGCCCGGCGGCAACTCACTTTTCTTTTGCTTCGCCAAAAGCAAAGTAAGCAAAAGAAAAGGCGACCCGCAGTCTGGGCCGCTTCGCGGTTCCTTGAAAAAGCTAAAGGAGCCGGAAAATCTAGAAACTAGTCTGCTGCGCAGCCGTCGGACATCTAGATTTTTTAATCCGTCTCCTTCAGATTTTGCAAGCACAGCCAGGACGGGGTGGGGAATGAATTCGGATTCGGGGAGCAGTTAAGCGCGAACGAACCTAGACTTTGTAGTGGTCTAATAAAAACAGACAGTCCGATAGGTTGTTAAAACCGAAATGGCATAAATCGTGAGTAATCCGCAAATCAGAAGAGCATTCGACACAAACTTCAAACTGCAAG
>JBILXX010000153.1:0-3915 GCA_044378095.1 Polaromonas sp.
AATTCGACTACTACCCTGCGATTGTTCATTTTGCTATCCCTCTAAACTGAAGTAATCAGCTTTGGAGTGGATGTTCATATAAAAGTTCAATACATATGCAACACTACACTAGGCTCGTCGCTGATTTTTATTTTTATTGAAAAGCTGTTTGCGCTGCGCAAGGACCAGCCGGTCTTCAGAGAGGAATGGCAGGTTGACTTTCACCACTTCATCGTCAACCACATGTTTGTCGGTTTCGTGTTGCTGGCCACCAATCTGCTGGTGCACAAGTTCTTTGGCTGGGCGGCCAGCGACGGGCTGCGCGGCTGGGTGCAAAACCTGCCGTTTTGGGCTGGGGTGCTGCTGATTGTGCTGGTCGCTGACCTGGCGCAGTATTGGCTACACAGGGCCTACCACGAAGCCCCCCTGCTGTGGCGATTGCACGCTGTGCATCACAGCTCCAAAAACATGGACTGGATGGCTGGCTCGCGCCAGCACATTCTTGAGACCCTGATCACCCGCACACTGATACTCGGCCCCATTTACGTGATGGGTTTTTCGAAGGAAGTGATCGATGCCTACATCCTGATCGTCGGGTTCCAGGCAGTGTTCAATCACGCCAACGTCAGCGTGCGGCTGGGGCCGCTTCGGTACATCATCGTCACGCCCAACTTTCACCACTGGCACCACAGCCAGGACAGCGAAGCGCTGGACCGAAATTACGCCGCCCACTTCGCGTTCATTGACCACCTGTTTGGCACCGCCGTTAAAAGCACCCGGCTCTGGCCAGAACGCTATGGTGTGGTGGGCGACTATGTGCCCAAGGATATTGCCGGGCAGCTTAAATTTCCGTTTGTCTGGAAGGGCTGATGTTTGCTATTTATTAAATAGCTGCTTGCGCCCGATTACATTGACCTAGAGGCTTATTTGATACACCATTTTGACGCTGTAGTGATAGGCGCAGGCGCTGCCGGCCTGTTTTGTGCCGCCATTGCAGGCCAGCGCGGACTGAAGGTTCTGGTGATTGACCACAGCGATAAAGTGGCCGAGAAAATCCGCATATCAGGCGGTGGGCGCTGTAACTTCACCAACCGCGACGTGTCGCCCGCCAACTTTTTAAGCGACAACCCGCACTTTTGCCGCTCGGCGCTGGCAGGCTATTCGCCGCAAGACTTCATTGCCCTGCTGCAAAAACACAGCGTGCCGTTTCATGAAAAGCACAAGGGCCAGCTGTTTTGTGACCGCTCGGCGGAAGACATCATCAACCTGCTGCTGGCAGAGTGTGCTGACGGCAAAGTTGAGCGCTGGCAGCCCTGCAAGGTCGAAAAAGTGGCCGTTTCAGGCATCAAAAGTGACCCCGGCCTAATGGATTCGGGCACAAGCAGCTATCAAATTAGTACTGACCGGGGGCTGGTTGAAACACCGCAGCTGGTCATTGCCACAGGCGGGTTGTCGATTCCAAAGATTGGGGCGACTGACTTTGGTTACCGCATCGCCCAGCAATTTGGGCTGCGTATGGTCGAGCCGCGAGCCGCTCTGGTGCCGCTGACGTTTGACGGTGATGCCTGGCTTCCGTTTGCGCAACTGGCAGGTTTGGCCTTGCCGGTGCAAATTGAAACGGGCGCACTAGACGCCACACCCAAGCAGCGCAAAAAGGCCACCGTGTTTGCCGAAGACCTGCTGTTTACCCACAAAGGCCTGAGCGGCCCGGCGGTGCTGCAAATATCCAGCTTCTGGCGTGAAGGCCAAAGCCTGCGCGTCAACCTCGCCCCCGGCCAGGACTTGCCCGCAACCCTGCTGCGCGCCAAAGCCAGCTCCAAAAAACTCATCGCCAACGAGCTGGCCAGCGTCGTCCCCAGCCGCCTGGCAGACGCCTGGGCCAGCACAGACGCGGCCTTGCAGCGCCCGATTTGCGACGCCACGGACAAAGCCCTGAGCGGATTGGCCGAGCGCCTGTCTGACTGGCAAATCACCCCCAACGGCAGCGAAGGCTACAAAAAAGCCGAAGTCACCGCGGGCGGCGTCGATACGCGGGATTTGTCGTCCCAAACGATGGAATCAAAGCAGCCTGGCCTGTACTTCATTGGCGAAGTGGTGGATGTGACCGGCTGGCTGGGCGGGTATAACTTTCAGTGGGCCTGGGCTAGCGGGTTTGCTTGCGGGAATGCGCTTGTTAGCACTGCGTAATTTCGGATCGGCCAGTGTGCCTTTGAACCCGCAACGGCCACGGCGCATCCCCCTCCGCTCGTGTCCCACGCCCCCTGCAGGGTCTCCTCCTTGACCTCGCTGCGGGAGACGCGACATGCCCGTTGCTGGAAATGGTTTTTTTCGCAAGCTACGAAATGACCCAAAGAGCGGTTTGCCCGAGTGTTCTGCGTAGGTCAAGGAGGAGGCCCAACGGGCCGGGGGACACGTAGCAAAACGCTCAGGCAACCGCTCGCTTCCAATAAAGATAACCTGTTCCCTATTTGCGCTGCTATAATCACAGGCTTTGCTAGCAAACCCGCATCTGGCTAGATTCTGATCAAATCACAAGCTTAAAGATGCACAATTTTTGGACCCACTGAACAATGACGACCATTCGCGTAAAAGATAACGAGCCTTTCGACGTAGCGCTGCGCCGCTTCAAGCGCACCATTGAAAAACTCGCCCTGCTGACCGACCTGCGGGCTCGTGAGTTTTATGAAAAGCCAACCGCCGAGCGCAAGCGCAAAAAAGCGGCTGCCGTCAAGCGCAACTACAAACGCATTCGTGCCATGCAGTTGCCCAAGAAGCTGTACTAATCAGCGCAGCAACAGCACAATCAAGGCCCGCAAGATTCAAATCTGCGGGTCTTTTTTCATTCAGGACACACCAAATGACACTCAAAGACCAGATCACCGACGACATGAAAACCGCCATGCGTGCCAAAGACAGCGAGCGCCTGGGCACCATCCGCCTGCTGCTGGCAGCCTGCAAACAAAAAGAAGTCGATGAGCGTGTGGTGCTTGACGACGTGGCTGTGATTGCCATCATCGACAAAATGATCAAGCAGCGCAAAGACTCGATTGATGCCTTCACCAAGGCAGATCGCAAAGACATGGCCGACAAGGAAGCGCAGGAGATCACCGTGCTGACAGCCTACCTGCCTGCCCGCATGAGCGCAGACGAGGTGCTGGTGGCGGTCAAGTCCATCGTGACCGAGCTCAATGCCAGCGGCCCCGGTGATATGGGCAAAGTCATGGGCGCGGCCAAGGCCAAGCTGGCTGGCAAGGCCGACATGGGCCAGGTCTCAAGCGCTGTGAAGGCTGCATTGGCCGGATAACGGCATTAAGTCATGGCGATGCTGCTTGCTGGCAACAAACATGTCGGGACTGCACGTTAACTGGTCAAGCCTTTAGCAACCCGTCGCTTTTTTGTGACGCACAGACGTTGATGGATTAAGCTTGAGACCGTTACCTTGCTGGGATACCCCTGAAAATTAAGCCGCAGTCTTCAACTGCCTCTGAAAAAACCGCTTCATGCAATGTTTGACACCACCCAAAATGAATAAAAAAAGTGCTTTCACCCAATCAATCTGGGTGCGGGCAGCTATATTTTTTATAGCGTCATTGACCAGCCTGGCCACCCTTGCGCAAACGCCCGCCAAAGAACCGAGCCTGCCTTACGTCGTCAAACCCTCTGACAACCTGAGCAAATTTGGCCGCGACATGCTGACCAGCCCGCGCGCCTGGAATGAAGTTGCCAAATTCAACCAGCTCAAAGACCCGAATGTGATTTTTCCGGGTCAAAAGCTCGACATCCCGCTGCGTTTTCTCAAGTCCAAACCAGCCAGTGTCAGCAGTAAATGATTTGTCCGGTTTTTAGCAAGTAATCTGTCCGGTTTATGGAGAAGGGATGCAAGACACCCCCATAAGCCGGGCCCGCTACATGCAGGAGAACCGCAAGATGAGATTT
>JBILXX010000089.1:0-14172 GCA_044378095.1 Polaromonas sp.
GTCATCTTGGCCAAATTCGACTACTACCCTGCGATTGTTCATTTTGCTATCCCTCTAAACTGAAGTAATCAGCTTTGGAGTGGATGTTCATATAAAAGTTCAATACATATGCAACACTACACTAGGTTCCGGGTCCAGGCCTTGTGTGAAGTGCGTTTCTATACCGGTTGATTCGTAGCTGAAGGGCAAGGGCCGCACCCAGGCGGGCAAGCTGGCCGGCAGGCCCTGGGCGTAGCGGGCAGATTGCACCTCAACCCCGGTCAGCGTGGTGCCTTCTTTTTTGGCCTCAATCACGCCAGCGGCTTTGCCGTCGATGTAAAGCAGGTAGTCGGCAAAGCCGTAGCCGGGGTTGAGGGGGAATTCGCGGATGGCGACGCCACGGGCGGCGTGGATGTTGGCCTGGGCCATATCGCAGACGTGCCAGCCTGCTGCAGCTAAAAGCGCGTCAATGTTCGTTCTGGCTTTGGCCTCAGGGGTCATTTTTCCTCCTGCGGGCATTCTATGTGCACAGACACCCAAGCGACACGCTGTTTTGCCTGGCCCCAGTGCAGAAAGCGACAATGACAGCTCTTGAGTCACTCAAAAGACAAGCCATGGACGACCCCATCCTTACCATTGAAGAACGCGAAGCCATTAACAGTGGCCGCTGGTTTTCAAGCCTGTCCCCGTCGCTTAGGCACGACATACTGCGATGCGCTTACGTCAAACGATTTCGAGACGGCGAACTGATTGCCGCCCGCGGCGACCCGCCCGAGGAGTGGATCGCCTGCGCCAAGGGTGCAGTGCGCGTCAGCTCAACGTCGATATCCGGCAAACAGATCACGCTGACTTATGTCGAGCCGGGTATCTGGTTTGGGGATGTGGCCATCTTCGACGGCGACCGGCGCACGCACGACGCCTATGCGCATGGCGAGACCACTGTTTTTTGTGTGGCCAAGGCCGATTTCAAAAAAATTCTGGCAACCCATGTCGAGCTTTACGAGGCCATGCTGCGACTGCATGCGCGCCGCATACGCCAGCTGTTTGGCCTGGTCGAAGACCTCAACACCCTGCCCCTGCGCGCGCGCCTGGCCAAGCAGCTGCTGCACCTGGCGCGCAGCTACGGGGTGCCCAGTTTGTCGAACAACAGCGAGATACGCATTGGCCTGCAACTGGCGCAGGAAGAGCTGGCTCAACTGCTGGGCGCATCGCGCCAGCGTGTGAACCAGGAGCTCAAGGCCATGGAGCGTGAAGATGCCATTCGCATTGAAACCACAGGCCTGGTCATCCGCAACCGTGCCACCTTGCTGCGCATTTCAGACACCGATCTTGAAAAGCCCTGAACGATTGACAACCCAGCCATGAGCAACTTTGACCATTTTGTTGGCACCCGTGAAGTCACAGCGCAGCACGCGTTTGACGTGGGTGCATTAACTGCTTATCTAGACCAGCACATGCCAGGCTTTAAAGGCCCGTTGCAGGTTGAAATTTTCAAAGGCGGGCAGTCCAACCCGACCTACAAACTCATCACACCCACGCAGGCCTATGTGATGCGCGCCAAGCCCGGCCCTGTTGCCAAACTGCTGCCGTCGGCCCATGCGGTCGAGCGTGAGTTCAAGGTCATGCGCGGGCTGCAGGGCACCGCTGTGCCGGTGGCCAAAATGCACTGCCTGTGTGAGGACGAATCCGTCATTGGCCGCATGTTTTACGTGATGGAGTTTGTGGCCGGCCGCGTGCTGTGGGACCAGGCCCTGCCTGGCATGACAACAACCCAGCGCGCCGAGATTTATGACGAGATGAACCGCGTCATCAGCGCTTTGCATCAAGTCAAATTTGCCGATCGCGGCCTGGCAGACTACGGCAAACCCGGCAATTACTTTGAGCGCCAGATTGGCCGCTGGAGCAAGCAGTACACAGCCTCCATCACCCAACCCATCCCCGAGATGGACAGCCTGATGGCCTGGCTGCCGGCCAACATTCCGCTGACGGCGCGTGACGAAACCATGACCAGCATCGTGCATGGCGATTTCAGACTCGACAACCTGATGTTTCACCCCACCGAGCCGCGCGTGCTGGCAGTGCTCGACTGGGAGCTGTCAACCCTGGGCCACCCGCTGGCCGACTTCAGCTACCACTGCATGGCCTGGCATATTCCACCCGGCACGTTTCGCGGCATTGGCGGGCTGGACATCGCGGCGCTGGGCATACCGAGCGAGGCAGACTACATCGCCAGATACTGCGAACGCACGGGCATCACCACACCCGACCAGCTCAAAGCCGACTGGAACTTTTACCTGGCCTACAACCTGTTCAGGCTGGCGGCGATTTTGCAAGGCATTGCCAAGCGGGTGGAGGCAGGCACGGCATCGAGTGCGCAGGCCGTCAGCTCGGCAGCGGGCGCGCCTGTGCTGGCCAAGATGGCCTGGGGCTTTGCCGTTCAAAGCGGCGCTTGACGCGTAGACTTTTTTAGATTTTTGGCCTTTTCAGGAGACAACATGGACTTTAATTTCACCCCCAAAGTGCAGCAGATGCAGGCCCGCTTGCTGGCCTTCATGGACGAACACATTTACCCGAACGAGGCGCGCTTTTTCAAAGAAATTGCAGATAACCGCGCCAAAGGTAACGCCTGGATTCCCACCACCATCATTGAAGAGCTCAAACCCAAGGCAAGAGCCGCTGGCTTGTGGAACCTGTTTTTGCCGCACTCCCCGCGCGCGCCTGAGGGCCTGAGCAACCTTGAATACGCGCCGCTGTGCGAGATCATGGGGCGCGTGCCCTTTGCAGCCGAAGTGTTTAACTGCTCGGCCCCCGACACCGGCAACATGGAAACCATTGCCCGTTACGGCTCCGAGGCCAACAAAGACCAGTGGCTGGACCCCCTGCTGCGCGGCGAGATCCGCTCGGCGTTTTTGATGACCGAGCCTGAAGTCGCTTCATCAGACGCGACCAACATCGCTTGCCGTATCGAGCGTGATGGCGACGAGTACGTGCTCAATGGCCTGAAGTGGTGGTCATCAGGCGCTGGCGACCCACGCTGCGCTGTGTACATCGTCATGGGCAAAACCAACCCCGACGCGGGCCGCCACGAACAACAGTCGATGATTCTGGTGCCCGCCAACTCGCCCGGTATCACCGTGATTCGCCCGCTCACTGTGTTTGGCTACGACGACGCACCGCACGGCCACATGGAAGTGCGTTTGAAAAACGTCCGCGTGCCGGTTGACAACATGCTGCTGGGCGAAGGCCGCGGGTTCGAGATTGCCCAAGGCCGGCTTGGCCCCGGACGCATCCACCACTGCATGCGCACCATTGGCTGCGCCGAGCGCGCACTGGAGCTGATGTGCAAGCGCCTGAACAGCCGCGTGGCCTTTGGCAAACCGATTGCCAGCCAGTCTGTGTGGCATGAGCGCATTGCCGAGTCCCGCATCATGATCGAGCAGGCCCGTCTGCTGACCCTGAAAGCCGCCTACATGATGGACACGGTCGGCAACAAGGTCGCCAAAGCTGAAATCGCCATGATCAAGGTTGTGGCCCCCAACATGGCCTGCCAGATCATCGACTGGGCCATCCAGGCGCACGGCGGTGGTGGTGTGTCTGACGACTTTCCGCTCGCTTACGCCTATGCCCACCAGCGCACCCTGCGCCTTGCCGACGGCCCGGACGAAGTGCACCGCGCATCGATTGCCAAGCTGGAACTGGCGCGGCATTTGCTGCTGCCAGGTGAGGTCGAAATGCCTGTGACGCGGGGTAGTTAGGCGGTTTAAAGCTGCTATAAATACGGGAGCTTCTTGCGCCCGTATTTATAGGCTTCTGGCTACTTTTTATAAACTAATTGGCTTGTGTGTGAACGTGCTCAGGCTCATTTGGTTGTATCCAGGTCCAACAGGATGTGGCAAACGGCATAAACCAGCAGCACGACAGCCAACAAAAACATTCCCAGCACCGTTCGCCCCAGGAACCAGCCACGGCCAGCATTCTTGGTACGTACAGCCCAGATGGTGACCGGATAGCAGCTGAGGAGCACGACCGCAGAAAACGCAAGGACTTCATCAACGATGGTCCTTGACGCGTTCAGTTTGTCGATCAACTGAAACAGACTGACCCCCGCCAAGCTGACGCCAGCCAGCGTCGCCATGGGCGGCAGCAACCGCAAAATCAGATCTTTGAGGCTGGCCCAGTCCTCAGCAGTATTTTTGACCGGCACGGCGGTAATTTTGGCGGGTTTGCTGGTCATGTCTTTCCTTTGTTGCGGTCAGTAACTATTGTCAGTTGATTTTCTGAAAGATCAGCGGCTGCAGCAGCATTCAGCCCCTATGCTGACGCCTGTTAAGCCCCGCCTGGCATGAAGGAAGCCAACGCGCTATTTGACCTTCAAAGCCTGTTTTCAGGCCATTTATGCCTGTGATTTAAGCCTCCAGACCAATGAATACGGGCGCAAGGAGCTACTAAAAAAGGAGCTTAATTTTCAAGTTTTGTCTGCACCGGCTTCAAACCCGCTCAGCACATTGACAGCATTCACACCCAGCGCTTGCGCTGCGTACCCGCCTTCAAGAATCAGAACAGCTGGCAAGCCCAAACCAGCGAGCCTGTGGCCCAGCTTTTCAAAGTCTGGCGACTGCAACTTGAAGCTCGAAATCGGGTCGCCCGCAAACGTGTCCAGGCCCAGCGAGACAACCAGCGCATCTGCACGGTATGACTTGACGCGCTCACAAGCTGCGTCAAGCGCTGCAAACCAGCGCTCGGCTGTCGTGCCAGCAGGCAGGGGAAAATTCAGGTTAAAGCCCAAACCATCACCGGCGCCCAGCTCATCTGCATGGCCCAGATAAAACGGGTACTCGGTTTGAGGGTCGCCATGCAGGCTGACAAACAGCACATCAGAGCGGTTGTAATAAATACTCTGGGTGCCGTTGCCGTGGTGAAAGTCCACATCCAGCACGGCAATGCGCTGGCAGCCGCTGGCCAGCAGCGCTTCAGCCGCAACAGCCGCGTTGTTTAAAAAGCAGTAACCACCCATAAAGTCAGCGCCTGCATGATGCCCGGGCGGCCTGGTGGCGCAAAACACGCTGCGCTCGCCCCGCGACACCAGCGCCGCCGCGCTTGCAGCCGCATCAGCCCCACCCTTGACAGCAGCCCAGGTGCCTGCCACCAGTGGCGTGCCGTTGTCCATTGAGTAAAGCCCAAGTTTGGCGATGAAGTTCTCAGGCTCCACATCATGTCGAAGCGTGCGCACCGGCCAGACCGATGGAAACGGTTGCACATCGGCATTGCCCGGGCTGAGAGCCAGCCATTGCTGCCATGCCGTTTGCAAAAACGCCAGATACGCGGGCGAGTGAATTTTTAACAATGCAACCATGCTGTCGGTGTCAGGCGTGCGCAGCTCATGGCCACGCGCGGCCAGCTCATTGAGAACGAAATCGAGCCTGGCTGGCGACTCAAAACACGGGACGCGTTCGCCCCTGTAAAACTCGGTTTGCGGCGCATGCAATGCGTGCTGGGGGGATGAAATGGTGATCATCTGGATGAGTTTAAGGCAGCCAAATCAGGTCGCGCCGAAAAAAAAGGGCATCGCCCGCGTCAGGCATCGTTGCGCGGGTCTGGTCTGCGCTCTGCGTACCAGAACTCCATGCCCTGACGCTGCTTCAGCGACTTCGTCCCACGCAGTGCCATGCGCGCCATGCGCGCCATGAAACGCAGCTGCTCCGGCACAGAGTAGGTGCGCAGCTTGCGCGCAGACGTCGTCACGGCCTGCTTCAAAATAACAAATTGGCCTTGCCGCTTGAGTGCGCGACTCATGACGATTTCTTCCGCGCCAAAATATTTTTCATCAAAGCCACCCACGGCAACAAAGGCCGGGCGGGTACAAAATAAATAGCAGCCGGTTGCCACACCAAACCATCTGAAAACATGCACGATGATACGCAGCATCAGGCGGGCATAAAGCGGTGATGGGTTGTCAAAAACCATACCAGCTCCCCCACCGACTGCACCCTGGCACATGGCCTGGACTGCTGCACTGACGACTGAAACATTCACCAGCGTATCGGCGTCAACAAAAATAAGCATGTCGCCGCGTGCAACCAGCGCACCAGCATTGCGTGTAGCAGCAATTTGCCGAAGCGCAGCACTGACAACGATGGCACCCATGCCCGCCGCAATAGCCGCTGTTTGATCGGTAGATCCATAGTCAGCCACCACGATTTCATAGGACTCGCCCAAGGCAAAGCCGGCCTGGTGCAAGGCATCCAGCGTTGCACTCAGGCACTGCGCCTCGTTGTAGGCAGGAACGATGAAAGAAATCATGAAAAACCAAGGGTCAAACGCAGCATGGCGGAGATGGCTGAACTTTAGCCAACCCGGCCTTGCCCGACACAACGCCATCTGGTCTGGATGTTGCGAATGACGCGTTTACCCTTGAACACCTCGGTTGATAAAGCCAGCTGTGCATGCTGCGCAGATGAGATTGTCCCTAAAACTTTTGCAGCCGGACGACCTCGATATCAGAGAAGAACAGGCTCACGCCGTAGTTGCTGGCGTACTGGGCGATGACATGGCTGGCCAGGGCGTCGGCCACCGCCGCGTCGCAAATGATTTTCATCTCGATCATTTTGTCGGCGTCCCAGCTGCCCTCATGCGTGGCGTACTGTGAGCCGCCGCGCACGTCATGCACGGTGTAGCCTTGTGCGCCCAGGCGTTTTGCATCGCTGATCAAAGCCTTTTCAAGAATCGCTTCGGTGATGATGACCAGCAGTTTTTTTTGATGTTTAAGCATTGATGTTGTCTCTTTTTAAAAAGCAGCTTCAAGCCAGTGCTTGTGCCAGCTTCAAGTAAAGCGGGATGCCAATCAGCACATTGAAGGGGAAAGTCACACCCAATGCCGCGGTAATGGACAACGCGGCATTGGCCTGCGGCACCGCAATGCGCATGGCTGTGGGTGCGGCAATGTAGCTGGCGCTGGCTGCCAGGGCTGCCATGATGGCCACGCCGCCCGTGCTCAGGCCCAATGCCTTGCCGCCCAGTGCGCCCAGCACCGCCAGGCAAACCGGAATGACCAAGGCGAACGCGATCAACTTGAACCCATAGCGTTTGAGCTCACCCAGTCTGCCGCCGGCGACCAGCCCCAGCTCCAGCAAGAACAAAGCCAGCACGCCTTTGAACAACACGGTAAAAAGCGGCGCAATCGGTGCTGTGCCAGCTTCGCCCATCAGTGTGCCAATCACCAGGCCACCCACCAGCAGAAAAACCGACTTGCCCAAAAATACGTCATGCGCCAGCGCGCCCCAGGCAATGCCCGTTTTGGGACCTGTCGTGCCCGCCTGTTTCTTTTCATACCAGCGCGCCAGGGCAATACCTGCCACAATGCCCGGCGCTTCGAGCAGGGCGACCCACAGGGCAGCATGCGCCTCAAACGCGATGTTGCGGTGCGTCAGGTAGGCGCTGGCAACGGCAAAGGTCACCACACTGACGGAACCGTAGTGAGCCGCAACCGAGGCTGCGTCAAACCCGTTCAGGCCTATCAAGCGTCTGAGCAAGGGGTACAGCAACAACGGAATCACCAAACCCAAAGCCAGGCAAAACAGCATTTGCGGGATGACAGCGTCCATGCTCTGTTTGGACAACTCCACCCCACCCTTCAGGCCGATGGCCAGCAGCAGATAAATCGACAAGGTCTCGTACAAAACGCCCGGCAAGGCAAGGTCACTTTTAACCAGCCGTGCCAGCAGACCGAGTAAAAAAAACAGAACAACAACATCAATCATCAGAAAATCTTTGCTCAGGGTTTGGCGTTATGCGTGTTCAAGGTGTTTAACGCGTTTTGGGTGATGGCCGACAAGGTCGTGCGTGTGGTGATGACTTCAGGGTCCAGCATCACTTCAATCAGCGTCCCCCCAGCGCGGGCTAGCGCCGCTGAGAGTTCGCTTTCAAACTCAGCCGTGTGAGTGATTCGCACACCCGCATAGCCATAGGCGCGTGCCAGCGCCGCAAAGTCAGGGTTTTGCAGATGCGAGCCTGTTGAATGATTCGGATACTCCCGCTCCTGGTGCATGCGTATGGTGCCGTACATGCCGTTGTTGAGCAGCACGATGATGGTTTTGGCGCCATGTTGCACAGCCGTGGCCAGCTCCTGGCCGCTCATTAAAAAGTCACCGTCGCCGGCCATCGTCAACACCACACGCCCGGTGGTAATGGCCGCTGCAATGCCCGCAGGCACGCCGTAGCCCATGGCGCCCACCGTGGGCGCCAGCTGGGTTTTATGCCCTTTAACCAAGCCATGGTGCTTGTAAAACCGGTGTGCCCAGCTGGCAAAGTTGCCTGCGCCATTGGTCAGTACCGCGTCTGGCGGCAAATGCTTTTGCAGCATGCCAACGATGGCGGGCATGTCAATTTCACCCGGCAGCTTGTTGGGCTGCAGGTTGGCAAGGTAGTCTGCATTGGCATCCAGTGCCCATTGCTCCCACGGAACGCTGACCGGCGCAGTCAATACTTCCAGCGACCTGGCGGCAGCGTTCATGGTGGCATTGATGGCCAAATCGGCCTGGTAAACACGGTTGAGCTCTTCAGCGCTGCTGTGGATATGCACCAGCTTTTGCTTTGGCCGGGGCGCTTCAAGCAGCGTGTAGTTGTTGGTCGTCATTTCACCCAGACGCGGGCCGATGGCGATGATCAAATCAGCCGCTTTTACACGCGCGGCCAGCTTGGGGTTCAGGCCAATGCCAACATCGCCTGCATACAGCGGGTGGTGGTTGTCAAAGGTGTCTTGAAAGCGAAACGCATTGCCCACCGGCAGCCGCCAGTTTTCAGCAAACCGCTGCAAAGCCTGCGCGGCCTGCGGCGTCCAGCCACCGCCGCCTGCAATGACCAAAGGGCGTTCAGACTTCAACAGCATTTCACGCAATGTCCGCAATGCGCCGGGGTCGCTCCAGGCTTGTACAGCCTCGACTCTGGCCAGCGGCTGGGCAGCTGTCCCGCGGGTCAGCATGTCCTCAGGCAGCACCAGCACCACCGGACCTGGCCTGCCATTCATGGCGGTGGCAAAAGCACGGGCAATGTATTCAGGGATGCGGTCTGCGTCATCAATGCGCTCGACCCGCTTGGCAAAGCCTTGGGTACTGGGGCCAAAAAACGCGCGGTAGTCCACTTCCTGAAACGCCTCGCGGTCCCGGCAGTCACTGGCCACATCACCCACCAGCAGCACCATGGGTGTGGAGTCCTGAAACGCCGTGTGCACGCCAATGGAGGCATTGGTCGCGCCTGGCCCGCGTGTGACCATGCACACGCCCGGCCTGCCCGTCAGCTTGCCATGCGCCTCAGCCATGTAAGCCGCACCGCCTTCTTGCCGGCAGGTGATGAAGCGGATTTTGTCCTGACGTGCATGCAGGCCATCCAGCACGGCCAGGTAACTTTCACCCGGCACGCCAAAGGCATGGGTCACGCCCTGGGCGATCAGGCAATCTACTAAAAGGTGTCCGGCGAGTTGCTGTGTCATGGGCTCAAAGGTTTTATTCAGGTGTAGAACTGTCGCCGTCATCGCCTCCGGCTTCGAGGGCTTGGCGCGCCAGCTCTTCATCGCTTAAAGGCGGTGCCTGCTCCAGGGCAGCCAGCTCATCCAGGAATTCTTGTGTCGGCGTTTCGTGCTCTAGCAAAACTTCTTCAAGTTTCTGCTCACTGGTTTCAACATGCACTGACGGAGAATGCAGCGCGGTCGGCGGAACAGGGAATTTTTCACCCAGCTCATACTTCAGCGCCTCTGATTTTTCCTCAACCCAATTGGCAAAATCGCCATCTTTCGGTGTGTTTGAATCGCTCATGGGGCTCTCCTTGTGTTGGGCAGCATTTGCGCAAGATGGCAAAGCCTGCTTTAAAAGCCGATTATGCGGTTGCCGGGAACACCGCCGATAGCCATCGGCAAAAAGTTCAGGCCGCCACCAGCGCCGTGCGGCGCACCCGCCGCACATTAAAGGCACTGGCCACCAGCACCAGTTGCAGCAGCACCAGACCCAGCAGCACGCTGCGGTACTGGCCGTTGTCCATCAGCAGGCCAAACAGCAGCGGTGCCAGCGCCTGGCCAATGTCCAGCCCCGCGTACACCACGCCGTACACACGGCCTGAGGCGTTGTCAGGCGTGGATTTTTTGACCAGCAGGTCACGCGACGGCCCTGCCATGCCAGATGCAAAACCCATCAACCCAAACAGTACAGGCACCGTCCACGCGGCCAGGTTGCCCAGAGCCAGCAGCAGTGCCAGAGCCGCCGCAATGCCAAAGCCCACGCCCACCACCCGCTCGCAGCGCTTGGCATCTGCCGCCAGAAAGCCGCCCAGCACCATGCCGCCCGCACTGCCCAGCATGTAAATCGTCAAGCACATGGCCACCAGCGCGACCGGCACGTCATGCAGGCGCTGGGCGGCGGATGGCGCAAAGGTTTGAATCACGCTCAGCACCGCGGCATACCAGAAGAAAAACGCAAAGCACATCCACACCGCCGGGATTTTTAAAAACCCGAAACTGCTGTCGGCTTGTGCGCTGCGGGTTGCCGTGACCACTGGCAGCAGCAACTTGTCACGGTTGAGCAGTTGCAGCGCCAGCACCCCAAACGCCAGCGCGCCCGCAGCCATCAGCGCCACCCGCCATGAAAATGCAAACGCCAGCGGCACCAGCATGGCCGGGGCCAGCGCCCAGCCCAGGCTGCCCGTGATGCCGTGAACGCTGTAGGCATGGCCCAGGCGCGGCGCGCTGACTTTGCGGTTCAGCAGCGTGTAGTCCACCGGGTGAAAGACGCCATTGCCCGCGCCACCCACCACCGCAAAAGCGGCCAGCATCCAGTAACTGGTGCTTAGCGAATAGCCAAACGCGGCCACACCAATCAGGGCCAGCCCTGCAAACAAAACCGGGCGCGGGCCAAACCTGTCCACCACAAAACCCGACGCCGCCTGCACGCCGCAAGACACGACAAAAAATACCGTCATCAAAAAGCCCAGCTCGGCATAGCTGACGTTGAACTCGGTCTTCAGCCACGGGAAAAGCGGCGCCAGCAGGAGCTGGCTGAAGTGGCTGATCAAATGCGCCACGCCCACCAGGCCAATCACGCTGGCATCCTGTTTGAACGGGGCCAGGGTGGGCAGATTCAGGGTGCTCGATGGATTCATGCGCCTATCGTAATGTCAATCAGGCCATGGGTGGCGTTGCGGGAAACTGTCGGCTGGCTGGAACGATGATTGAATGCTATGTTTTAAGGAGCTACTTGCGCCCTGATCTATTGGTTTACAGACCTTTTTATTGGTAAAAAAGGGCCAAATCAAGGGTTTTGTCGTCTTGACCTACAAAAATACGGCAACTCACCCGCTAGAGCGACCTGGCGGCAGTGCATGTAATTTAAAACATGCAGCAAACCCTTCAAGCACCCACACCCACCTGCTTTTCAGCACGTTGTTCAGCCCTGTGGCATTGGCTGGATGCGGTACTCACCCCCACCGCGATGCCGCCAGGCTCGCAACCTTTTGACTGCGGCTTGCAAGCCTGCGCGGTTCGTATACCCGCAGCCGATGACCTGAAATTGTTTGGCTGGTACGCCGTGTCAAACCTGGCGGGCCCGCGCCCGGCGGCGGTGCTGCTACACGGCTGGGGCGGTAATGCCAGCAATTTGCTGCCAGCCGCCAAAACACTCCATGACGCTGGGTATGCCGTGCTGCTGGTCGAGGCCCGCAACCACGGCCGCAGCGACCACGAAGGCCATTCGTCCCTGCCCCGCTTTGCGCAAGATCTGGACAGCGCCATTGACTGGCTGGCGGCACAACCGGGTGTTGACGCAGGCGCCCTGGTAGCACTGGGCCATTCGGTTGGCGCGGCAGCGGCGCTGTTGTCAGCATCCCGCCGCAATGACCTGGCCGCCGTCGTCAGCGTGTCCAGCTTTGCCCACCCTGAGCAGCTGATGCAGCGCTGGCTGGCCGAGCGGCGCGTGCCCTACTGGCCGCTGGGCTGGCTGGTCAACCGCTACCTGGAGCGCATCATCGGCGCGCGTTTTGACGACATCGCCCCCGTCAACACCCTGGCCAAAGCCACCTGCCCCATCTTGCTGGTGCATGGCCTGCAAGACACCACCGTCCCCGTGATGGCCGCCAGGCGCATCTGGGATAACCGCAGCACCACGCAAGCCACGCTGATTGAATGCAACGGCACGCACGAAGCGTTTGACGACCTGCACACCGTGACGCGGCAGATTTTGAGCTTTTTGGGGCCCGTGGTGCGGGTGGGGGTTTGAGCGTTTGGATGATGGCGCTACTTAATCAGTAGCTGCTTGCGCCAGTATTTATTGGGCTGATAGGCTAAATGACGGGTTATTTTGGCCTTTAGAGAGTAGCTTTATCAATATATTGCAAATTTACAATGTATTGCTAGAATGCAATATAAATGCAGGCAACCCAAGTCGTTAGAGCCAAAGAGATTCGAGATGACGGCTCAGTGGTTGAAATCGTTGTCTGGCGTATTGCGGAGCCGCTGCACCCCTGCACTCATTCGTACAAATACAGGTTGTACTTTGGGTCAGGTGGCCAATGCCGGGTCCGATATGACAATGAGCGCGGCAAAGGTGACCACAGGCACTTCAATGATGTTGAAGCGCCGTATATATTTGTATCGATCAACCAATTGCTGGGCGACTTTCAGCAAGATGTAGAAACCTGGAGCTAAGCCATGAAAGCCATCATCGAAATAGCACCACGCGGCTCAGTCTTCAGCACCGCGCGCAACCAGCTAAAAGCCGCAGAGGCCACCCCAGCCTACGGCGCAGACTACAACTTGAGCTTTGAATCAGCCAAAGCGCTTTTTACAGAGCTAACACCCGCCCGCATCGACCTGCTGGAAGCCCTGCGCAAGTGCGGCCCCTCCTCAGTCTATGCACTGGCAAAAGCCGTGGCCCGTAATTATTCAAATGTGCATACCGACACGGGAAAGCTTGAAGAACACGGCCTGGTCAAGCGCACGCCCGACGATTTGGTGTTTGTGCCGTTTGAATCGGTGGAGATTCATTTGGCTTTGTTTAAGAAGGCGGCTTGAGACCAGGCGCTACTGAATTAGGAGCTACTTGCGCCCGAATCTATTGGGATTAAGGACTAAATGGTGGTGTATTTTGACATTCAAAGCGCGTTTGGACGATTGTTTTGGCTCTTGAATTGGCCCGATTTGGCAAAATCGGGCACTTTTCAGGTGTCATTTAGGCCTCTAGCGCCCTGTTTATTTGCGCAAGCAGCTATTTATTTTGTAGCATTTGAATTATGAAAATCAAACTTGATCCTGCGAATCCACAAACCTGGCCAAAGGGTCGAGTGAATGCTGAGCGGTTGGATGCAACCACCGAAAGCCAGTTGGCAGACCAGCAAGCCAGTGACGACAGCGCCGCCATGCAAGACGCCGCCAAGTACGCACGCCGCGTTCGCCTGCGCCTCGGGCTAACGCAGCAAGAGCTGTCGCAGCGCATCGACGTGTCATTAGAGACCATCCGCAATTGGGAGCAAGGCAAACGCAGCCCGACGGGCGCGGCAAAGGCATTGCTGCGGGTGATTGACCGGGCGCCTGCGGCTGCGTTGGAGGCGCTGGGTTAAATTCCAGTTCAAGCTTTGCTGTGTTGGTATGGCAGTTACCGTATTGCTATGAATATCTTGATTGCACCAGAAAAAAACAAAACAAATGAAGCCACTCCAAGACCGATAGCAACATATTGGAAGGCATTTCCCCTTCGATGCCATTTGGACGCAGTAGAGCTTTCTGTGCTTCCTAGCTGCTTGGCATAGAACTCCTGTGAAAGATAACGAGCAGCGGTAGCAGTGCCAGCGCACCCTAAACCCAGCATAAAAAATAGCCAAGCATACCCAAGGGGTGACAGAACTGATCCCAAATGACTAGCGCCGTTAGCTTTCAACCCCTCCGACATCAAAGCAATCAAAGCAGCGGCAGCGCCACCATTTATAACGATCGACGATTTGAGCGCTGTTTGACCAGCCTCAATTACAGCCTTAAACATTTCAAGCGAATTTGCAGAAGAGACCGACAACTGCATCTTCCACTCTTCTAGCTGTCTAGTGTAGTGTTTCACTCTGTTTGAACTATTTTGAGTTTGGCCTTGGCGCGTATGACTTTTTCCAGAATGTCACGAGCACTTGCAGTCCAGATGAAGGGCTTGGGATTCTCGTTGTGAGCCAGGA
>JBILXX010000154.1:0-3792 GCA_044378095.1 Polaromonas sp.
TCCGCGCGATGGCTGCAAAGCCGCTTCGGGCTACGCCCTACGCAGCTTTGCAGTCATCGCAAACAAAATAGAAAAAGCGGACAATCTATTTGCTCTAAAACCGGACAGTTCTATTTACTGCTGACAGGTGACGGGGCTGGACATGTCAAAGCGGTAGGTGCGCCCGCGCTGCTGCAAAAATGTGTTGAGCTCATCAAGAGCCCATGAGCGCCCACCGTGTTTGCGCCCGGGTTTGTCCGGCCCGCCGAGTTGCAGACTGGCCGCAGAAAGCTCCCCGCATGTGGTCAAGTCTGACAGCGCGCTGGCTGCTATCCAGGGCACCTGGTTTGGCGCGGGCAACACATCGCCCTGCAAGCGCTGCAAGCGGTGCTGCGTCCAGCGGTTGCGGCCGCCCCCGTGTGAGAGCAGGCGGCGCACGACGCCATTGCTGGGGAATTCGCGCCATTCGACGTTATGGGTTTTGCACCAGTCAACAACCGTCAGGTCGCGCTGGTAGCTCCACATGTTGCCGGTTTCTTCAGTGCTGACCAGTGTGAACGGGCCCAACTTGTCCAGCAATGCCGTGAGTGCATTCAGTACCTGGCCATGCAGCCGCACCAGACGAGCCTTGCCTGCGCTGTCCTGCTTGATCCACACGTCCAGTTCCGCCAGGCACTCGTTGGCAAAGCCGGCGTGCTGCGCGGCCATGTCATTTTGCTGCCACATGGCCGGCTCATACACCCACAACGGCAACACCTGTCCGCCTTGGTCTCTGGCCCAAGCAGCCGCGTTCGCCAAGGGCGCATGGTCGTGCCAGCGCAGGTCTTTTTTAAACCAGATGACGAAAAGCGGGGGAGTCATACCACCCAGTTTAGTGGTGGCGTTATCACCCTGCTGTTCTAAGAGTATGTCACCCAATCGGCGTGATCGGGTGAGTCCAGGTGGGGCAGCGTGTTGTACGTGACCAGCATATGGCGCTTGGGGGTAAAGGCCAACTCAGTGACTGACGAATTGCGAATGCGCAGGTTCAGCTCTATCGTCGCCTCGGGGCTGCAACCCAATATGTGCCCAACGGCCGTTGAAATCGGCCCGCCACTGGAGACCAGCAGCACTTTGCCATCGTGGGTTTTACGCACATGGTCAAGTGCGCTGGTTACGCCCAGTACAAAGTCGCTGTAGCTGGGCATGCCATGCGGGCTGACCACACCATTCATCCATTGCGTCAAGCCGTCTTTGAGCAGGCGAAAGTGATGGCGGTACTGCTCGGACGTGGTGGGTTTTTCAAGTTTGCCCGAATGAACGGTAGCAATCACAGCGTGGCTGTCATATTCATTCAACCCTGGCCATTGCAAGGCTTCAAGCTGCGTGCCCATGCCACTACAAATACCCTCAAAGGTGCTGATTTGCCGCTTGAGCGAACCTGTCAGCGTCGCATCAAACACGATCCCTCTGGTTTTGAAATACTCGCCCAGGCGCACCGCCTGCTGGTGACCCAGCGGGCTCAGCACATCGTAATCATCAGCGCCAAATGAAGCCTGGCCGTGGCGGACCAAATAGAGAGTTCCCATCAACCCATTGTGGGCGGACTTGGCCGGAAGTCATGTCGCCTGCGTGTCGGCTGTCAGTCGATCTAGCGTCCTGATGATTCAAGCCGGACCAGACCTAGCGGCGTCTGAAGTACAGCGACCAGATTTGGCGCACCGTTTGCCAGACCAACACCTTCCAGGCCAATGACTTGATAGGCGGCAGTCAGGGCATCAGTCTGCGGCTGGCTTGCCGTCAGCGATTGCAGCGTCACGCCTGAGGCTGGCATGTTTTGTGTCGGGTGAACGTCGCCCCACTCAATCAGCGTGGGCAGCGTGCCATGCATCAAGCGTTGACCGTCGCTTCGCACCGTGATCTTCCAGGAAAGCAAACCGTTTGCCGTCATGCGCGAGGCTGCCAGTAATTCACCACGGTCAATCCCCAGATTCGCCAAAGATTGAAGGACGGGCGTTGCATGCGGCGTGCTGGCGACAAAATGAATCAGTTGCGGCCCGTTAAGCTTAAAATCGCGCCGCAGGGCTTCATTTTCAAGGTCAAACCAGCGTTTTTCACCCAGAATGCGGTTGCAAGCAGCTCCTGAATTTATAGCAACTATTTCCAGATACGCAGTTGGGTATTGCGCTGTCGCAATCGATAAAAGCCGGTTGTGTGTCCCCATCAGCGGGTGCTCCCCGCCCTGGCCAGGGGTGACGCCCAGGGTGCGTTCACACCAGGCCACGCCATCGTCAAGCGTGCTGGCGGCGACAACCAGATGGTCCACCAGCGCTGTCACAGCGTCACCATACCGCTGATGCATGTCACAGATTTGCCGCCAACCCAAACCTGGCCTTGGGTATCCTTTTGCAAATCCACCTCGCCTGCTCTACCCATGCACACACCTTGCGAGGCGCTGTAGTGCCCTGGCATCAAACCGTCGGCCATCAGCCACTGTGCCAGGCTGGCGTTCAGGCTTCCTGTCACCGGGTCTTCATGGATGCCATTGCAGGCTGCAAAGGCACGAACTTCCAGGTCAGGCGTGAAAGCTGATGCGTTTTGCGCGAAAGCCTTGGCTTCGCGGTTGGCTCTGGCAATCAGGGGCGACACGGGTGATGCATAAATTCCTGCCACGCCAACCTTGATGTTCAACTTGGCCAGGGCGTTGTGGTCAGGCAGCAGTTGCAGCACTGTGTCTGGCGAATCAAGCAGCAAACCCAGCCACACGGGGCCGTTGTCAAGCAGTTGTGCAGCGGTGATGTGTGCCGCCGTGATACCGAGCGCGCCGGCCACTTGGGCCAGCACAACCGGACTGGGTGCGGTGCGTGACAGGCTTGGTGCTGCAAATGCCAATCGTGAGTTGGCTTCATCGCGCTGTATGGTGATCAGGCCCTTGGCACATTCCTGCACAATGAAGTCTTTGCTTTTGGGCTGGCCACCCGACTCAAGCCAGGCGTGGCAACTGCCTAATGTGGGGTGGCCTGCAAACGGCAATTCACCGCCCGGTGTGAAGATGCGCAGGCGGTAGTCGGCGGTGGGCTGCGTGGGCGGCAGAACAAACGTTGTTTCTGACAGGTTCGTCCAGCGCGCAAAGCGCTGCATCGCCGCATCGTCCAGCCCGCTGGCATTCAGGACCACCGCCAGCGGGTTACCGAAGTAGGGCGCGGCCGTAAAAACGTCGATTTGTTTGAAGGATCGTTGTTGCATCAGGGACTTTCAAGTCAAAGGCATGTCCAGCACGCCTTTGGCGGCCGGACGTGCTGCTAGTGCTGTAAACCAGCGCTCAATATTTGGCCGCTTGACCCGTGCCTGCGGTAACCCAAACCAGCGATGAACCTCGCAGCCCAGCGGAATGTCTGCCATGGTGAAGCGCTCACCGACCATGAAGCTGCGGCTTGAAAGATGCGCGTCCAGTATGGCCATCAACAGCTCCACCGCAGCATTCGACTGCGCAATCAAAGCCGGGTCTTTCTGGTCAGCGGGCAGACGAATCAAATGCCAAAAGCCGTTACGGCTGGCCGGGTTGACGGTGGTTTGCTGCCACTCCATCCAGCGCTCGGCATCAAAGCGTTCCTGCAAGTTTTCTGGGTAAAAGTTGCCGGGTGAATGTTTGGCACACAAATACCGCGTAATAACATTCGATTCCCACAAAACGTATCCACCATATTCAAGAGGGACTTGCAGAATTCCGCAAGCCAGCCGAATTAACCGCTACGTGAGGTAAAAAAAGTTGCGGGCACCGCCTAAAAGGCTGCAAGATCAGGGTATTGAATCATGAACTTGGTGAGCGCCCAT
>JBILXX010000090.1:0-13761 GCA_044378095.1 Polaromonas sp.
AAGTTCATGATTCAATACCCTGATCTTGCAGCCTTTTAGGCGGTGCCCGCAACTTTTTTTACCTCACGTAGCGGTTAATTCGGCTGGCTTGCAGAATTCTGCAAGTCCCTCTGGGATAAAAACAATAAGCAGGCGTTCACTCAGGCCATCAAAAAAAGCCTGACCCACGGGTGAGGTCGGGATGGCCGGCTTCAGCGCGGCGGCGCGATGTCCTGCCCTTTGATGCGCGCCCACAGCCAGGGCAGCAGTTTGCCCGCATCCACCCGGTTGCCTGCTGATTGCGGGGTGAAAGCCTTCCAGCCGCTGCCATCACGCTGTGCCAAAGCAAACTGGAACACATACGTCGGCTCCTGCCCCATGCGCAAGTCGGCCAGCACGGCCTGGCCATTGACTTCGCGCAGACTAAAAAAACCATGCGTGAACCAGGCCATACGCTGAAAGGCCCAGTTGTCTTTGAGCTCTTTTTTCAAGCCGGAATCGGTCGGAAACTCATCAAAATTGATCTTGCGGTCAGCATCGAAAAACGAGTAAAAGCCTTCGGCGTAGCTGTTTTCACGTATCACTACAATGCGCCAGGCCACAGTGTTCAACGGTGTGGGTGTGACTAAAACCTGGGCCGAGTTACCCACCTGCGCCCGGACCAAACGCTCAACGTAAGCCTGCGCAGCCACACTCCAGGCCAGGTACACGCAAGACAGGCCCAGAGCTACCGCATTCCACCGCAGCCCGGCAAACTGTTTCATCGACAGCGCTGCAATCAGGCCAAACAGCAACGGCAAGGTGTACAGCGGGTCAATGATGAACATGCTGCCAATGCCAAACGGATGCTCAGAAAATGGCTGCAACAGTTGCGTGCCGTAAATCGTGAAGGTGTCCAGCAGCGGGTGCGTGAACAGCGCCAGCCACAGGGCCACAGACCAGCGCTTGAACAAAGCCGCCTCACCGTGCACCTTGCTGGCCAGCCAGGCCAGCAGCGGAGCCAGCAGGGTGAGGTAAAAAAGACCATGGCTTTCAGCGCGGTGGTACGTCATGTTGCGCACCGCATCGCCATAGTCGATAAAAGCATCCAGGTCTGGCAGCGTGCCCGCCACGCCGCCCCAGAGCGCCGCTTTCCACACAGCCGTGCGCCGCCCCATCACAGCAACCCCGCAGGCAGCACCTAAAACCAGTTGCGATAAAGAATCCATACTGCGCCAATGCTAGCGCGGGGTTGAAGGCAAAGCACGGGCTGGGGCTATTGACGCCAGCGCTTTTTGCGCCCCTTGTCAGTCATCAACAGCCTCTTGAGAAGCCTGCACAGCGCCACTGGCGACTGCTTTTTTAAGTGCGGCATAGTCGGCCTCGTTTTGATCGGCGTAGGCAAAGGCATGGCGTGCAATGGCAACATCGAAAGCGTGGCTTTTACCGATGTACCCTGCAATCAGCGCCGGGTCGCCTGCTTTGGCCTGCGAACGCGCCAAGGCGTAGCCGCAGGCCTGGGCGTAGTCCGCCATGTCAGTAGCGCTGAACAAGGACACATCGAGCGAGCCTTTCATGTCACGCAGTTGGCGCACATAAAACTCAGCGCCCAGCGACTTGCTGCTGGCCCAGCCCAGAAAGATATCGCTGGTGGCCTGGCTCAGCCGCTGGCCGTCAACAATGCGCTGGCCGTTGTGCGCGTGCGGCTTCAGGCCGAGCGGTGCCATGAGCACGGAGTCACGCGCCTGCTTGAACTGCAAAAACAGCGGGTGGTGCCCATCAGCAGCAAACAGTGCCACAAAGCAGCGCGTCCCCACCGAGCCAATGCCTGGCACCTTGACAGCCACGTCCATCAGCTCGTAGCGGTCAAACAGCACTTGCCGGTCTGCGTTCAGGCTGCTGCGGTACTGCTCAAAAAACGTCTGGATGTCCAGTTCGAACTTGCCAATCTCGCGGGCCGTAGCCCCCGCTTCGTGGTAGACCCACGGCGGCGCGTCCTTGATGCGCATTTCCTTGCCGGCTGGCCCGTCGACCCAATCAACGGCGTTGCCCGCCAGCTCGCGGCTGCCTTTGGCGCGCGCCTTTTCAATCGCCGCTTTTTCCACCTTGCTGGCACCACCGAGTTTGAGCAGCGTCTCGCTCGTCATCTGGTAGTACCACACATCAAGCGTGTCCATCTCGGCAAAGCCCAGCATCCGGCGGTGGTAGGTGTCCAGCAGGGTTTGCACAATGCCTTCAATGACTGACTTTTTAAAGCCCAGCTCGCGGCTGGCAATCACAAAACTGGCAGCCAGGCGCCGCACGTCCCAGTCAAATGGGCCAGGCACCGATTCGTCAAAATCATTGAGCCCAAACAGCAGCCGCCGCTCGGGGCTGGCAAACAGACCAAAGTTGGACAGATGCGCGTCACCGCATAACTGGACGCTGACGGCACAGCGCGGCGTCTTGGCCAGGTCATGCGCCATCAGCATGGCGGCGCCCCGGTAAAAGGCAAACGGGCTGGCCAGCATCCGGCCTGCATTGCTTGCCGCCAGCAGCGCCAGACCATCCCGCCCGCCGCTGTCATGCAAGCCGAGTACAGATCGCGGGCAGTCTTGCCGTGCCAGGCGGCCCTGCTCAAAACGTTGCGCCAGACAGCCGCGGCCAATCAGGTGGTCTGTGTTGCGTTTCATGGGCGAATGATGGCACAGAGGACACCAAAAATGTCTGAAAATGGCACTAAAACCCCTGTTTTTAGGTCATTTCAGGCATCATTTTGGCCTCCAAGCCAATGAATACGTGCGCAAGCAGCTCCTGAAATAATAGCAATTTTGGGAGTATGTAGAGCGATCATCCAGCGTTTGGCCGCTGAACACCGCCCTGCTGCGCCGCTCTGGCCAGGCCGGGCTTGCCCCGTGGTGTGGGTCGTTTGTATTGAGCCGGCGTTTGAGCCGTGTCAAGGTGGCAAAGGCGGCCTCGGATTAATATTCACATGGCAATCCGGCTCCCAGTGGGCCGCTTTGACCCAACCGTTTATCAGGAACTTGCAACATGCCCAACGCACCCCTCAAGACCGTCAAGACTGTTCCCGCCAAAAAAACCAGCCGCACCACCCCGCGCAAGGCCGCTCAAGGGGACATTGCCCCGTCCACCAGGGCGCGCAAGTTAGGCAAGTTTGTTGCCAGTCAGGCGGTTGAGGCCGCGCAGGGCAAAGCAGTCGCTGCCGCGCTCGACCTGGTGCGCCCCAGCGCCAAAGGCAGCCCCGCAGACCGCGCCAAAGGCCTGCGCGCGATGCTCGAAGGCGCGTCGCCAGACGACGCCCGCGTGCTGCGCCAGGCGTTAACAGGCCGGGGCAAGGGTGATGTGGCCAGCAAGGGCCTCAACCCGGACGACGTGCTGGCCGACGACTGGCGCAATGGCGGCTACCCTTACCGCAACCTGATGCGCCGCAGCAGTTACGAAGACACCAAGTTTCATTTGCAGGTCGAGCTGCTCAAGCTGCAGGCCTGGGTCAAGGAAACTGGCCAACGCGTTGTCATCCTGTTTGAAGGGCGTGACGCAGCGGGCAAAGGCGGTGCCATCAAGCGCTTCATGGAGCACCTCAACCCCCGGGGCGCACGCGTGGTGGCGCTGGAAAAACCCAGCGACATCGAGCGTGGCCAATGGTACTTTCAGCGCTATGTGCAGCACCTGCCCACGCGCGGCGAGATCGTGCTGGCAGACCGCAGCTGGTACAACCGCGCCGGTGTTGAGCGGGTCGTGGGATTTTGTTCCAACGAAGAATACGCCGAGTTCATGCGCCAGACGCCAGAGTTTGAGCGCCACCTTGTGCGCAGTGGCGTTCACCTGGTCAAGTTCTGGTTCAGCGTCAGCCGCAAGGAGCAGCGCCGCCGCTTTAAGGAGCGCGAGAACCATCCGCTCAAGCAATGGAAACTGAGCCCGGTCGACCTGGCCTCACTGGACAAGTGGGAGGACTACACCCGCGCCAAGGAAAACATGTTTTTTGAAACCGACACAGCCGACTCACCCTGGACCGTGATCAAGAGCGACTGCAAAAAGCGCGCCCGCCTGAACGCCATGCGCTATGTGCTGCACAAGCTGCCCTACACCAACAAAGACGTCGCCCAGATAGGCAAGCTCGACCCACTCATCGTGGGCCGCGCGCATGTGGTCTACGAGCGGGGCGAAAGCCCCAACGCGATCTTGTAGCGCTGCTTGCATCGCGACGCTGGCCGCAGGGATGCCATTGGGCACCTTGATGGCGACCTGCTTCAGCAGTTAGCCACACCCTTCACAGCGTTTTGCGGGCAACGATGTAAGCGTAATCACCTTGCGCAGACACATAAGACGAGGCCACTTTTGAAAACTCGCCAGTCGCAACGTCTTTGCTCAAGCGCTCAAGTCCAGCGCTTAGCTCTGCGGGTGAGCACCGCGAGGCAAAGGAAGATATGTTGGCACGAACCAAAGGATCCAGGTATTGATGGGGACGCTCTTTGCCGGAGTACAAGAAAAGGTCTTGCAGCGCATTGGTCACAAAAAGCGGTTTGATTTTTTCGATTTTGAAACCGGCTGATTGCAATGCAGCCGTGACAAGGTTTTGCGCCGGCATCTGCGCGATGGATTTCTTCATCATTTCCGGAAAGTAATGACACAGCCAGTATTGGTGCATTTGCTCTGGAAAGGCTGTGAACAGAACAAGCGCACCCTGGTGAAGCACCCGGTAAACCTCCTGAAACGGCCTTAGTAATTCAGGAAAGTGGTGAATGGCAAGCGTACATATCGCACCTTCAAAGAACCCGGTTGGGTAGGAAAGCGCGTCGGCTTTGCTCAATTGCCAGTCAATTGAGGCATTCTGCAAACGCGCCTGACGGATCATGACTTCAGAAATGTCACAGCCACTCCAGCTCCCGCCAATGACCGACAGCGCGTTTGTGTAGTTTCCGGTTCCGCACGCCAGATCAAGAAAACGCCGACCGTCTTGTACCTCAACCAAACCGGCAAGTGTTTCTGCAATCACAGGGTCTGCACGTCGTGTTGCGCAATAAGTGGTGCCGATATCGTTGTACAGGGGCTGCATCGTTTTAAAAAGAATTGGCGTCTAAGCCAGCTACCATTTTTTCTCGATTTCCTCGTGGTTCTTTCGCGCTACTTGTCCAATGCCAACACGTAACCGGCAACCATCCGCCAACCATTGGATGTGCGGTGCCAAACCCGCAAACAGCTAAAAATAATAGCAGTTAATCAGCCGCTTCAAGCTGCACACTGCCATGCAGTACCGCCTGCATCAGCCCGGTACGCACCGCGTTCGCAAACGCCCGGGCTGACGGGTTCAGCTCGCGGTCACGGCGCAGCATCATGAAGACTTCACGCTGCATGGCGGGCTTGAGCGCCACAAACTGCAGGCCGCTTGGCTTTTGTGCCCGACAACACTGACAACCCACCCTTCACACAGCAGGAAACAAGACCATGAAAGAACAGTTTGATGCCGCCCAGATCAGCAAGGTGCCTGCCCCGCTCAGGTGTGCCGCGCCATTTTTGAGCTGCGCGTGTTGCATGAGTACCAGATGATGTGCTCCAACGACTAGGTCAATGACGCACTTGTTCACCAAACCATTGCCGCCGCCACAGAAAAGTCGCACGAGATAATGGAAGAGCGCCTAAAGAAAATCCTGGAGATTGAAGGCTGGGACCAGACCACCTTTACCATGCCCGAGGCACTCAGAAAAAAACTGTCGCGGGCGCTTTGATGCTTGTCAACGCTTCCAGCTCACGGATTTTGAGCGCTTGTTGCAACGCGTCCAAAGCTGATGCCAGAGAGCCGTTGTTCTCAATCGAAACAACATGAGCCGGTAAACAGAGCGGCACTTCGCGAGATAAGCGCATGGCCACCTCATCTTCTGTTTCGCGGCCTCGCCTGGCCAGGCGCTGCGCCAGCACATCGCGCGAAGCGCCAATGTGAACGACTGTGGCCTGTGGCCAGGCCTGCAGCACCTGCGGCAGGTAGGCTCTGGAGCCGTTGACAAACAGCCAGTGGCCGGCATCCAGTGGCTCCAGCTCAGCTCGACGAATGCCATACGACAAACCATTGGCCTGCCAGTGCATGGCAAAAGCTTGCGCCACCAGCAGCTGCTCAAAGCGGGCGGCATCAACCGCTTCGTGCTGTTCGTCATCGGGCTTGACGGGTCGGGTGATGGTGCGCCGCGCAAAATGAGCGGGTTGTGCAAATGGCCAGTTTGCACGCATGCCTTCAAGCACGCTGTCTTTGCCAGCTCCCGAGGGGCCAATCACAAGCACCAGGCGATGGCTCATGGCGTGAAGAGGATTTGTTCAAGCAGCTGGAAGTCGTCTCCTGGCCTCGGCTCGATAAAAATCGACAGGCGGTCAACGCGCTCAGCAGGCAGCTCATGAAAGTGCGATTTGGCAGCCAGCATCAGCAAAGGCAGCTGATCTTCAGGAAGCAGGCTTAACGAGCCTGTCAGTGAAAAATGAAACTGAAAATGCTGGAGCACATACGGGTAGCCCCAAGCCAACAAAAGCGCTTCTTCCTCTAGGCTGAGGGACGCCAATCGCCTTCGCGCCAGCGCTGCTTCACCCAGCGGCGCGGCAAAAGGGTGCAATTGCTGCACGCAGTCAGCGGCGAGTTTTGCCAGCTCGGGTGGTGAATGCTGGGGACGCAGAGACAGAAAGCCATCCATCGTGCTCAGATCCCAATTGGCCAAATCAAAAGGCTGGCGGCCTTTGCAGAACCGCTGCACACCTGTGCGCAGCGTGCTCAGGGTATATCCGGGGGCTAATTGAAAAGGCGCCTTGAGCGTTGCATGCCAGCCGTATCGGCGCGGATGCGACGTCAATTCGGTCAAAACCTCTTTTGCGATACCGTCCACAACGGGCTGGCGTAGCAGCTGCCTCGTGGCAGCGTTGCGGCCCAGCCATCCGCTGCCCAGCTGCCACGCGTCGGACTGCGTATCGGGGGCGTAATAAATCGCCACGCGATATGGGGAAAGCTCAGGCTGCATGTTCATGCTCAACTGTCAGCGTTACCCGGTCTCCGGCAAACCATGTGCGTGCATATTCGATGGGCACGCCGCTGGCATCCACATTGACGCTGGTAACTTGCAAAACAGGTCGGGTTGAGGCTTGGGACAAATGATCGGCCATTTCCGTGCGCGGCAAGCAGGCCGAAATTCGGCTTTGCAGCCGTGTGTAGTCGGCCACACCCAGCCGCGCAAAACTCTGCGTGATAGAGCCGGTTTCCTGCAGATGCACATCAAGCCCAGCAAATCTCGGCAGCGGAAAATAGCGATCGCTCACGTGCAAGGCTTGCCCGCCACCATCGCCTAAAACCATCAGATGCAACACAGTGCTGCCAACACGCAGCTGTAAGGCTTGCGCAATGCCTGCATCTGCGCGCACGCGGGAAGACGACAGCAATTGCAACCCTCCTTTGATACCAGCTTGGGTCAAGGCGTGCTGGTGCCGGGTTCGTTTTCCCAGCACCAAGTCCACCGCCAACTCCTCAACAAAAGTACCGCTGCCCTTGGCAGATCGAACGAGCCCCATCTGGCCTAACGATGACAGTGACCGCCGGATGGTGTGGCGATTGACGCCATGTATTTCGGCCAGATCATGCTCTGACGGCAAACGTTCACCCGGGGCATAAATGCCTTTGCCAATCGCACTGGCAATCTCATGCGCAACCCGCGCCCAAAAACTGTGAGTCGGTGCAGGCAGCAAGTTGATATGAGCTCCGAGCGCTAAAAATTTTGTCATGAAATCTACACATACTTTCTTTAAGCTACCACCAACAACCAAGCTGTCTATACAGATCAAGCCTCAGCGTAACGCAATTATGTTTCAATCATTTGACAATTCTGCAGCCTCGAATCAGCAGGCTCGAGCGCAATGGATGGCACTGCTGGCAAGAGCACCAGTGCCCCTGCTGGAGCGAACCCTTGAAATGCATGCGCAGCAGCGTCGCACCGAATGGCTGCGCCGCCCGGAAACCGGTTTGTACATGGTGCAAGGTCGCGTTGGCGGAACGGGTGAGCGCTTCAATCTCGGGGAGATTACCGTGACGCGCTGCACGCTGCGCAGCAAAGCTGAAGACGCAACGCAAGGCGCGGTAGGCGTGGCTTATGTGCTGGGGCGCAATCATCGTCAAGCCGAGTTGGCAGCGCTGGCCGATGCACTGCTGCAACAGCCCGCGCATCATCAGAGTCTGTCTCATGAGCTGCTCACACCTGTGCGCCAACATCTCAGCGCATTGCGATCCCAGCATGAAGCCCAGACGCAATCAACCAAGGTTGACTTTTTTACTGTTGCGCGCGAAGCGGGCGACGCAGATGACGAGGAAGGCGCATGAAGGCGGATGACTTGCAGAAGATGCAACCGGGCTTTGATGATCCGGTCCTGAACAGCCAGCTGGTGTTTCGACGCGCGCTCCAGGCGCTGTCAATGCCTGGTCGTCTGGTTGACCTGCCAGGTCTGGCTGCTTTGCCCAGGCAAGGGCACAGCGCATCAGCCATGCTGCTGCTGGCGCTGGTCGACAGCGACTGCGCCTTATGGCTTTCGCCCAGACTCGCAGGTACGGATGCACAAACATGGCTGCGCTTTCACACAGGCTGCCGCTTTGTCCAGGAGCCTGCGCAGGCCAACTTTTTATGGCTGTGTGCGCAAGACCGTTGGCCGCACTTGGGTGACATGCAGGCTGGAACCGATGAATACCCCGATCAATCGGCCACCTGCATCATGGAAACCAGCAGTATCCAGACAGGCGCACGCTCGCGGGCCTGGTCACTGTCAGGGCCAGGCATAGCTTCGCCGGTGGGTTTGACGGCAGAGGGCTTGCCAGCAGATTTTGCAGCCCAGTGGGCTGGCAACCATGCGGCGTTTCCGCGTGGTGTGGATGTCTTTTTGACAACGGCCACACAAGTTTTGGGTTTGCCGCGAAGCACCATGCTGCAGTCGTTTGAAATGTCGGAGGCCTAGATGTATGTAGCCGTCAAAGGTGGGGAAACCGCCATCCTCAACAGTTATCGTTTGCTTGCGCAGCAGCGGCGCGGTGACGAAACCGTGCCAGAGCTCAGCGTCACGCAGATCCGCCAGCAGATGAAGCTTGCCGTTGATCGCGTGATGACGGAGGGCTCCGTTTATGACCCGGACCTGGCTGCATTGGCCATCAAGCAGGCCAGTGGCGACCTTGTGGAGGCCATCTTTTTACTGCGTGCTTACCGTGCCACTTTGCCGCGCCTGGGCGAAACCTGCGCACTCAGCACATCCGACATGGTTCTGTCACGGCGCATCTCTGCGACGTTCAAGGATTTGCCAGGCGGCCAGGTGCTGGGGCCCACTTATGACTATACCCAGCGGCTGCTGGACTTCGCACTCATGGCAGAGCAGCAGGCCACGCCTGGCACGCTTGAAAGCCTGGCCGTCCCATCAGGCCAACCGCCCGCTGTGCCCCGCGTGGTGGACTTGCTCAATCAGGAGGGCTTGATCGAGATTCAGCCAACGCCGCCAGACGATCCTGCGCCCAAAGACCTGACGCGAGAACCTCTGCGGTTTCCGGCTGATCGCGCAACACGCTTGCAAAATCTGGCCCGGGGTGATGAAGGGTTTTTGCTGGCGATGGCGTATTCCACCCAGCGCGGTTATTCGCACAGCCATCCCTTTGTGGGTGAAATCCGGCTGGGTGAAGTGGCCGTCGAGCTGATGCCCGAAGAACTGGATTTCACGATTTCGATCGGTGACATTGAGTTGACCGAATGCGAGATGGTCAACCAGTTTGCAGGCAGCAAGACAGAGCCGCCGCAATTCACCCGTGGTTATGGGCTGGCTTTTGGTCATTGCGAGCGCAAAGCCATGGCCATGAGCCTGGTAGACCGTGCGCTGCGTGCGCCCGAATTGGGCGAGGCGGTGGAGGCTCCTGCGCAGGAGCAGGAATTTGTGCTGTCACACAGCGACAGCCTGGAGGCCTCGGGCTTTGTGCAGCACTTGAAGCTGCCGCACTATGTTGATTTTCAATCCGAGCTGGAACTGGTGAGGCGCATGCGGGAACAGGCTGCACTGCTGGCGGACCGCAGCAAAGAGGATCACGCATGAGCACAAATCTCCAGACTGATGCGATGACACCAGGTCATGCGGATGTTCAGTTGCATACTGCACCTGACGTGAACTTTGCCTACCTCGATGAGCGCACCAAGCGCATGATCAGGCGCGCGATTCTCAAGGCTGTGGCGATACCCGGCTACCAGGTGCCGTTTGGATCCCGCGAGATGCCGCTGCCCTATGGCTGGGGCACAGGCGGCATTCAGGTGACCGCTTCGGTCATCGGGCCAGACGACACACTCAAGGTGATTGACCAGGGCTCTGACGACACGGTCAATGCCGTCAACATTCGCCGATTCTTCCAGCGCACCACGGGTGTGACTGTCACCACGCTCACGCGTGAGGCCAGCATCATTCAAACGCGCCACCGCATCCCGGAAACCCCCTTGCAAGAAGGACAAATGATCGTCTATCAGGTGCCCGTGCCAGAGCCAATGCAGCGCCTGGAGCCACGTGAAACCGAGACGCGCACCCTGCACGCGCTGGCGGAGTACGGCCTGATGCATGTCAAGCTTTACGAAGACATCGCTCGCTACGGCCACATTGCTACCACCTATGACTACCCCGTCATGGTCAATGGCCGCTATTTGATGGCACCTTCACCCATCCCCAAATTTGACAACCCCAAGATGCACATGAGCCCGGCATTGCAGCTTTTCGGTGCTGGGCGCGAGAAGCGTATTTATGCTGTTCCGCCCTACACAAGCGTCGAAAGTCTTGGCTTTGACGACCACCCTTTTGAAGTCCAGAAGTGGAACGCCGTTTGTGCACGGTGTGGGTCGGCCAGCAGTTTTCTGGATGAGATCATTACCAATGACCAAGGTTCACGCATGCATGTGTGTTCAGACTCAGACTTTTGCCAGGAGCGCCAGGCTGACCAAACCAGCGCCGGAGTAAAGCATGACGAACTTTGAAACCTCACCCTTGCTCTGCGTGAAAGGCTTAAGCAAACGCTATGGCTCTTTCACCGCCCTGCATGAAGCCGAATTCGACTTGTGGCCCGGTGAAGTCATGGCTGTGGTGGGCGAGTCCGGCTCTGGCAAAACCACGCTGCTCAATGTGATTGCAGCCCGGATGCAGCCCGACGATGGATCAGTCCACTACAGGATGCGCGATGGTGCGCTCAAAGACGTGCATGCCATGACCCAGGCCGAGCAGCGCCTGCTTGCACGCACCGACTGGGGCTTTGTGCATCAGCATTCAGCCGAGGGTTTGCGCATGGATGTGTCAGCGGGCGCCAATGTTGGCGAGCGGCTCATGGGGCTGGGTCACCGCAACTACGGGCAACTCCGGGCCACCGCGCAGGAGTGGCTGCAACGCGTCGAGATTGACCCGCTGCGTATTGACGATACACCACGCATTTTCTCGGGCGGTATGCGCCAGCGCCTTCAGATTGCACGCAACCTGGTGACCAATCCCCGCCTGATTTTTATGGATGAGCCCACGTCGGGCCTGGATGTCTCGGTGCAGGCCCGGCTGCTGGATCTGCTGCGCCAGTTGACGCAAGAGTTACGCCTGGCAATGGTCATCGTCACCCACGATCTGGCCGTAGCCCGGCTGCTCGCGCACCGGATGGTGGTGATGCAGCGTGGCCGCATTGTCGAGATGGGCTTGACCGATCAGGTGCTTGACGACCCGCAGCACCCCTACACCCAGCTTTTGGTTTCTTCGGTACTCCAGCCATGACCGCACCTGTCCTGTCCATGCAAGGGGTGAGCAAACGCTTTACCCTCCACCATCAAAACGGCGTTGAGTTACCTGTACTCGACAACGTCGATCTGCAAGTTCATCCGGGCGAGTGTGTTGTGCTCGACGGCTCCTCGGGCATGGGCAAGAGCACACTGCTCAAGCTCGTCTATGCCAACTACCGTGCCAGCTCAGGGCGCATTCAGGTGCTGGGCAACTCAGGCAGACTGCTTGAAGTCACTCAGGCCAGCGCACGCGAACTGCTGCAAATGCGCCGTGAAACGGTAGGCTACGTGAGCCAGTTCCTTCGCGTGATTCCAAGGGTGGCCGCGCTTGATGTGGTCGCTGCTGCGCTAACCGATGGCGAAATCGCCAGTCCAGCGGTGGTCGCGGACGCCCGGGCACAAGCAGCTAAACTGCTTGAGCGCCTGCGAATTCCAGAGCGGCTCTGGACATTGCCGCCAGCCACCTTCTCGGGTGGAGAGCAGCAGCGCATCAACATTGCCCGCAGCCTGATCAAGCCACGCGCATTGCTGCTCATGGATGAGCCGACGGCATCACTCGATGTTGCCAATACGCGCACGGTTGTGCAGTTGATTCAGGAAGCCGTGGCGCGCGGCAGCGCTGTGGTGGGCATCTTTCACGACCCCGATGTGGGCTCCGACGTCGCCACCCGGCGCATTGACATTTCCTGCTTCAGGAGCAAGCCATGAAACCCAGCATGACATTTCGCAACGCCCGTATTGTGATGAGCAATGAGGTGGTGCATGGCAGTGTCCGGGTTGAGGAAGGGCGTATCGTCAGCGTTGACAGCGGCACCGGCGATGGCGCAGGTGAAAGCGGGCACGACCTGGACGGCGACTATTTGATGCCCGGCCTCGTGGAAATTCATACCGATAACTTTGAGCGGCATTTACTGCCCCGCCCCCAGGTTCGGTGGGCCGAGCTTCCGGCTTTGCTGGCCCATGATGCGGAAGTAGTAGCCGCTGGCATCACCACAGTTTTTGACTCGCTTGGCGTGGGCGATACAGATGCCGACAGCTTGCGCAGCAGCACGTGGCGTACTGTGATTGAAGCCATTGACCATTACACCGGGCAGGATTTATTACGCGCAGACCATCATTTGCATGTGCGCTGTGAGCTGCCCGCACCAAACACCATTGATCTTTTTGAGCCATTTCATGACCACAAGCGCCTGTCGCTGATTTCGCTGATGGACCACACCCCCGGTCAGCGCCAGTGGGAAAACATTGAACAGGCGCGAATCTACTACACCGGAAAAAAAGGCTGGAGTCTGGAAAAGTTTCTGCGTCAGGTGGAGTATGCAGCCGAGCTGCAGGTTCGCTATGCCAAGCCACATCGCGACTACTTCGTTGACTACTGCCGCGTGCATGAAATAGCGCTGGCCAGTCATGACGACACCACAGAAGCGCATGTCATCCAGGCTCACGAAGAAGGCGCAACCATATCGGAGTTTCCGACCACCGTGCTCGCGGCACGTGCCGCACATGCGCATGGCCTGAAAAATGTCATGGGTGGGCCCAACGTGGTGCGCGGCGGATCACATTCAGGCAATGTTGCTGCAGCGGAGCTGGCCAGGCTTGGCTTGCTGGACATCCTTTCATCAGACTACGTGCCCGGCAGTTCTCTCGGTGCAGTGGTGCGCCTGGTTGACGATGACATTTTGAGCCTGCCGCAGGCTGTTGCCTGTGTCACGCGCAACGCGGCACTGTCATGCGGGCTGACGGATCGCGGTGACATCAGCCACGGCCTGCGTGCCGATCTGATTCAGGTCAAGCTGGTCAATCTGCGCCAGGGTGGCCACCAGCCGATTGTTCGCGCGGCCTGGCGCGAAGGCCAGCGCGTGATCTGATCAGCTCGTGACCCCGCGCAAGCTGAAACAGACCACCTAGTGTAGTGTTGCATATGTATTGAACTTTTATATGAACATCCACTCCAAAGCTGATTACTTCAGTTTAGAGGGATAGCAAAATGAACAATCGCAGGGTAGTAGTCGAATTTGGCCAAGAT
>JBILXX010000091.1:0-13323 GCA_044378095.1 Polaromonas sp.
GTCATCTTGGCCAAATTCGACTACTACCCTGCGATTGTTCATTTTGCTATCCCTCTAAACTGAAGTAATCAGCTTTGGAGTGGATGTTCATATAAAAGTTCAATACATATGCAACACTACACTAGATCAGGAGCACTGATGACGACATCCTATGGCCCAGCGACAACTTCGGCGCGTCAGCAAAAATCGCCAATTCACACTTTATTGCGCCTGAAAGCCACTGGCCTTGATGATTTTGGTCCAGGTTTGCGCATAGGCCTGTTCACGGCTGGCCAGCTGGGCAGGCGGCATGTAGCCGACTGTCAGGCCCATGGCGGTGAGTTTTTCACGCACATCAGGCATCACCACCACCTTGGACACCGCATCGGCGATGCGGTCAATGGTGGCCTTGGGCGTGCCTGCGGGGGCAAAAATCCCGTAGTAAGGCACGTCTTCAAAACCCGCCAGACCCAGTTCTGCAAAGGTCGGCACATCGGGCAGCGCAGCCTGGCGGGCATTGCCCAGCACAGCCACCACACGCACCTTGCCGGCTTTGTGGTTTTCAATAAAGTCAGGCACAGACGCTACGCCGGCACCAATCTGGTTGCCCAGCATGTCGGCCATCATCGGCGCGCTACCGCGATAGGGTGCTGACTGCAAGTCCATCTGGTACTTTTGGCCAATCACCTTCACCAGAAACTCGGGCACGGAAGCGGGTGCGGGCACACCCACATTGCCTTTGTTACCCTGAGTTTTGACCCACGCCACATACTCATTGACCGACCTGGCAGGTGTGCCGCCCGACACCGCCAGCGCGTTGACGAAAGTGGCAAAACCGGCCACCGCAACAAAGTCCCTCGCGGGCTCAAAACCCGGGTTTTTTACCACCAGCGGCAAAATGGAGATGGTGTGGTCATGGCTTAAAAAGAGCACTGACCCATCCGCCGGCGAAGCCTTCAAGGCCTGCGCCGCCAGCTGCCCGCCTGCACCGGCCTTGTTCTCAACCACCACCGAAGTGGCCAATTGGTCTTTGAGCTTGTCGGCCAGGATGCGGGCAATCGCGTCCGTACCGCCGCCGGGCGGGAAACCCACCATCAGCCTGATGCCGCTGGACTGGGCTTGTGCCCAAGTGCCAGCAACCGCCAGCACCGCGGCCAGAACGGCGTTGCGCCGGCTCAAGGGCTTGAAAATGGTGTTGATTGATTTCAGCTGCATGGTGGTCTCCGTTGGGTGTCAAAAAAGGGGCGCAAACAGCGCTCACATCATTTTGCAGCAAGAAAGGCCGAGGCCTGCACGCTGGCCGCTTTCGTTTGGCGATGAATAACGAGACTACTTGCGAGACTCGTCCATCAGCGGCGCCATGTCAGACGAGTAGGTGCGGTCCCCGACCCGTATGGCGCTGTCTTTTTGCCAGGCGGCTTCAAACTCGGCCATTTCTTCGGCGGTCACAGCTTCGAACTTTTCGATGTTGCTCTGGCGTTCGCTGGCGGTACTGGGCACATGCGGCTTGGGCGTCGGTGTGCCGGGCCGTGCCCAGTTGGCAACACTCACGTCCAGCGTTTCATCGGCACGCCAATAGACACCGCCGACTTGCAGGCCGTACTTGGTGTCTGCATGTTTGACCAGCACTGCCGCGGTTTCTCTCAAGCTGGCAGGCTTGCCAGCGGCGCTGTCCATGAACGTCGGCGACATGTCAAGCATGACAATAAAGCAGTGGCCGCGCTTGTCGGTACGCATGACCTTGAAACGGTAGGTGTTGGGCGCAATAAAGCAGCTGTTCAGGCTTGCGCGAATGGTTTCGTACAGCAGCTCACGGCGAAACGCCATGCGCTCTTCCAGGTTCATGGGGACTGGTTTAGTTTCTGAACCTTGTTCGCCATTTGCCTCGTCGTCTTGCACAGTTCGGGTTCCCCGGACTTCGCGGTTGGCCTTTGGGGTGCGTGACGTTGAAAATAAATCTTTGAAAAGCGCCATGGCATAAAGATAAATGGACGAATATCAATCATATCGACGCTGTTTCATTTTGTCTGTCAGAACAGATGCTGAACCCCTGTCATACATCATTAATTACTGTTGACTTTGTAACTTTTTGCATCTCACGCACGACCTGAATCAGCCAAAGCGCAGCTTCATCCCCAAAATGGCGGCGGCGAGTGCCAGGGTGATGCTGTTGGCAATCATCAATGGCCACGATTGCAACAACACGCCATACAGCAGCCAAAGCGCCACACCCAGCGTAAACACGCTGTACATGCCAAGGGAGATGCCGCTGACGTCACGGGTTTTGAAGCTGTGCCAGGCTTGTGGAATAAAACTGGCTGTGGTCAGCACGGCGGCAACTGAGCCAATCAGGTCGATGTAGCCTGCATTCATTTGGAGCCCTCTTTAACAGTCCAGTCGACCAGCGCCTCCAGCGCGGGCCGGGCAGCAGCGGCATTGGGGTGATTGATGATGCCGATCAGCACCAGACGTTTGCCGCTGGGTGTGTGCACGTAGCCTGCCAGCGCACTTGCGTCGCGCAGGCTGCCGGTTTTTAAATGCGCCCAACCCTGGGACACGCGCGACTTGCTGCGCCGCAGCGTACCGTCCACGCCGGTAATGGGCAGCGACGCCATCAGCTCGGGCATGGCGCCTGACAAATAGGCGGTTTGCAACATGCGGGCCAAAGCTTGCGGCGTGATGCGCTCCTGACGCGACAGGCCCGAGCCGTTGTCGAGTACGGGCATGTCTTGTGCGCCAAAGCGTTCGCGCCACCAGGCTTGCAGCACGTTGCGTGAGGCGTCCAGGCTGGCTGGGCCGGGGGGCGTACTTGCGTTCAGACTCAGGCTTAAAAAAAGCTGCTGGGCCATCACGTTGTTGCTGAACTTGTTGATGTCGCGAATCACCTCGGCCAGGGTTGGCGATGTCATTTCAAAAGCAGGCCTGGCGCTGGCAGGTGCGCGGCCGTCCCGCACCCGGCCGCCCAGCTTGCCGCCAATCTCGGCCCACATGCCAGCCACGGCCCGTTCGGCGTAGCTGGCCGGGTCAGCATAAGCCACAGGCCAGACCTTTTCACCACAGCCTGCCAGGTAACTGCCTTTGAAGCTGATGCGAAACGGGTCGCTGAAATCAGCCTGCAAGACGCTGCGGTAGTCACCGCACTCCGCCAGCGTGGCGGCGGTTTTGCCTGCGGCCAGCGGCACACTGGCCTGCATTTGCACATTGGCCAGCGGCGGCTCAAAGCTGACGCTGGCCACGCCCGCGCCCGGGTTGGGCACAAAGGTCATCACCACCGACTTGAAGTTCAGCAGCAGCGCATCAGGCGCGGCGTTGTAGGGGCGCAGCGGCTCGCCGTCAAAGTCTGCCGGGTTTTGCGGGGTGACAGCAAAAGCGCTGCGGTCCAGCAGAATGTCGCCGGTGATGGTTTTGATGCCCAGGCCCTGCACGCGGCGCAGCAGCAGCCACAGCCGCTCCTGCACCAGCTTGGGGTCGCCACGACCCTGAATGATCAGGTTGCCGGTCAGCACGCCCTCTTTGATGCTGCCATCGACATACACGGGCGTGGCCCAGGTGTAGGCCGGACCCAGCAGTTCCAGGCCCGCATAAGTGGTCACCAGCTTCATGACCGACGCCGGGTTGACTGACGCGCTGGCTCGGTGGCTTAAAAGGGGGACTGTTTTGCCATTGGCCAAAGGCGCGGCATCAATAACAATCGCGGCCAGCGCCTCACGCGGGACTTTGGCTCGGGCTAGTGCGGCTTCGACTTCAGGCGGCAGGGTTTGAGCGGCCGCCAAGCCTGCTATCGTGACCAGCAAGACAAAACGCAGGCAGGTGGTAAGGGCGGAAGTGAAGTAAAAACAGGACATGTTCAGTGGCATCCAACGATTATCAATCCCCAACCTTGATTCAATTTGAACTAGCCTTTTCCGGCAGGCCTCAAAGAACAATCAATGACCACTACCGTGATTTTTTGTTGATGACTGGTTGGTACGGTCCGCTGCAACCTTTCCTCTAGTTCGACTGCGGTCTTGGGTTTTGTCCCGCCGTCACCCGCGACAAGTTGCCCGGCGCCACCAAACCAGAAAACGAGAAAAATGCCATAACCATCTGAGGCCAGCTCTCGCGTGTACCTTGCGATCAATTGATGCTCGATGGCTTTCCACAGGTCTTTGTGCATCTCCAGCTTGATTTCAATCGGTATGTTGTAGCCCTGCGCTGATACCTTGATATCAGCGCGCTTTTGATCTGCATACCGCCCCTCAGGTTCAGCATTGATGCCAAGTGGATTCAGTCGAAGCCTTAGATCCGACAGAAGCCTGTTGCGGCAGCTGTTTTCTACTTCCGGCTTCTTCTCTCGCCAGTACTGCTCATAGTCATCGGTGTTGCCATCCCGAATCTCTCGCCGGAGTTGCTGCAAATGATCAAGCGTAAGCGCGCACAAGTCGGCAGCGTTTGCTGGTTTCAAATTCGCCAAGGTGGACGCGACCTGAGCTACAGATGCAGGCTTAAACAAGGCTTTGCGCCGCGTTAATTGCTGGTCAAGAAGTGCGCGGCGCAGGCTGTCTTCCCACGGTTTGAGTGCTTTGATTTGCAACAACGAACTCAGTGCCCTTTGAGCTTCTTCCTCAGGCATACCAGCAAGCGTTGATATCAAGCCCTCGACATATCGACCCAGTTCCATGGCGGGCGATACCCAGCCAGAACCGTTAGCCCAACTTGGAGAGCAAAGTGGCCCCAGTAGTTCAATCATGAATTCGAGCGCGGCTAAAGGCAACGTGACTTGAGGGCCATCTCTTGCGCGTTGTTCATGAACGAACGCTACCAAGTGGCTGGTACGCGCCTGGGTTTGAGATATGTACTGCCTTGCAGGTTCAAGGTAGATATCAGGCGCTAGTTGCAAACCTGCGGTGAACCAGTAAACGCGCTGTGCTACATCGCCTGATTTTTCGCTGAGCTTGTCGGCAATGATTTCAAGCTGAACGGCTTTGTCCAGATGCTTTATGAGCGCGATGACTAGCAGGCGAAGGCTTTGTAATTGACTCTTGTGAGCTTTGCGTGGGAAAGTGTTGAGAATGCCCGGCGTGATGCGCTTTGCAACCGCTGAATAGTCTGGGTCGTGCACGAGCGCATACAAGCCATCAACATGCTCTTTTTTACTGGCAATTTGAGTCCTGATCAGTAAAGACATGACACGGCCCGCCACGTCAGCGCGCGTGATGACCAAGCGTTTGAACCACTCTGGCGGGTTGTCATAGTTATTGGTCAGCCTAAAGGCCACCATCATTTCAAGCACTGACGCTGACAAGTTCAGCGCATCGTCAGGACTTTCTTCAGCCCAGCGCAGTTCCATCGCGGCCAAGCACGGCGTAGCTAGGTTGTAGCGGCGACCCTCTGCATTGAGTTTGACAATATCATCCCCTGTGGGCAAGTCTGTACGAAACAGGCATTGGCGCAAACCATGCAAAGCCAGTTGAAGCCACTCCTGCTTCTGATTGAATAGCTCCAGGAGGCGGGCTTCGCCTGTTTCTTCTTTTGAATGGCGAAAGAAATTGAGGTACGCGTTGCCAATTTCAATCAGCGCTCCTAGGTGTGCAGGCTCTTGCCGAAAGCTTGGAAGCGTTGTTTGGAAGAAAGTTATTTTTTGTTGTTCTTCATCCTGTAAACGTTGACGATGTCGGTTTTCAAAATCCAGATGCTCCCGATCAGCCTCTGGTAACGGGTAAATGCATTGTAGAAATCTGTCAATCCAAGCTTTATCGATGGGATGATTTGTACCCCACTCCTCCAGAAGCACGAGCGCGGCATCAACATCGAGTTTTTTTTCAGTTTTGTCGAATGCCTGCATGACAAGTCGCTGTCGAATGTCATCATTCGAAGTGGTTTCAGCCAACGACAAATACCAAGACACTGCATCATCTGGTTCATTGGCGCCATAGAGCCGTCGGTAGATTCCCCACAAACCATTTGATTCCGGTTTATCAGATTGTCCTTGCAGGCTCAAGCCAAATTCGAAAAGCGCTTTGTATTGAGCGGGATAGGTTGTGAGCCAAACTGCAAGCGCCTCTTTATGCGTCTGTTTTAGTGGACAGTGGCTATGCGGCCCAATCCCTAGCGATAGCCAGCCGTACAGATGCGATGTTGTCAGCTTCAAGCCGTATATGCGAACCCCATTAACAATGAGTTCGCCAATAACTTCGGTTGAACCCAAACGATCGCGTTGATTACTAAGCTGGTATCCGCTGGAAATCAAGGCGTCCAGCAAAAGCGGAATATCATTTTTTGGAGCAATTCTTTCGACCAAATCATGCCAAAACCGCCAATATGAACCAAGTAACGAATCAGACTTTGGTTTTCTAAAGTACGTCCATATTTTTGCAGCGAGAATATTACCGGGATACAGCGCAAAAAGCAGCGTGCCAAGCAACTCGTCTTCGCTGTCTTCTACTTTGCTACTGTGTATGTTTTCCAACAACTTTCGGCATACCGACCACCGACCATCCGTACGTTCAAATGCAATAAGCGTTCTTAAGGCTTCAACCCTTGAGCTTGGCCAATAACTGGCGTCCTGCACAATATGCTCAAGCTCCGTTTTGAGTCCCTGCATGCGTTCCCCGTTGGCCACCGCATCCAGTACGCAATCGACCAATGCAAGATGCGCGGGACTACGGTCGGCGGAGGTCAACAACGGACGAAAATCGCCTTCCATATCTGCAGTTGCCAACGCGCCGAAGGGCTGACTGACCCAGTTCTGGCGTCTGAAATAGGTGTACCGTTTCGCCTCGCTGCTCAAAGCATTGAGTACATGCAGTTTTTCTGAATGCATGAAGCTGCGAACATCGCCATTAAGAATAACTCCCAGCGGGTCGCGATCAATCAGGTCGATGCGCAAAGGCCCAGTTGCAACAGCCGCCATCCAGGCATGCAGGCCGCGCAGCTCAGGCACTACACCGGCATCGTCACCCAGCATCAGTGCCAATACGCGCCTGTAAGGTAGGCCTTTGTTGATTTGCTTGAAGAGGTATTGGGCAGCAAGGTATTCGGCTACGGTTCGGTGAACGGGCGAAAAATCGCCGCTGCCGTTACCAGTGAACAGTCGAGTGTGAAGCGCGGTTCGGCAAAGCACCATGTCCGGCGCTGACGCGCTAACGGCTAACTCGGATAACGCGACTATGGCTACTGTGTTTTGTGTGCTGCTACCCCTTTTTTGTAGGGTGATCAACCCCTCACCCGACAGCAGCATCAGTGCGCACAGATAACCCGCCGCCAAAAGAAGTGCGTCGTCAGGCGGCGCGACCTCACGGTTATTGGCAAGCCATTGGTCGTTGTGTTCCTGCACAAGCTTGGCGCAGGCCATTCGGTAGGTTTCCGTTTTACTTGTCGGCCAACCGTTTGCAGTTGCCTCAACCAGCATTCGCAGGGTCTGCGGGTTGTCCAGCAAACCGTCCAGATTGTGCTTTTCAGCTTCTGCGGTGAAGTCAGCTGCACTTGTTGCACTAGGCGCTTGCCAATGGGTAATCAATGCCTCGCTTTCTTGCCTGCTCAACGGTGCGAGATGCAATTCAGCAAAATCCTGCTCGTTGACCAAGCTCTGAAGCGCTGCACTGTCAGTGCTACCGCGCCAATCTGCTTCACGGCAGGAAATGCGAAACTTTGGCGTCCCCAATTTTTGCAGCTTGGCGCGTATCTGGCCCAGTGCTGTAAACCCGATCGCATTGCCCGCTGAGATTTCGTCGAGACCGTCGATGAAAACCGGCGAGTGCTGGTCAGGTATTTGTTCTAGCTCAACAAAGTCACGCGCACTTATGTATCGGCCGCCTTCTGCCTGGCTGAGTGATTTGAAAGCGTCTGTTTTTCCGGCTCCTGGGTCTCCTATCAAAACCCATGCATGTAATGCGCTGTAGGTAGTAATTGGTTGGGGTATCGACAAATCACCATCTTGTAGCCGCACCCGCACACTGCGAGTGATGGGCAGGCGGCCTAGAGCCCGAATAACCGTCGAGCTCATGGCTTCGCCAGCCAATGGGATAGCGGATAAGACAGGAACTCCGTTAAATCCACGCCACCCGCGCCTACCAACAAGCGGTGGCAATCTTTGTGCTGATCTGCGAATGCGTCCAGCCCATTTAGTTTGCCTTGATGGGTGCCGCTTTTGACTTCAATGGCTGTGAGCCGATTGGCATCGGAAATGACGAAATCAACCTCATGCGGGCTTTCGCGCCAGTAATGTACTTTTTCAGTATTTTTGGCGGTGTTACATAAATGAGCGCCCACCGCGCTTTCCACAAGACGACCCCAGAATGAACGGTCGGCTTGCGCCTCAGCAAAGGTGTAAGGTGTTGCACTCGACATGAGCGCTGTATTTAAGACATTGAATTTTGGCGGTGAGGCACGTTGGCGTGCAACACCCCGATGGTATTTGTGCAGCCCCGTGAGCAGACCTGCATTCCCTAGCAAATCAAGGTAGCCAGCAAGTGTGGTTTCGTTACCCGCACCATCCAGTTGACCTTTGACTTTGCCGAGCGCGAGGATTTGCCCGGAATAGCTGCTGCCCAGCGTGAAGAGCTGTTTTAGCAGCGCGGGTTTATCGACACGTACCATTTGAAGAATGTCTGTGTCTATGCTCGGCTGCACCAGACTGGCCAGCACATACTGTCGCCAGCGCTCCTCATCGCGGATCAAAGGGGCACTGCCCGGGTAGCCGCCAAAGAAAAAATACTCATTGAGTGTGAAGTCGAACGCTTCATGCATTTCAGGAAACGACCAATGCGTGACGGGGATCAATTCATATCGCCCCATCAGGCTTTCAGTAAGACCTTTTTGCATTAAAAGTGGGGAACTCCCCAGCAACACGACATGCATATCCATGCCTGCGGCGCGGTCTGCATCCCATAGGCCTTTGACGACCTCTGACCATCTCGGGATTTTCTGTATTTCGTCAAAAACCAACGCAAAAGCTTGCTCTGAATTGGTTGCCCGGATTTGTTTTTGCCTTTCCCGAGCCGCTTGCCACGAGCGGATTAACCACCCAGCATCCCTGTTCTCGCCCGTCGGCTCAGAACTTGTCTGCGCATAGTCGCCAAATGGCCGCAGCGGTTCTTCATATTGATCAACCGCGATAAACTCGTGGACAATTCCGTCTAGTGCAGTTCGTACCAGTGTCGTTTTACCAACTTGGCGTGGTCCTGCAACGATGGTGATGAAGCGCGAGACTGCGGCAAACCTGTTACGGAGCTCATTAATTTGGAGACGCTGAAAAGCCATATTTTGTTGTGAGTAAATTTACTCAGTATTTTATTTACTCAATCTAGGATGTCAAGAGAAGAGTTTTTTGACATTAATTAGTCGTCTTTTCACTATTATTTTAGTAGCTGCTTGCGCCCGTATTCATTGGGCTAGGGCCCTATTTGACACCTAATTTAGCGCTTTTCATGCCCCAAAACGGCTCTTTTCTGGCTTTTGACAGTTCGACAGACGTGATGTCCATCGCGCTGACGGATGGCGCACGGGTGTGGCAGCACACGGGGCCAGGCGGTGCCAAGGCATCAACTACGCTGATCCCTGAAATTTTGGCGCTGCTGGCTGAAGCGGGTTTGGCGCTGGGTGATTTGCGCGCGATTGCCTTTGGCCGGGGGCCGGGCTCGTTTACCGGGCTGCGCACGGCGTGTGCGGTGGCGCAGGGTTTGGCTTTTGGGGCCCACGATGGTGATGGCATACCGGTCTTGCCGATTGACACGCTGATGGCGGTGGCTGAAGAAGCGCGGCTGCAGCATGACGCCGGTCACATCACCGCCCTGCTGGATGCCCGCATGGACGAGATGTATGTGCAGCGTTATGCGTGCAGCCAGGGCGTTTTGACAAAACTGGGCGACTGCGAATTGATTCGCCCTGAAGCGCTGGTGCCAGAGACCGGCACGCTGTATGCAGGCAATGTGTTTGAGGTGTACCAAGGCCGCTTGCCCGAGGGTTTGAACACTGCATTCAGCCTGCCCACAGCCACTGCCATGCTGCGGCTGGCGCCCCAGCTGGCCGCCAGCGGGCATTGCGTGGCGGCTGACCAGGCCCTGCCGCTGTATGTTCGGGATAAAGTGGCGCAAACCACTGTCGAGCGCGAAGAGATCAAAGCGCTCAAACTGCAAACCATCCCAACCCTATGAGCGCCGTTTTCAAGCCTGCCGATTCACTCGAAGCCCGCTTTGAGCCGATGACGCACGCCGCCCTGGCGCAAGTGGCCAGCGTGGAGCAAAGCGCCTACAAATTCCCCTGGACGCGCGGCAACTTCAGTGATTCGCTCAATTCGGGCTATGAAATGCAGATGCTGGTTGGCGGCAATGCCACGCCAGAGACCGCGCCTGAACTTCTGGGCTACTTTGTCGCCATGAAGGGCGTGGACGAAGTGCATTTGCTCAACATCACCGTCGCACCCACCTACCAGTTGCAGGGCTGGGGCCGGCTGATGCTGGACGCGCTGGCACTGTGGTCGCGCGGCGAAGGCGCGCAGTGGCTGTGGCTGGAGGTACGTGCCAGCAACGCCCATGCCAAAGGGTTGTACGAGCGCTACGGTTTTCGTGAAGTCGGTTTGCGCAAAGGCTACTACCCCGAAGGCGGCACGGGCTTGCTTGGCACATCCACCCGGGAAGACGCGGTAGTGATGAGTTTGTCATTGGCTGGGGCAGCGCCGTGATGCTGATGGACAAACGCCAGCGCGCCATGCTCAAGGAAATGGGTGTGCGGGTCTGGCAGCCGCTGCCTGAGGTTGCACCTGCCAGCCCAGCGACAACTGTAACGCCATCAAGTCCTGCCAACCCATCAGAATCCGCTATTGATTCGGGAGCTATTCACGCCCGAATTCATTCACCTGCAACCCCTTTTAATGCTCAAAAACAGCCTGTTCAGGCAGTTTCAGCCCCTGTGCAGGCCGACACAACCGCCCCTGCCTGGCGCGTGGGCACAGTGCAAACGCTCTATGCCGACGCGGCCCCCCAAACCACCACCCGCTGGCTGGTGCTGCTTGAAGCGCCGTCCAGCGCCTTGCAGGAGGCCTTCAACCCGCTGGACGGCGATGCAGGCAAGCTGCTGGACAACATGCTGCGCGCCGCAAAACTGCACAGCGCTGGCGCGGTGCTGCTGGCGCCGCTGGTCAGGACTGGAACGGGTGGCGATTTGCCAGGCTCACTGACAGACTTGCTGGCCAGCGCCAAGGCCAATGTGGTTCTGGTGATGGGCAGGCTGGCCGCCCAGGCGCTGCTGCAATCCGCTGAGCCCCTGGCCAGGCTGCGCAGCCAGGTTCACTCGGTGCAAGGCCAATCTGTGGTCATCACCATCGACCCAGCCTACCTGCTGCGCAACCCGCAGGACAAAGCCAAGGCCTGGGACGACCTGTGCCTGGCGCTCAGCATCACCGCAGCTTCATGACGCTGACTTGCGCCCGCCGGGTATCAACACCGTCGATATCGCCACCGCCATCAGCGCCACGGCTGCCCAGTCTTGCCAGTGCAGCACTTCACCCAGCCACAGCGCGCCTGAAAACACACCCAGCACCGGGATCATCATGGTGCTGAGCGTTGAGGCCGCTGGCGGCAAATTGCGCGCCAGCGTGAACCACGCCGCATGGGTAAAGCCAAAAATCATCACCCCGTTATAGACGATCGCGACCCAGGTTTTGGCAGACGGCATGACCCACAGATGACGCTCAAAAACAATGCTCATCACCGTCAAGACCACGGCCGCCATCAGCGTCATCCAGAAAGACAGCGTGAGCGTGCTGGCCACGATGCGGGTGTTGCGCAGCTTTTGCGTGCCCAGCGCCCACACGGCAGCCGCCACCAGGGCCATCAACACGCCCAGCGGCTGGCCGGCAAAGTTGGTCAGCTCATTGAACAGCAGCAGCAACACCCCCACCGCCGCCGCACCCACCCCCAGCCACTGGGTTGGCCGCATCTGCGCGCCAAAAACAGCCACGCCCAGCAGCGCTGAAAACACCGGCATGGTGTAGCCCAAAATCGCCGCCCGCCCACTGCTGAGCACGCTGATGGCCAGAATGATCAGCACATGCCAGACAAACATGTTGGTAACCGCCAGCCAGAACAGCTCTCGCCAGTCTTTGCGCGCCACATAAAAAGGCACCTTCATCACCCGCAGCGCCAGCCACAACACCGGCACGCCCATCAACAGGCAAATGGCACGAAAGGTCAGCGGCGGGTAGCCCGTCACCCCCATCTTCATCATGGGCCAGTTCAGCCCCCAGGACAGGGTGACGGCAATGACGAGGATGAGCTGTTGTCGGCTGAGTTGCATGCGCTGATTGTGCGGCTTCTTACAATCTGTGCATGACCAAGGCCACAAGCACCCCCACCTTTTTAGACATGCTGAGCACCGCTGAGCAACAAAACCAGTCCATGCTGTGCGTGGGCCTGGACCCGGAGCCGACGCGCTTCCCCGGCAAGCTCAAAGGCAACAGCAACAAGATTTATGACTTTTGCGCTGCGATTGTGGACGCCACGGCGGACCTGGTGATCTCCTTCAAGCCGCAAATTGCCTACTTTGCCGCGCACCGCGCTGAAGGCCAGCTGGAGCGCCTGATGGAGCACATGCGCCGCGCCGCGCCCAACGTGCCCATCATTCTGGACGCCAAGCGCGGCGACATTGGCAGCACGGCCGAGCAGTACGCGATTGAGGCGTTTGAGCGCTATGGTGCAGATGCGGTCACGCTGTCACCCTTCATGGGTTTTGACTCGGTGGCGCCGTATTTGAAGCACGCCGGCAAAGGCGCGTTTTTACTCTGCCGCACCTCCAACCCCGGCGGTGACGATTTGCAAAACCAGCGCTTTGCCAGCGTCGAAGGCCAGCCCCTGCTGTACGAACACGTCGCCCGCCTGGCCCAAGGCCCCTGGAACCTGAACGGCCAGCTAGGCCTGGTCGTGGGCGCGACTTACCCGGCTGAAATTGAGCGTGTGCGCACCGTTGCACCCACCCTGCCCTTGCTGATCCCCGGCGTGGGCGCGCAGGGCGGCGACGCAGTCGCCACAGTGCGCGCCGGCTGGCGTGAAGGTTCGCCCATCATCGTCAATTCATCTCGGGCGATTTTGTATGCATCGGGAGGGGATGATTTTGCCGAAGCGGCGCGGAGGGAGGCTTTGAAAACGCGGGATGTTTTGCAGGCTGCGCGGGGTGGGTTGTAACCTATTCAATTGGGGCAAGTCCAACTCCACGCTTTGCTGGCGTTTGTTATTACAAGAAACAAGAGGGACTTGCAGAATTCCGCAAGCCAGCCGAATTAACCGCTACGTGAGGTAAAAAAAGTTGCGGGCACCGCCTAAAAGGCTGCAAGATCAGGGTATTGAATCATGAACTTGGTGAGCGCCCATG
>JBILXX010000167.1:0-13318 GCA_044378095.1 Polaromonas sp.
CTGGCTCACAACGAGAATCCCAAGCCCTTCATCTGGACTGCAAGTGCTCGTGACATTCTGGAAAAAGTCATACGCGCCAAGGCCAAACTCAAAATAGTTCAAACAGAGTGAAACACTACACTAGCTGCCCGGCGGCTTTATCTTTCTTGATATACCTGTATATTCATCGTTTGCAACTTTGTATGCAATGGATTCGCATGATGAATTTCAAATTCTCCTGTCCACGTCATCCGACCAGCTCCGGTGTTATCCCGCAAACTCGCGGGATACTTCATAGTTAGCCGCCACCCGTACACCCAGTGCGCTCATTCCTCTATCTTCTGCCCGCTCTGATTGGCGCTTGCGATTCCAGCGTGCCGTACCCTGTCCCATATCCTGCGAGCAAGGACGAACGCGCGCACGTGTTCTATGCGAGCGAGGAGTTCTATGCAAAGCATCCCGAGAAGGCCATCTTCGTCGCGGGAGGCTATGAAAGTGAGAAGTACTCTTTCCAAATGCGCCCGATCGGCGCCAATCTTGCGATTCCCAAGAATCACCTCGTCGCAGTTACGCACCAGTTCCAACCATGGGCAAACAAGGTTTACGACGTGGCGTCCGTAGTAGTTTCTCTACCCGATTTTGCTCCTCTCACCAGAGAAAACAGCGAGCGTCTTATGGATAGCGCATCGCTTGACCGACTGTCAATCACTCTCGGCAGTCTCTCAGGCGATCTATCCGCTACCCGGTACCAAGAGGCTGTAAAGAACGGCGCCCTTGTCCTAGATACAAAACGATCTTCCCCCGATATCCCGGTGTACCGCAAGTCGTTCGATACTGAGGGGGTAGAGCCGTTCTTTGCATTGCCGAGTCCATCCCGGTTCAGATCACCACTTGGTAACGACATCATCATTTGCCCGCCGAAAAGGCATGAGCTACTAAAGACCCAGTACCCAATTGGTGACTGCACAGTCGAAATCGCTCTGCCCCCATCGTTCTTCCCTGGAGTAGATACAGAGAAATTTGGCGGAGTCGCTGGTGTTGGGCTCTACTATCGCTTCAACGAAAAGTATTTACGTGAGTGGCCAGCAATCCACCAGCAGCTTCTAGCTTTTTTGCGTGGGTTCATCCAATAGTTTCGCCCAACCTTCCACAAGCGGACCTGCTTACGTCACGCCGTTTAAGTCAAGCGTTAGACAGCAGAAATACGAGGTACTCGAAAGCGGGTTACCCGATAAAGGTCACTCGCCAACGCCCGCTTCTGGCCCCGAGCCGCAATCGACGACATAGCGGAATTTCAAGACTTTGAGCTGGCTGCGCTAAAGCCGACATTACTGGCGACAGACTCTCGAAGAGCAAGAAAAACAATAAAAAAGACTATTTTGAACAGAGCAGCGTCAAGGGCAGAAAGGCGCCGCGCACTTGACCGAGTTTGAGTCGCCCTTGGTTTGAACTGCCCCGCCAGAAATCGAACAAACTTCAAGCATCAAAGTGCAGTAACAAGGGCGCCTAAAACTTTACCGTCGCAGAGAAGCGAAGGCCTCGAATTCCCAGCTTCGCATGGCAAACAGCAAGGTGTAACCCTCGCGGTCTTTGTCCCCGAGTTTTTGGTCGGCCTGGTGCTGTTGAGCAAAGTCTTGCGCCACGCGCTGCATACGGTCCAGAAATGAAGGCGCCAAGCTGCGACTGATCGAGCCGTGGACCAACAGCAGGCCCTCCCCTCCACCATTGAAGCCACCCGAAAAATAGTCAAGTAAGGCGTTGTCACGAAAATAATCCATCACCGCGCCGTGAGGACGCCAGCGAAATGTTTTGGCCAACTTGAGCCGGTAACGGTTTAGGGCTTTAAGCTCAATGATGCCGATACGGTCCAACTGAACCAGGTATTTGATGCACTCGGCTTCGGACAGGCGGTAAGTGCCGGTGATTTGCTCCAGCGTCCATTGTGACAACACACATATGGCGGCGAGTAGCAACTTTTTGTCGGCCACCACGGCTTTTTCCTGGGCCTCGGTCAGCTCGGCCAACAGGGGCTGGGTATCAGCTACGTGCCTGGCCAGGTCTGCAAAGTCGAGCTTTAGTGCGCGGCAAATGGCATCCACGCGCGACAGCGGCATGTCTCCCTTGGCCAGCATACGCTTGACGCTGGACTCGGCCATACCCATTGCCAGCGCCAGATCTGCGTAGGTCATCTGCGCGGACTTGAGTTCTTTTTTCAGGGCTACGACTAGATCAGCGCTTGTACTCATAGGGGCTCCTTGGTATTGATTATCGATACTTTCAGTCTTCCGGTTTCGGCTTGTATCGATAAGTGTGTGGAATCTGCAAGCGCAAAGTCAAACTCACGTCCATTCATTGAAAGGACTTGTCGTGATGTTCAAACTGGAAAAAACTGAGGGTGCATTGCTGGGTGTTGTGCTCGCCTTGCTGACAGTGGCGATCTTTGGACCGTTCGTGGCCCAACCGGGGTACTCACATGGATTTGTTGATCAGCGTTCGTGGTGGGGGATTGCCTGCGCCATGGATGTGCTGAGCAACTTACCTTTTGCCTTGCTGGGGCTGATAGGGCTGGTTTGTCTTTCTTCGCACAGGCGGCAGATTCCCTTGGCGCAGCGGGGTTTGGCCACCTTGTTTTTCATCGGCCTAGCAGTCACAGCGGCGGCGTCCTCCTGGTACCACTCGCAAGCTGATGATGCAGGGCTGGCGATAGACCGGCTGGGCATGGTCGTTGCGTTTGCTGGCCTGCTGGGGCTGGCCGCTGCCGACCGCATTAGCGCACGTGCAGGAGTGGCGCTGGGTCTCGCAGTGCTGGTGTTGGGCCCGCTCAGTGTGGCGGTCTGGTTCGCATCAGGAAACGTGTTGGCCTGGGCGGCACTTCAATTTGGCGGAATGGCGCTTGTGTTGTGGCTGGCCTTCGTAAAGCCGGTGCCCGGCGCACTGGCTGTTCGTTGGGGCTGGGTCATCCTGATTTACGCAGTTGCCAAAATTTTTGAGCAGGCGGACGAAGCCGTGTATGCCTTGAGCTCGCAGCTAGTCTCAGGTCACAGTATTAAGCATGTGGTGGCAAGTTTCGCTGCCTTGCCGGTCATTGCCGCGATTCTGGACCTCGGAAAATACAGGGCAGAATCCGCATCACCGTTCCGAACCGGTTCGGCCAACCGAGCAGCCAGCAGAGCTGACCGCATAACCACAGCAAAGAGGAGTGAAGCATGAGTGTTATTCCAACCCCGGCGGCCAGCGCGCCGGAAGTGCATGAGCACCCGAATCAATTTGCACTCCTGAAGCAGCGCCGTTTTGCGCCGTTTTTCTGGACCCAGTTTTCAGGCGCTGCAAATGACAACCTTTTCAAGTTCGCGTTTACCGTGATGGTGACATACCAGCTCAGCGTAAGCTGGTTGCCGCCCGCGCTGGCGGGGTTGGTCATAGGGGCCTTATTCATCATGCCTTTTTTACTGTTCTCAGCCACCAGCGGGCAGCTGACCGACAAGTTTGAAAAAACCCGCGTCATCCGCTTTGTCAAGAACCTCGAAGTGGTGATCATGGGCGTTGCAGCAGTGGGTTTTCTCGCAACCGATGTCAACGTCCAGGTGCCGATTCTGCTGGCCTGCACCTTTCTGATGGGTCTTCACTCCACGCTGTTCGGGCCGGTCAAATTCGCCTATCTTCCGCAGGCACTCAATGAGCGTGAATTGACAGGCGGCAACGGCATGGTGGAAATGGGCACCTTTGTGGCCATCTTGCTCGGCAACATTGTGGGTGGCCTGATCGTGGCGATACCTGGTGACGGCCCACTTTATGTCGCCGTTTCATGCGTGCTGGTGGCCTTGCTTGGTCGGGTTGTTGCACAGTTCATTCCGCTCGCACCGGCTACCGATCCTGGCTTGAAGATCAATTGGAACCCGATCACGGAAACCTGGCGCAACCTCAGGTTGGCCCACGGCAACATCGTGGTGTTTCGCTCCATGCTGGGCATCAGCTGGATGTGGTTTTTCGGCGCGGTTTTCCTGAGCCAGTTCCCGAGCTTTGCGAAAGAGGTGATGCACGGCAATGAGCAGGTCGCATCCTTGCTGCTCGTCGTTTTTTCAATCGGCATTGCCACGGGCTCCCTCATGTGTGAGGTGCTGAGCAAGCGCCACGTCGAAATTGGCCTGGTGCCCGTAGGCGCCATCGGCATGAGTGTCTTCGCGATTGACCTGTACTTTGCCTCGCGCGCTTTGCCGGCCGCACCGGTGATGAGCTTGACAGCATTTATGGCCCAACCAGCGCATTGGCGGGTGATGATGGATCTGGCGCTGCTCAGTCTGTTTGCGGGCCTGTACAGCGTGCCTATGTATGCCCTGATCCAGCTGCACAGTCAGGCCACTCACCGGGCCCGCATCATTGCGGCCAATAACATTCTCAATGCCCTTTTCATGATCGTCAGCGCGATCCTGGCTGGAGCCCTGCTCAAAGCCGATTTCACCATTCCTCAAATCTTCCTCTTTGTAGGTCTGGCCAACGCAGTGGTCGCTTTTTACATCTTTATGCTGGTCCCGGAATACTTACTGCGCTTTGTCGCGTTTGTGGCTTCGCGTTGTATCTATCGATTCAAAGTTTCTGGCGATGACAACATCCCCACTAAGGGGGCGGCCGTGCTCACGTGCAATCACGTGAGTTTTGTGGACCCGGTGCTGCTCATGGCCGCCAGCCCGCGCCCCATCTATTTCGTGATGGATCACCGCATTTTCAAAATGCCGATATTGGGCTGGCTCTTCCGACTAGCGAAAGCCATACCGATTGCGCCCAGAGCCGAAGACCCGGTGGCTTACGAGGCAGCTTTTGAGGCCGCGGCCAAGGTTCTGCGTGACGGCGACTTGTTGGCCATTTTCCCGGAGGGGGGCATCACCAAAGATGGCACGTTGCAGCAGTTCAAGGGCGGCATCATGAAGATTCTTGAAAACGCTGAGCGCGATGGCGTCACGGTGCCCGTGGTACCCATGGCGTTGACCAATTTGTGGGGCTCGTTCTTCAGCCGGGTAGAGCGCGGCAATGCGATGGTGCGGCCTTTCCGGCGGGGCCTTTTCAGCCGCGTTGGCTTACACGCAGGTGCCGCTATGACGCCGGCGCAAGTTCAGCCAGACGTCTTGCAAGCCCGGGTGGCAGCGCTGATGAAGCTCTAAAAGTATCTTTATTCGATACTCATAAGGTAGTTGGTGGTCACTGTGTCTGAATTCGCGACAAAAAATTGGGGTGCTGGCGCACATTAGGTGCTCCCCAACAACCCGACAGGTTTTTACGCAAGTTCTGATTCACCGCGAATAATCCTACAAAACCAGATTAGCAGTCATGATTACAACTTATACCGATACCCTGCGGCCAGAATGGGAGCCCCTCGCCGCCGTCTTTGCAGCGCTCGGGGACAGCTACCGCCAGCGTGTTCTCCTTATGTTTGAGCGCGGAGAGCGCCTCTCCATCAAGCCGGTCAGCGATGGTTTTCCGCTTAGCCGCAACGCGACGATGCACCACATCTGGGCGCTTCAAAACGCAGGGCTGCTATCAACGACTAAAGAGGGTCGGGAGGCGATGCTCAGCGTTAACAAACCGCTTCTCCTGCAGGTGTTAAAGCGCACTTTGGCGTATGGGAAGGAGTCCCTGTGAAAGTCCCCGCGCGTAGGATTTGCATTTCCGGTACCGGCGCTGCGACGCCCGCGACTCTGGTCAGCAGCGAGGAAATAGATCAACGTTTGGGTCTCCCGCTCGGCACGGTTTTCGCCAATAGTGGCGTGTCGACCCGCTACAGCAGCACAGACGAATCGGCGGCCAAGTTGGCTGTGCAGGCATGCCAACAAGCGCTGGACAACTCCAGACTGTCCTGGGACGACATCGATTGCCTCGTGGCGACATCCGCCACGATGGACCAAGCCCTTCCTTTTAACGCTGCGATGGTCTTGGCGCAAGCTGGCGCTAGGTCACGACCGATTGCCGCCTTTGATGTCGGCGCCAGCTGTATGTCCTTCCTGACCGGGCTCGACACCATGAGTTATTTAGTAGATGCTGGTCGCTATCAAAACGTGATGCTGGTCTCAGCCGACATCGCTACCTTCTCTCTTGATTGGAGGTACTTGCACATGTCCGCTATCTTCGGCGATGGTGCTGCTGCTGCTGTCATTCGCCGTAGCGGGCCAGACGAATCGTCCACCCTGCTAGCATCCAACCTGCAGGCCTTCGCGGAAGGTGCAGAGCACTGTCGCATCCTTGCGGGCGGATCGCGCTACCACCCAGATCGTACCTCCCAGAGCATCAAAGAACTGGCCTTATTCCAAATGGACGGATCACAAATCTTCAAACTTGCGGCGCGTGAGCTTCCCCGGTTTACCCAAAATCTCCTCGATTCAGCCGGACTCGCTATGTCAGACTTCGACTTGGTGGTGCCGCACCAAGCGAGCCGGCTCGCGCTTGACCATCTGCGTAAGCGACTCAAAATTGAGAAGCACCGCATGGTAGATGTGTTCCAGCGGTTCGGCAACCAGGTTGGGGCGTCGCTACCTACTGCGCTGCACCACGCTGTCAGCGAGGGTCAATTGCGGCGCGGTCAAAAAGTGCTGCTGATCGGCTCCGGCGCCGGCATGGCGCTCGGTGCCGCCGCACTGGTCTACTGAGATGCGAATATTGGTAACGGGAGGAACTGGTTTTCTGGGGCGGCACCTCGTCTGGCGACTGTTGGGTGCTGGTCATCAGGTCGTCTTTACTGGCCGCAATGCTGGGGCCGCCGACACGGTGCTACGCTGTGCGTCGTCATCGGGAGCAAATGCTGACTTCATACATATCGAACACGGGGAAGCTGATGCTGAGCGAGCACTGCATAAAGCAGCATACGCAGTTGACGCAGTTGTGCATTGCTCAGCACTCTCGTCACCCTGGGGCAGTCGCCGCGCGTTCGAACAGGCCAATGTAGTGGCAACGCGCGAAGTATTGGCAGTTTGCAAAAGCAGAGCTATCGGGCATTTGGTGCATATCTCGACTCCGGGACTGTATTTCGACTTTCGTGACCGGTTGGACATCCGCGAGGACGAGCCCTTGCCAGCGCCTGCTAACTTGTACGCAGCATCCAAAGCTGCTGCCGAGGTCCTCGTCCGTCAGGCCGCGCACCTGCGCTCGGCCGTCATCCTGCGGCCGCGCGCTATCTTCGGCCCTCACGACAACACCTTGCTTCCTCGCTTGCTACGCGTGGCCCGCCAAGGCTCGCTACCGTTGATGCGGGGTGGCCGGGCACAGCTAGATCTGACATACGTCGACAACGTAGTAGATGCTATAGAGCTGGCACTCGCACAACCCAGGGTGCATCAAATAGGAGCGACCTTCAACATTAGCAACGGTGAGCCCATGCAGGTCGGCGAACTGTTTCAGGTGCTGGCATCCACGTTCGGACTGACCACTCGACTGCGGCGCGTGCCGTATCCAGTGGTGGATGTCCTGGCTCGGGCAATGGAGGGTCTGGCCTGGCTGCGCCCGGGGTGGGAGCCACCGCTGACACGCTATTCCGTCGGTTTGCTGGCGTTTTCCCAGACACTGGACGTGACAAGTGCTCGACGGAATCTCGGCTACGTACCTCGCATTCCTCTGCGCGAAGGCATGGTGCGCACCGCAGAATGGTTTAGCAAGCAACTGGGCTCGAGCCAATGAGCGCGCGCATCGGCTTTCACTGGCTACGTGCGGGACTTTGCCGCCATCCAGAGTGCGTGGTTCAAAGCGGCGGCCGCTGCCGGGTGGTGGGTTACCCCTCGCTGGTCGGCCTGCTGCTCCATCCCACGCGCGGGCCGATGCTTTTTGACACCGGGCACCACGAACGCTTTTTGGAGGCGACTCGCCCGTTTCCAGAGCGGTTTTACCGCTGGGTGACTCCGGTTGTACTGGATGACGTACCGCTGCTCCAACAACTAGCCGCCCAAGGCATTGGAGCTCACGACATTGGACACGTCTTCGTGTCGCATCTCCATGCAGACCATATCGCTGGTCTGCGCGACTTTCCCCGAGCCCGTCTGTACGCAATGCGCGCCGAATGGGACGACATGCAACGCCGGGGCCGCATAGGAGCCCTTCGCCATGGATTCCTGCGCGCACTGTTGCCGCCGGACATGGAGCCTAGGCTTCGGTTCGCCGAAGACTCGGCCCGCATCAACATGCGAGGCGCCCTAGGTAACGGTGTGGGGATGCAAGCTGGCTTCGATCTGCTAGGCGACGGCAGCATCCTCGGCATCCCACTCCCCGGCCACACCGCCGGCCAGATGGGTCTGGCCTTCGAGACGCTGGGCGGACGTCGCGTACTGCTGCTGGCGGACGCATGTTGGTCCCTGCAGGCGCTTACCATGGACCAGCCCCCTACATGGCTTGCCACTGGCATATTCGCCGATCGCCGCGCTTACCGCGACACGTTCCAAAACTTGCAAGCCCTGCGGCTTTCGGACCGCGAACTGTTGATGCTGCCCTCGCACTGCGGTCCAACCTGGGAGTCCATTCGCCATGAGAACCTCTGAGGCTCTGACTTTACTGTACGCATTCGCACGTACCCGCTGGGGTTTCCGGTTTGCCGACAGGGATCGACTGGAAACCTGGCAGTGCAGGCAAGTGGAGCAGTTCCTGTCTCAGCAGCTACCGCGCGCGCCCTTTTATAGGGATTACCGGGACATGGATCTGGCGCAGCTTCCCATTGTCGACAAGGCGACCATGATTGCCCGGTTCGCCGACCTCAATACCCATGGTGTCACTCTCGAGCAGGCGACGGCGGTCGCCCTGGCTGCCGAGGAATCTCGAGACTTTTCCCAAGCGCTCCATCACGAAGGGGGCAACACCGGCCTAACAGCCCTGACAGTGGGCCTGTCCAGTGGTACCCAAGGGACACGGGGCGTATTCCTAGCGTCGTCAAGGGAGCGCGCGCTGTGGGCCGGCATCCTGCTGGCGCGCACCCTAGATGGACCATTGCTGCACGACCTCGTTCTGAGGCGCTCATCACTGCGCGTGGCTTTTTTCCTGCGTGCTAACAGCAAGCTCTATGGCACACTGGCCAGCCGTCGGCTGAACTTACGCTTCTTTGACCTGCACGCCGGCGTAGAAGAGCACCTACCCGCGCTTCGCAGGTTCGAACCCGATGTGCTGGTGGCGCCGGCGAGCATGCTGGCCTGGATAGCCGATAACGCCGGCACCATGCCGACGCCGAGAAAGGTTATCTCTGTCGCTGAAGTGCTGGAGCCCGACGACGAGCGTCGGATCACCGCAGCCTTCGGCTTACCGGTCCATCAGTTATATCAATGCACCGAGGGCTTCTTGGGTTACACCTGCGAGCACGGCGCCCTACATCTCAACGAAGAATTCGTTCATGTTGAGCCCGAGTGGCTCGACACAGAACGTACTCGATTTCAACCTATCGTGACCGACTTCACTCGTTGCGCGCAGCTCTTTGTACGGCACCGTCTGACCGACGTACTCACAGTGTTGCCGGGCGTGTGCGGCTGCGGCCGACACACCCGTCGGCTGGCCAGCATCGCAGGGAGGATGGATGACGTGTTGTGGCTGCCCCACCGGGACGGCATGCGGCTGGTTGCGCTGTTTCCGGATATCGTCCGCCATGCCATCTTGCGCCAGCACAAGAGCCATCCGGACTACCGCCTATGCCAGCAGGGCAACATGTTCGAGCTTGCGGTCGAGGGTGGAGAAGCCGCGGCCTACCAGGCCATCGTCGGCGCGGTGAACGAGACGATCCAGCGCCTGGGCATGCGGGCACCCCTGTGGCGCCAGGTTTCCATGCCTGCAGCATCCGGCATGGCCAAGCGCCGGCGCATAAGCTGCCGGTTTAAACCCGCTGCGCCTCATAAGTCCACTGAGGTGGGAATCCATGCCTGAAGTCTTGTTACTCGGTGGCCGTGCGCCCGTTACCCTTGACCACGCACGCCGATTCGCCCACCACGGCTGGACGGTTTATGCCGCAGACAGCGTGTCGTGCCGGCTGACGTCCTCTTCCCGTGCCGTCAGCGGGTCGGTACGCCTGGCATCACCCCGGCATTCGCCGGAAGATTTCGTGCGAGGACTGCTGGGTGCCATTACGCGCTGGGGTATCGAGCTGATCGTACCGACCTGCGAAGAGGTGTTCTTCCTTTCACGTTACCGTCACTTGCTGCCGGCATCGGTCCGGGTGCTGGCGGACGATTTCGAGTTGCTCCGTTTACTGCACAGCAAGTGGGATTTCCTCCAATTGGCCGAAGGCTGTGGGGCTGGCGTGCCGTCGGCCGCCACCGTTGACTCACTGGCGCAGGCCCGGGATTGGGCCACCGGCCGTCCGGTGGTACTCAAGCCGGAGTTCTCGCGCTTCGGCGTCCATGTCCGACTTTATCCAAACGGTATCCCGGACATCGCACCTGAGTTGCCTGCCCTTGGCAGATGGGTGGTACAGCAGTTCATTGCCGGGCAGGAATTTTCCTCGTACAGCGTCGCTGACCGTGGCCGTCTGGTTGCTCACAGCCTCTATCGACCAGCGTATCGACTGGCGGCCAGCGCAAGCTTCTATTTCGAAGCAGCTCGCATCGCAACGAGCCGCCAGTTTGTCGAGGCTCTAGTGCAGAAGACCGGATTTACCGGTCAAATTTCCTTTGACTGGATGCTCGACGACAAAGGGAGGCTTAGTGTCTTGGAGTGCAATCCGCGCGCGACCAGCGGTTGCCACCTTTTCGCACTAGGCGACCCTTTGCCGGCCGCCCTCGCCGGGGTATCGACCTCGATGTCTGAGCCCACCGCAGCGCGGCCCCGGATGCTTGGACCAGTGATGCTGTCGGCGGGCTTGGCGAGCGCCGTCCGCAATGGTCGGCTGGCCGAATGGAGGCGCGATTTTCATGCAGCTGAGGACGTTATCACCGTGCCCGGCGATCGCTCGCCACTGATCGGTGCGGCTATCGATATGGGGGCATACGCAAGCCTGGCGCTCCGCCAACGCAGAAGCTTGCGCGAAGCATCTACTCAGGACATCGAGTGGGACGGCCAGGCACTCTTGGACGTCGCAGTATGACCGAAAACGTCACCACCGCGCCGATGTCCCAGCAGGCTCGTGCATTCGAGTTACTCCACCAAGGCCAGCCCACAAGACCCTTCGTCGCCAACCTTGATGCCGAGGTACATCAAGTGGAAGCCGGGCCGTATTCTTTTCCCGTGACCTTGGAGTTGCCCTGCGAGAGCAACGCCTGGGTGGTTTCGCCCGCCACGACCTATTGTCGCTACGCGGTCGAAGAGTCCGAACGTTTGGCGCCGGCATGGTCGCGGCCGCCGCTGCGCGCCGCCACCGCTTGGGCCGCTCGGGAGATGCAGATTACGGGGCTGGGCTGTGCGGTCTCAGTCAATAACTGGCTGATCAGCACCAACCTCTATCCGCCGATTGAAGCGCCTATGGTGGAGATACTGCGCGACCACTGCATCGCGCGCTGGTCCACAAGCGCTCTTTGGTTTCGCTCGCTCAACCGGGTTCAGCACGGTCCTTGGCTGGATGCCCTGATAGCCGCAGGATTCCAGTTGATCCCGACGCGGCAGGTTTACCTATTCCAGGACTTGAAGACCAGCCGCAACAAAGACCTGAGGCGCGACCTGGCACTGATGCGAAAAACCGCTTTGCAGCCCGTAGCCCACCGGGAATTCGAGCCCGCAGATTTCGCTCGTAGCGAACGGCTTTACGCTCAGCTCTACCTAGAGAAATATTCGACGTTGAATCCGGCCTATACGGCCGAGTTCCTGCGCACGTGGCACCACGCCGGCTTGCTGCGCATGGCTGGTTGGCGTGACGCCGACGGCCAAATGCAAGCAGTCGTTGGAATCTTCAGCCAAGGCGATGTCTCGACCGCGCCCATCGTCGGCTACAACACCGGCCTGCCTCAGTCGTTGGGGCTGTATCGCCTGCTCATGGCCCAGGCATTTCGTCATGCTATTGAGAATCAGACCTTGCTCAACCTGAGCGCTGGCGCCAGCGGATTCAAGCGTCTTCGTGGTGGCATGCCAGCTATCGAATACAGCGCGGTCTATGCGCGTCACCTTCCGTTGCGAAGTCGACGATTTCTCTGGACCTTGCATGCCCTCACCAGTTGCTTTGGCGTTCCCATGATGAAATGGATGAAGTTGTGAACTCATGGTCTTTCAAAGTCATGCAAGGCTGGTTCGTCGTCGCGGAGAGCTGTCGGGTTTTGGCGAAACCGCTGCCCGTTTTGCTAATGGGAAAGCCGGTAGTACTGGCGCGCTTGCCGTCCGGCGGCCTGACCGCGCTGGAAGACCGCTGCCCGCACCGTCAATATCCGCTCTCGGCCGGCCGAATCACCGAGGCTGGCCTGCAATGCGGATACCACGGCTGGACGTTCGGCGCCGACGGCCGGTGCACCCGGGTTCCCGGCTTGCCGGAGGGGCGCTGTCCACCCCAGGTTGGCGTACGCACCTTCAGGGTCATGGAACATGACGGCTTGATATGGCTACGCGCATGTGCCTCCGATGCGCCTGAAGATGAGCAACTGCCAGATTTCATCGGTAGCAGGCCCGCAGGATCGCTGCGGTTCATGCAGCGGCTGCGATGGCAGGGCGATACGTTCGACGCACTAGAGAATTTCTTGGATCCGCTGCACACCCACCTCACGCATCCGGGGCTGGTGCGCCGGGATGGCAACCGTCGGGCCGTAACCGCCACTTCGACTTTGGATAACCGTGGCATTACCGTTACCTACAAAGGCACCGAAGAACAAAACGGCCTGCTCTACCGGATTTTCGAATCTCCACGACTTCTTGAGCGCGCGCATCATGGTGTGGCAGCACCGGGCAGCGCATGTATTGAATATCGTTACCGCAACGGCAGCGCCTTGTACTTCACGCTGCACTTCACTCCGCAGCAGGATTGGGAGACCCTAGTGCACGCGAGCTTACATGTCGAAGGAAGGTGGGCGCCTGCTTGGGCGGTTCGCCTATTTGCTTGGCTGTTCCTGCGCCGTGTAGCTCGACAAGACCAAGAAGCGGTCGAAAAACAGGCCCGCAATAAGCAACGATTCGGGCAAAAAAATGACGCATCGACCGAATTGGACATAGTGTCCCAATATCTTCGAAACATCTGGCACTGTCAATCAGGCTCGGCTGCGACCACGAATCCAGTCCAACCGATTGTCTTAATGCTTTGAGGGGATCATAGAGACTGGCACCGACCTCTGAGCCCTCAACACTGTCCGGCTGTGCTGCGGTATGGTGAATCGCCCCGTATTTTGAGGAGGCTCAAATCTCTGAGAGGATTGAGTCATGAACAAGTCAAACAAGTTTTCCCCCGAAGTCCGGGAACGCGCAGTACGTATGGTGCAGGAGC
>JBILXX010000092.1:0-13285 GCA_044378095.1 Polaromonas sp.
AGTAGCTTGGCTGAAATTTGCGGCTGTGCCGATTTGCCGCTGACAGCGGACTTGGTTGTAGTGCGGGGCATGTAACTCCTTTGGGGGAATGGTATGCCTCAAACACAAAATTTCTGACAGGCTCTGGAACGGCATTTGCGACATTGATACAGGGCGTCACCCTGTATCCGGGAGATAACGTGCAAGAGCAAAATTTGCCGCTTGACCCTAGTGGCGTTGTTTACGACTCTGTAACGAGACAGCCGATACCCGGAGCTACCGTTCGCCTGGTCTATGAAGGTGCTGGATCTTTTAACCCGGCAACCAATCTTTTATCGGGTTCAGACACTGTTGTTACTGGTGCTAACGGTCTGTACCAATTCTTCTTTATCAACAATCCGCCATCAGGTATTTACAGGCTTGAAGTGACGCCGCCCGCTGCTTTCTTGCCTCCGCAAGCAACGCAAGGCGGTGTATCACCAGCGCAAGGTACGCTGATTGTTTCGCAAGGCGCATCTACCAATGTTCAGCCCCAAAGCACGGCTCCCGCTGTTGGCGTTAACGGAGCAACACCTGTCGTTGGCTTCGCCGGCGGTGCCGGAACTCAGTATTTCCTCAGGTTCCAGTTCACCTTCCCCGGTTTTTCCGAGGTTTTGAATAACCATATTCCGCTAGATCGTATTCTGGCTCCGGGCGCGTTGCTGGTCAGCAAAACTGGCGACAAAACAGTTGCTGAGCTGGGTGACTCAGTGCAGTACATCATCCGGATTCGCAACACCACACAGCTGCCGATTTCCGCCATCAAACTCAATGACCTGTTGCCTGCCGGCTTCCGTTACATTCTGGGTACAGCCCGCCTCGGTGGTGTGGCCATCGCCAATCCTACGGGTGGCGTGGGCCGTGACTTGACGTTCGATATTGGCACGATTGCAGGCCAGGCCACCGCCGAGCTGACTTACTTCACACGCCTGGGAGTTGGCTCGCAGCAGGGCGACGGCATTAACCGCGCACAAACAACATTCCCAGTCCGTTCGAACGTGGCTTTGTACAAAGTGACGGTACAGGGCGGCGTGTTCACCAATGAAGGTTGCATCACCGGCAAGGTGTATGTTGACTGCGATGGCAATGCGGTTCAGAACAATTCGGGCGGTGGTCGTGAGTTGGGCATTCCAGGCGTACGCCTTGTGATGCTGGACGGCACATTCATCCTGACGGATTCCGAGGGCAAGTACAGCATCTGCAGCGTCAAACCGCAAACCCATGTGGTCAAGATTGACCGTACGACCCTTCCAAAGGGTTCACGTATGGTGCCATCCAGCAACCGCAATGCCGGTGTAGGCGACAGTCTGTTCGTTGACCTTAAAGGCGGTGAACTCGCACGCGCAGACTTTATCGAAGGTTCATGCAGCCCTGAGGTGCTCGATCAGGTCAAAGCCAGACGTGCGCAAGGCGGTGTTGTGAGCCCTGAAGTTGAGAAGAAGCTACCTTTGAAAATTGAGAATCGCCCGGCTGAGGCTGTCCAGCAGATCCTGCCGGAAACCCGGCAGCAGGATGCTGCCCCCGTTAAACCAGCGGAGGCACGATGAAACGCATGAAGCCCAGCTGCTTGTCTGATGTCGTGAACATCCGCCGAACACCGATTGCCGTTGCCGTCCTGCTGATGCATGGTTTTGCCTTGGCGCAACCTGCTGCAAACACTACCAGCGCGGATGCGCCAGATGCAAAAACGCTGTTTGAGACGGCCGGGCAGCAAGGCATTGGCCCTCGGCCTTTCACATCCTTTTTAGACCGGCTGACCTCACCGGTCAGCAAAATCGGGCTGAAGGTCGATGGCGAAAACCTGCCTGCAGACGGCGTCAGCCCCACAGACGTTCAATTGCGGCTTTTTGACAAGGATGGCCAACGCATCACGGTGGATGTTGACGTGACGATTGAAGTTGATGGTGGCGCGCGAATTTTATTGCCGAACCGCCTGACGTCCGAATCAGGTGCAGATCGAGGCGACATAGACCGCATCACGCCGGGTATACAGCAGACTGTTAAAAATGGTGCGCTTCAATTCAAACTGATTGCACCGTACAAGCCAGACCCGGTCACACTTAAAGTGTCGGTTCGTGGTGTGACTGAGAAAGTCGTTGTTCGTTATGTTCCGGACTTGAGAGAATTCGTCGCTGTCGGCTTGATCGAGGGGCGTTTGCGCTCTGACAAATTCGACCCGAGTCAGATCACGCCTGCCCGCGAAAACGACGGCTTTGACAATGAGCTGAAAGGCTTCACCAAAGAGTTCAGTGGTGGCAAAACCAAGTTTGGTGCACGGGCCGCCGTCTATTTGAAAGGCAAAGTCAAAGGGGAGTATCTTTTAACTCTAGCTTATGACTCGGACAAAGACGTTCGTAAAAATCTTTTCCAGGACATCGACCCTAACGCTTTTTACCCTGTTTATGGTGACTCCAGCGTCCGCGGTGTGGACGCGCAAAGCTCGGGCAAGTTGTATGTGCGCATTGACAACAAGCTCAGTTACTTCTTGCTGGGTGACTATGAAACGGCTGACAACAACCCGGCACGTCAATTAAGCCAGTACAGCCGCTCCCTGAACGGTATTCGTGGAAGATATGAAGAAGGCAAAGTGGTTGCCAACGGTTTTGTTTCCCAGCAGACTTTCAGGCAAGTGACCGATGAGTTTCCTGCGCGCGGCGTTTCCGGACCTTACTCAGTGTCAAACGCCAATGGCGTGAGCGGCTCTGAAAAAATCGAGATTCTGACGCGAGACCGCTTCAGGCCCGTCAACATCATCAAGGTCACGCCGGTTTCCAGAAATCTGGATTACGAATTTGAGCCCTTTTCAGGCCAGATTCTTTTTCGAGCCCCCATCCCGAGTTTTGACGACCAGCTCAACCCGATTTCCATTCGCGTGGTGTACGAAATAGAGCAGGGCGGCGAAAAGTTTTATGTCTATGGTGCAGATGTCAGCCTGAAACTGACCCCAAGCCTGACGGTCGGCGTGGCTGCAGCCAAAGATGAAAACCCGGCAGCGCCGTATGACGTCAGTGGCGCCAACATTTCGCTAAAACTCAGCAAGAACACAGAGCTGATTGCCGAAATCGCGAGCACCACCAGCGTGGTCAACACCCCCGCAAGCGGTTTTAACAACAACGTCAGCTCCAACTTCAATGGCAAATCAGGCGAGCAAAAAGGCACCGCTGGCCGCATTGAGCTGCGTCACGCCGATGACGATTTGCGCCTGAGAGCCTACGCGCTCCGCTCGACTCCCGACTTCAACAATCCTTCATCAGGTGTGACAGGCGGCAAGACTGAACTGGGTACGACCGGCGCTTACATATTCAATGACAAAGTTAGCGTCACCGGCGAAGTGCTCAGCTCCAAAGACATTATTGGAGGCAGCCTCAGCGAGCAGGGTGCTGTTGGAATTGATTTAAAAGCGACTGACAGGCTCACAGTGGGTGCGGGCGTGCGCCGCGTGGTGCAAAACTCTATCAGCCTGACTCAAACCACGGCTACTAACTGTGCGAATTTGGCTACCACCAGCACTGTTCCTGGCGCGATAGCGGGGTACAACACGGGTTACGGCATCAGCCAAAGTGGCAACCAATCCATAGACCCGGCCACTGGATTGCCCATCATTTGCAACACGGCCATCAATGCTGCTGCCCCAGTGGCGCCAGCCGGCATTGACCGGACGGCCATGTTTGTGCGTGCCTCTTACAAGATAACCGACGCCTTGACAGTCGATGGTGAGCTGCAGGATGTATCTGGCACAGATCCCACCAGCCTGTATCGTCTGGGTGCCCGCTGGGCAGTGACTGACAGACTGAATTTGTCAGCCGAAACCCAGCGCTCGTTCAGCAACAGTGGCTCCGGCTTGTACCGCTTAGGTGCTGACTGGCGTGTTGCCGACAAAACACGGCTGTACAGCCGCTATGAGCGAGCCACGCAATACAGCGGCGCGTACGGTTTGGGCACAGGACCCATCAGTGATGCATTTACTTTGGGGATTGACACCCAGTACATGCAAGACGGATCGCTGTACAGCGAATACCGTTTGCGTGACTCCGGGTCTGGCAAGGAAGTCCAACGCGCCCTGGGTTTGCGCAATGGCTTCGTCTTGGCTGAGGGTCTGCGCCTGACGACCAATGTCGAGCGTCTGGCCAGCACGAGCGGCAACAGCAGCGCTGCGGCCGTCGGGCTGGAGTACACCGCAAACCCGGTCTGGAAGTCATCTGGCCGCGTTGAGTGGCGTGAAGATGCAAACACCACCAACTGGCTGGTCACGTTGGGTGTGGCGCGCAAACTCGACAGTGACTGGACCCTGCTGGCCCGTGAATACGCCAACATTGCCAACCCGCGCACGGCCACTGGCAGCAATAAATTCCAGAGCCGGTTCCAGCTTGGCTTTGCTTACCGCCCGGTTGACAACAACAAGTTTGATGCGCTGGGCTTGTATGAGCGCAAAGACAACCGTGACACATCACCGGGCTCACAAATCGACAGCGCCACTGACATCATCAGCTTCAGGGGCAACTATCACCCCAGCCGTGTCTGGTGGTTGTCAGGCCGCTATGCCTATAAAAACGTCAACGAGTTGTTGCTGGGCACTGTCAAAGACAGCTACCGTGCCCAGTTGCTCGGTGGTCGCGTCACATATGACGTGACCAACAAGTGGTCTGTTGGCGGCATCTTCTCGATGCTGTACGGCACAGGCGGTGATATGCAATATGCCTACGGTGTGGAGGTGGGCTATGTTGTGATGGACAACCTGTACGCCACGCTTGGGTACAACTGGCGCGGCTTTGCGTCTTCGGGTACGGCCTCTGGGTTGACCGGAAACGACTACACCAACCGTGGCTGGGTGCTGGGCTTGCGTTACAAGTTTGATGAAGACCTGTTCAAAAAAGACGCACCAGCAGTCAACAAAACGATTGACCCTAACGTGATGAAACCCTGAACCTAAACATGAACGTGATCAGGATTGCTATGAACCAATCGAACACCCAGCGCATCAGCGCAGCCTTGTTTTTTGTACCTGTCCTGGCTTTGACGGGTTGCAGTTCGGGCATTTCTAAAAACGAAGCTGCTGGTCCTGCATCACAAGCCACTGGCCTGGCACCACCGCAGTCCCGCATCACCGATGAACGCATTCTGGGCGATCGGCGAACGCTGGAGGCTGTTCAGCTTCGGCTGCGCAAGCTCAATGAAGCAGGCATTGCCCAAAACAGCTACTCGCTGGCCAAGGCACAGTGCTGGCTGGACACTGCCAAATCTCAATATCACGAGAACGATCGCACGGGCTACATTGAAGAGTCTTTGACTGAAGCCGTCAAGATTGCTCAGGCGCTTGAAGCTGATAAATCTGCCAGAGCAGGTTTTGACACGCCGCTTGTGGCGCGCAGTTCCCTGCTGCGCAATGACTTGTGGGCACAGTTAAGCCGCTACAAGAACCAGCCCGTCACGCTTGCTTGCAATGCCAAAACCGTGGCGTGTGCTGAAGTGCGCCTGGTGCGTGCAGGTCACGCCAATGAACAAACCGGCTGGCGTCAAGCCACACCCTGGGTGCAAATGGTTGAAGATGCGCTGCTGCAAGCCAAAGCCGAAGCCGACAAGTGTCTGCAAACAGCGCAGCTTGCCCCCAAATCAGTTGCTCCCGCTGCTGCTGTGGCCGCAACCGCGCCAGCGCAGATCATCAGCCGCGAAACCTATGTCTTGTTGACAGACACACTTTTCAAGTTCGACAAGTCTGGCAGCGAAGACATGATCCCTGGTGGCCTGCAGCGCCTGACCGATGTGGCTCAACGCCTCAAAGCCTACAAGTCGATTCAAACCCTGACAGTATTCGGTTACACCGACCGTTTGGGCAGCGACGACTACAACGACAAGCTGTCAGAGGCGCGCGCCAAAACAGTGCAGGCTTACCTGGAGTCATTGGGTGTGAAGTCAGCTACAGCCGTGGCGCAAGGCAAAGGCAAGCGCGATCCGGTCAGCAAGGATTGCAGCACCAGCGCCAGTCGTGAGCAGCAAATCGTCTGCCTTCAGCCTGATCGTCGTGTAACCATTGAAGTCACAGGTGTTGCCAAATAGTTAAAACCGCTATAAAATTAATAGCTGCTTGCGCCCGCCTTTATTGGTCTCAAGGCCAATTTGATACCTGAAAATCAGCTAAAAAGACGGTTTTCAAGCGATTTCAGGCCCTTTTCAGTCAGGTAGCACGGCAGTTACCTCAATCTCGATCTTTGCCCGGTCTTCTACCAGGCCAGAGACTTCTACACAGGTCATTGCGGGAAAGTTTTTGCCCATCACTTCGCGGTAAACGCTACCCAGCTCTTTCAGGCGAGCCGAATATTCCACCCGGTCTGTTACATACCATGTCATGCGCACCATGTGCTCAGGGCCAGCGCCGCCAGCTTTTAAAACAGCGGCAATATTGAGCAAAGCATGCCGGGTTTGGGCAATGAAGTCGTCGCTTTCAAACTGCTGAGCGGCGTTCCAGCCGATTTGCCCGCCGACAAATAAGAGCGCGCCGCGCGCCAGCACGCCGTTGGCGTAGCCTTTGGGTTCAGCCCAGTCAGGGGGTTGAAGTTTTTGCATTTTTATCCTTTTTGTAATGATGCGTGACGTAATTTGAAACGCTGCAGTTTGCCTGTCTCCGTACGCGGCAGTTTGTCTACAAACTCAATCTGACGCGGGTATTTGAACGGCGCTAGCGTGGCCTTGACATGGTCTTGCAGTTGCTTGACGCAGGCGTCGTCGCCGTTGATGCCTGGCTTGAGCACCACAAAGGCTTTGACCACCATGCCACGCTGCTCGTCCGGCAAACCAATCACGCCACATTCAGCAACGGCTTCGTGCTGCATCAACGCGTCTTCAACTTCGGGCCCGCCCACGTTGTAGCCGGATGTGATGATCATGTCGTCGTCACGCGCCTGGTAATAAAAGTAGCCATCAGCGTCTTGCGTGAAGGCATCGCCAGGATAGTTCCAGCCGCTTTTCACGTAGCTGGTTTGGCGTACGTCGTCCAGGTATTTGCAGCCCGTCGGACCAATGACAGCCAGCTTGCCCACGGTACCCAGTGGTACTTCGACACCATGATCATCAACCACTTTGGCGGTGTAGCCCGGTACAACTTTGCCAATCGCGCCGCGACGCATATCAGCGGGTTTGCTGGAGATAAAAATGTGAAACATCTCGGTTGCGCCAATGCCGTCCAGCATCTCAATACCTGTTACGTCCTTCCAGAGCTGGCGCGTGGCATCGGGCAGTGCCTCGCCCGCGCTGACACAGACGCGTAGCGTGGGCATACCTGTCAGTTTGGCAAATGCGGCCATCTGCCGATAGAAAGTCGGGGCGGTGTAGACGATGGTGGCGCGCGTTTCATTGATCAGCTTGACCATCGCCTCAGGGGTATACGGGATGGACGGAAAATACACAGACGCACCCGCAGCAAAGGGAAACAGCAACAAACCACCCAAGCCAAACGTAAACGCCAGCGGCGGTGAACCCATCACGATATCGTCTGGCGTAGCCTGAAGCACATGGCGCGGCCAGGCCTGACAGGCGGCCAGAACGTCGCGGTGGGTGTGCACCACGGCCTTGGGTTTACCTGTGGTGCCTGACGTAAAGGCCATCATGGCTACATCGTCAGCAGCGGTTAAACAGGGTTTAAAGCTGCCATCTTTCTGTGCAGACAGCACAGCCAGCGAGCCTGGCTCGTTCATGAGATTGAACGGCACGATGGTCGTCAAGGTATGGGCTTGTGATTTGGCCAGGCTCAGTTCGTCCATCAGCGTTGCATCGCAAAGTGCAAAGCTGATCTGCGCTTTTTCAATCACCTCACCCAGCTCTTTGGCGCGCAAAAGTGGCATGGTGGCCACTGCAACCAGCCCGGCCTTGACCACGCCCAGCCAGGCCAAAGCCATACCGATGGAATTGCCACCGCGCAGCAGCACACGGTTGCCGGGTATCAGGCCGAAGTCTTCGGTCAGCACTTGCGCGATACGATTGATGCGATCGCTGGTATCTGCATACGTCAGCGTGATCTTGTCTGAGCGTAAAAAGGGGTTGTTAATCAAACCCTGCGCTTCGATTTCGGCGAACAGCGCGTCGACCAAGTTGACTTGGCCAGCAATGCGCAACTCAGGCAGGTCATAGCGCATTTGCGCACGTTGTTCGGGCGGTGGCAAGCGGTCGTGAACAAACCGATCCGTCTGCGCAGTGTGTGAAGTGGTCATGACTTCAACAATGCCTTTCCAATGATGAGTTGCTGCACCTCGGTCGCACCTTCATAAATTCGCAGTGAGCGAATGTCGCGGTACAGGCTTTCTACCTTGGTGCCCACCTTCACGCCCAAGCCACCGTGCATTTGCAGCGCCATGTCGATCACGCGCTGGGCGTTTTCAGTGGCGGTCATCTTCGCCATCGCTGCTTCAGAAGTTACACGAGCGACTTGGCCCGTGCGCTCGCCCTCGTCGCGAAGCCACGCTGCCCGGTAGGTCAGCATCGCAGCGGCGTCCACCAGCGCTGCCATCTCGCCCAGCTTGGCCTGCGTGAGTTGAAAATCAGCCAGCTTGCCGCCGAACATGCTGCGTTGTTTAGAGTAGCTGACCGCTTCGGCCAGCGCCCGCCGCGCCATACCCAGCGCAGCTGCAGCCACTGACGCACGGAAGATATCCAGCGTTTGCATGGCCAATTTGAAACCCCCATTGAGCTCGCCTAGCTGGCTTGCGTCAGGCACAACACAGTTGTTAAACACAAGCGTTGCCAGCGGGTGTGGCGCCATGACAGCGATGTGCGCGCTGCTGTCCAGACCTGGCGTTGATGCATCCACAATAAAAGGCGTGATACCGCGCACCCCCAGAGACCTGTCAGTCTTCACAAACGTCACATAAAAATCTGCGATGCCGCCGTTGCTGATCCAGGTTTTGCTGCCATTGATGGCCCAGCCCTTGTCGGTGAGTTCAGCGCTGGTCGCCATGGCCCCGGCGTCTGATCCTGCATCCGCTTCACTCAAGGCAAATGCTGCTATCTTTTTGCCAGTGGCCACATGCGGCAAATAAGTCGCCTGCTGTACTGGTGTACCCGCCAGCGTGATCGCGCCGCTGCCCAGGCCCTGCATGGCAAACGCAAAGTCAGCCAGTGGTGAATGAAAGGCCAGTGTCTCACGCAAGATGACCAACGCGCGTGAATCCAGTTTAGGCAGGGCTCCACCAAACTCGGCAGGCACGCAGTAGCGAAGCCAGCCCGCATCACCCAGTCGACTCACCCATTCACGGCAAGCAGCGCGGTCATCTGTCTCATCAACATGTTGAACAGCTGCCCATTTGACCAAGTCAGCGCCAAGCGCGCGGTGAACATCATCAAAAAATGGCAAAGCCAAATGCTGGGTGGCAGGGGTGGGAGTGGAGACCATTCAATTTCCCTCAAAGACGGGTTTTTGTTTGGCAGAAAAAGCCTCATATGCGCGGCAGAAGTCTTGCGTCTGCATGCAAATGGCCTGCGCCTGGGCTTCAGCCTCGATCGCCTGGTCCAGCGTCATCGCCCATTCCTGGTGCAGCATGGTTTTGGTCATGCCGTGTGCAAAGGTCGGGCCGCTGGCCAGCTCGTGGGCAAGTTTCTTTGCCGCTGGCAACAGGTTACTTTCCTCATGCAACGCGTTGAAAAAGCCCCACTGCAAACCTTCTTGCGCCGTCATGGCGCGGCCTGTAAAAAGCAGCTCGGATGCACGGCCCTGACCAATCATGCGCGGTAGCAAGGCGCATGCGCCCATATCTGCACCGGCCAGCCCTACGCGGGTGAACAAAAAAGCTGTTTTGGCTTGCGGCGTTCCAAGCCTTATGTCAGCGGCCAGTGCCATCATCGCGCCAGCACCTGCGCAAATACCATCAATGGCCGCAACGATGGGCTGCGGGCACAGGCGCATCTGCTTGACCAGGTCGCCTGTCATGCGGGTGAATTCCAGCATCTCGGCCATGCTCATTTTGGTCAGCGGGCCAATGATTTCATGCACATCACCGCCCGAGCAAAAATTACCACCTTCACCGGTCAGCACGACAGCTTTCACATCAGTTGCGAAGTTCAAACCGGCAAACAGGTTGCGCAGCTCGTGGTAAGAATCAAATGTGAGCGGATTTTTACGATCAGGGCGGTTCAGAGTCAGCGTTGCCACACCCGCTTCAAAGGCGTAGGAAAAGTGAGCAGCGCTGTAGCTGGCCATGGCATCAAATTGCGGACGCATCGGGTTACCGGGGGTGATGTAGTGCTTCATACTGTTTCTGGTGATTTTGCGTGGTGATGGTCTTTGACCTTGCCCAGCATTCTGTAGAGGGCGTCAATTTCTTTGGCGGTCAATACATCAAATGCCGCGACAATCCAGTCCTCGTGACGTCTGGCCATGTCGTCGAATGTTTTGCGCCCCTGCACCGTCAGCCGTACGCGGTAAGCGCGGCGGTCGCCATCGACTTCCATCCGTTCAACCAGACCTTCAGCCACCAGTTGGTCGGTGATGCCGGTCACATTGCCGCCGGTCACCATCATTCGGCGCGACAGCTCGTTCATTTTCAGGCCCCCAGGGTTGCGCTGGAGTTGAGCCATCAAGTCAAAGCGCGGCAGCGTGGTGTCGAACTGCTCGCGCAGGTGGTGACGTACCTGCTTTTCAATCAATTGAGTACAGGTGAGCAGGCGCAGCCAAAGCCGCAGGGCTTCTGGATGCTCGCTGTGACTTTGTGCTTCCATGCCCATAAAATGGTTTCCCAATGCTATTTAATCGGTAGCTGTTTACGCTCGTTTTTATTGAGGCAGAGCCTCTTTTTGTTTGGAAATCTCACGATAAAACTGGTCTCTGCCACTCAAATAAGGCAGCGGCCAGCTCACGTGCCGACTTTGCAACTTGGCCGCTTCATGCAGTGTCCACGCGGGGTCAGCCAGGTGCGGGCGTGCAATGGCGCACAGGTCAGCCCGGCCTGCGGCAATGATGCTGTTGACCTGGTCGCTTTCCGATATCGCGCCCACCGCCATGGTTTGAATACCGACTTCATTGCGAATGCGGTCTGCAAACGGCGTTTGGTACATGCGGCCATAAACCGGCTTGGCAGCGCGTGTGGTCTGACCGGACGAAACGTCGATCACGTCGCAGCCTGCGGCTTTAAACAAACGGGCAATTTCAACCGCGTCATCGTCGGTGTTGCCACCGGGTGCCCAGTCGTGTGCCGAGATGCGCACGCTCATGGGCAGTTGCGCTGGCCAAACGGCGCGCATGGCCTTGAAAACTTCCAGCGGGTAGCGGCAACGGTTTGCCAGGCTGCCGCCGTATTCATCAGTACGCACATTGGTCAGCGGCGTGATAAAGCTGGACAACAAATAGCCATGTGCGCAGTGCAGCTCCAGCCAGTCAAAGCCTGCGTCTATCGCAAAACGGGTGGATTGCGCAAACTCAGCGGTGACGCGGTCCATATCGGATCGAGTCATGGCGCTGGGTGTCTGATTGGACGGGCCAAACGCCACAGCGCTGGCAGCGATCAGAGGCCAGTTACCCGTGGGCAAGGGTTCGTCAGTTTGCTCCCATCCGATTTGGGTCGAGCCTTTCGGGCCGCTGTGACCCAGCTGCAACCCCATCTTGGCACCCTGGCCTGCTGCATGCGCAAAATCAACGATGCGCTTGAAGGCCAGCATCTGCGTCTCGCTGTACAAGCCGGGGCATCCGGGTGTGATGCGGCCTTCTGGGCAGGGCGATGTCATTTCAACAAATACCAGCGCCGCGCCACCCAAGGCCCGCGCGCCCAGGTGAACCAGATGAAAGTCCTGCACCAGTCCATCGACTGCACTGTAAGTTGCCATGGGGGAAACGACAACGCGGTTCTTTAGTTGAACGTCCCGCACTTTAAGTGGCAGCAACATTGGCAAAGGTGCTGACTTGCCATCCTCTGACTTCGCCAGCCAATGCTCATATTCCTTGAGCCAAGCTGCATCACGCACACGCAGGTTTTCATGGCTGATGCGCTGCGAGCGCGTCATCATCGAGTAGAAAAACTGCTCTGTTTCCAGGCCGCTGTAACGCTCCACGTTTTCAAACCACTCGGTCGAGTTGCGAGCTGCATTCTGGATTTTAAGAACCTCGACCGAACGCACGGCTTCATAGGCTTGCAATGCTTGAGTGGTGTCGCTGCTTTTAGCAAAGCAGCGCGCCAGTTCAATCGCATCTTCCAGCGCCAGCTTGGTGCCGCTGCCAATTGAGAAATGCGCCGTGTGTGCCGCGTCGCCCATCAACACAATGGGGACTTGCTTGCCGCCAATGGATTCGGTATGAACCCAGCGCTCGCACACCACACGCGGAAAACGAATCCATATGGCCGAGCCCCGCACGTGCGTGGCATTGTTCATCAGCGGGTTGCCGCCCAGGTATTTTGCAAATAGACGTTCGCAAAATGCAATGCCGTCTTCCTGGCTCATCTTGTCCAGGCCGTGCGCCTCCCACACCGCCTGCGGTGTTTCAACAATAAAGGTCGAAGTATCCCCATCAAACTTGTAGGCGTGTGCGGCAAACCAGCCGTGCTCGGTTTGCTCAAAAGCAAAGGTAAAGGCATCAAAGGTCTTTTTTGTGCCCAGCCACACAAAGCGGCAGTCGCGCATTTCGACATCGGGCTTGTAGGTATCGGCATAGCGGCTGCGCACCCTGCTATTCAGGCCGTCGCAGGCAATCAGCAAGTCTGCGCTGTATTGCGCTGCAATGGCCTGGTCGTCTTGCACGTCGGCTTCAAACACCAAATCTACACCCAAGGCAAGGCAACGTTCCTGCAGGATATTTAGAAGCTTTTTGCGTCCGATACCGCAAAAACCGTGGCCACCAGAGCGCACATTGCGACCCTTGAAAAACATCTCCACATCATCCCAGTGATTGAACGCATCACCTATCAGTTGTGCGCTGACCGGATCTGCCGTTCGCAGGTTGCCCAGTGTCTGGTCAGACAGCACCACTCCCCAGCCAAATGTGTCAAACGGACGGTTGCGCTCGACGACTGTGATGGTGTGTGTCGGGTCTTGAAGCTTCATCAAAAGCGCAAAGTACAAACCCGCTGGACCACCGCCCAAACAAACAATATTCATGACGCTGCAGCCTTTTAATCAATTCCTCAATTGTTTAGGCCTCAAGTAAATTTGTCAAGCGGGTAATCCGTTGCTTGTCAGCAGTAAATGATTTGTCCGGTTTTTAGCAAGTAATCTGTCCGGTTTATGGAGAAGGGATGCAAGACACCCCCATAAGCCGGGCCCGCTACATGCAGGAGAACCGCAAGATGAGATTTTT
>JBILXX010000093.1:0-13224 GCA_044378095.1 Polaromonas sp.
TTGGCTGAAATTTGCGGCTGTGCCGATTTGCCGCTGACAGCGGACTTGGTTGTAGTGCGGGGCATGTAACTCCTTTGGGGGAATGGTATGCCTCAAACACAAAATTTCTGACAGGCTCGCTGGCTTGCGGAATTCTGCAAGTCCCTCATGTTATTTATAGCTTCTTGCGCCCGATTCCATTGGGCAAAAGGCATTTTTTATGCCTGAAATTGCCAAAAAACAACGCAAGACAGTGGTTCAGCGCCTCAAACTGACCGATCGAGACGCCAGATAAATCCCCGGCAAAATCACAGCCGCCCCAGCGCGTGGTAGCCCTGAATCGGTTCACCCAGCGCAAAATAAGCCACCAAAGCCGCATACAAAGGCCCCAGATACAGCGTCAAGCTGGCGCGAGCCGCACCCAAGGTCTTTTGCAGTGTTGAGTAAGCCAAGTAAGCGCCCGCTCCGGGCATGATGCCCGCTGCTACTACCAGTGCAACCGTCTTCCAGCCCCAAATGGTTTGCGTCATCGCCAGTCCGGACAGCGCCTCTAGCGCCGTCAAAGGGATCAACACCAGTACCCCGCCGCTGATGATGAGCACCAGCCTGGCAATGGGACTGAAGTCTGATGGCCAGCGCTTGAGAAAGATCGAATACAGCGTCCAGCTGATGGTGGCACCCAGAATCCACAAGTCACCCACCACCAGTTTGACTTGCGCCAGCGCACCCCATTGTCCCTTGATGACCACATGCACCAGCCCGGCAAAGGCCAGCGCGATGCCCAGCCACTGCAGCCAGCCCAGCCGCTCGCGCAGCCAAAGGCTGGACACCAGGGCAATAAAAACCGGTGACAGCGCGTAAATCAGCGCGATATTGGTGGCACCGGTTGTGCGCGCGCCGACGTACACCCACGCGCCGCAAATCCACATGCCCAAAGCGCCAAAAACCAGGTAATGCCAGCGATTTTTTAAGACCAATGTACGTTTGGCCGACAGCTCTGGCCAGGCAAAGGGCAGCAATATCAGGGCAGCGATGGTCCAGCGCAACAGCGCCAGCATGTGCGGCGCGATGGTTCCAGGTGCCAAGCGTCCGACCAGATAGTTGACCGACCACAGCAAAGGCGTGATCAAAAGCAGTGCCAAGGCCCAGCGGCGTTCGGACGAATTGGGCATGACTGGCCATCTTTTAAATTGCAAAATGAAATTGTAGGTGCAGGGTGTGTCAACCATTAAACGGGCAAGCGTTTAATGGTCAACACGCCTTAGGCCGAATCAGCATGGATGGATGCTGATTTACGTAGCATTACCAACTGTGTTGGGCTCACCATGCGGCCTACAATCACTCACCTTACAAAACTGACGGATTCTTGACCGTCAACGCCGGAGACTCTTGCCCATGCCCAACACGCCCCTGAACACTGCCGACAAACGCGCCGAATTGCGCTTGGCCGCGCTGGAGTATCACGAGTTTCCGACCCCTGGCAAGCTGCAAATTGCTGCGACCAAGCAACTGACCAACCAGCGCGACCTGGCGCTGGCTTACTCGCCCGGCGTGGCGGCTCCTTGCGAAGAGATTGTTAAAGATCCCAACAATGCCTTCAAATACACCGCACGCGGAAATTTGGTGGCCGTCATTACCAACGGCACGGCCGTGCTAGGCCTTGGCGACATTGGCCCGCTGGCCTCCAAGCCGGTCATGGAAGGCAAGGCGGTCTTGTTTAAAAAGTTTGCTGGCGTTGATGTTTTTGACATTGAGATCGACGAAAAAGACCCAGCCAAGCTGGTCGATATCATTGCGTCGCTTGAGCCAACATTCGGCGCCATCAATCTTGAAGACATCAAGGCGCCTGACTGCTTTTATGTCGAGCGCGAGCTGCGAAAGCGCATGAAAATCCCCGTGTTTCATGACGACCAGCACGGCACGGCAATTACTGTGGGGGCGGCGATTTTGAACGCGCTCAAGGTGGTCGGCAAGGCACCGGGACAGGTCAAGCTGGTAACGTCTGGCGCAGGTGCTGCAGCGCTGGCTTGTTTGAACCTGCTGCTCAAATTGGGCATCGCACGTGAAAACGTTTATGTGACAGACCTGGCTGGCGTGGTGTACGAAGGCCGCACTGAGCTGATGGACGAAGACAAGATACAGTTTGCGCAAAAAACCGAGGCGCGCAGTTTGAGCGACGTGATTGAAGGTGCAGACATCTTTTTGGGTTTGTCAGCGGGCGGCGTGCTCAAGCAGGACATGGTCAAAAAAATGGCTCCCAAGCCGATTATTTTTGCCCTTGCCAACCCGAACCCCGAGATCAATCCCGACGACGTGAAAGCCGTGCGTGACGATGCCATCATTGCCACCGGCCGTACCGACTACCCAAACCAGGTCAACAACGTTCTGTGCTTCCCGTACATCTTCAGGGGTGCGCTGGATGCGGGTGCATCAACCATCACGATTGAGATGGAAATTGCCGCTGTCCACGCCATTGCCGAGCTGGCGCAGGCTGAGCAAAGCGAAGTGGTGGCGGCCGCCTATGTTGGTGAAAAACTCGCCTTTGGCCCGGAGTACTTGATACCCAAACCGTTCGACCCGCGCCTGATGATGAAAATCGCACCCGCGGTGGCCAAAGCGGCGGCCGACAGCGGCGTGGCGCTGCGCCCGATTGCTGACATGGAAGCCTACCGCGCCAGGCTGCAAAACTTCGTCTATGCGTCGGGCACTGCCATGAAGCCCATTTTTGATGCCGCCAAGCGAGCCAGCAAAAAGCGTGTGGCCTTTGCCGAAGGTGAAGAAGAACGCGTTTTGCGTGCCTGCCAGATTGTGGTCGATGAAGGCGTGGCGCGCCCCACATTGATAGGTCGGCCTGTTGTGATTGCCAAGCGCATCGAAAAATTTGGCTTGCGCCTGAAAGAAGAGCTGGACTACGACGTCGTCAACGTCGAGCAAGACCCGCGCTATCGCGACTTCTGGCAGACCTACCACCGCCTGACCGAGCGGCAAGGCACAACCGTGCAAACCGCAAAAATTGAAATGCGCCGCAGGCTCACGCTGATAGGCGCGATGTTGCTGCGCAAGGGCGAAGTGGATGGCCTGATTTGTGGCACCTGGGGCACCACCAACACGCATTTGCAATACATTGACCAGGTCATCGGCAAGCACCCGGGAGGTGCAGACAGTACCAATCAGGACATGCCGGTGTACGCCTGCATGAACGGCCTGTTGCTGCCCGACCGCCAGATCTTTTTGGTCGACACACATGTCAACTACGACCCCACGCCTGAAGAGCTGTGCGAAATCACTGCGCTGGCGGCTGAGGAGATGATGCGTTTTGGCATCAAACCCAAAGCGGCGCTGCTGTCACATTCCAACTTTGGCAGCAGCAACGAGCCCAGCGCCCGCAAAATGCGCCGCACACTGGAATTGCTGCGCGAACAGGCGCCGTGGCTGGAAGTGGACGGTGAAATGCACGGGGACATCGCACTGGACGGCAAACAGCGTGAGGCCCTCATGCCGCACAGCGCCTTGATGGGCGACGCCAATTTGCTGGTGTTCCCCAACATTGATGCCGCCAATATTTCGTACAACCTGCTGAAAACAGCCGCCGGTGGCAACATTGCCATCGGTCCCGTGCTGCTGGGAGCGGCGCAACCTGTGCATATCCTCACAGCCAGTGCGACTGTGCGAAGAATTGTAAATATGACAGCCTTGACCGTGGCTGACGCAAACGCTGCGAGATAAGCCCTTCCTAGATAGCTAGCACTAACTTTAGTTAGCTGGGGGCAGCACTGGTTCTGCTTTAATTTTCAGCAGGCTATTGCGTTTTTTTTTAACTTGCGGCACACTATACCTCTTGAATTTTAAGGGTTAACCCGGTCCGAAATGGACTGCCGTGGTGTCCCTGACATCCAAGAAAAGGTTTTTTCATGTTCTCCAATTGGGATGGGTCGGTGGCGAAGAAGTCTGCCAAATCAGCCCTTACGGCTGGTTTGCTGGCTCTGGGCTTGATGCTGTCGGGCACTGGTTTGGTGCACGCCAAGGGGCCAGCAGCCGGTGTTGTCACTGACACGATTGCGCTGGCGCAGTTGCCCATTCAAGGCCAGGACATGATGAAGTTGATTTACACGGGCGGTCCGTTCAGATACGACAAGGATGGCACGGTGTTTGGCAATCGGGAAAGAATTCTTCCCGCCAAAAATCGCGGTTTTTACCGTGAATACACCGTCAGAACACCGGGTGAACGTACGCGAGGCGCAAGGCGCATTGTGTGTGGTGGCATCAAGCCGACTGCACCTGATGCGTGTTATTACACAGACGACCATTACGCCAGCTTTCGCAAGATTGCCCAGTGATTGTTTTTTAAAGACGGGTTGTTATTTTGAGTTTTGATCATTTTGTAGAAAGACACACGGAGATGGATACACCACTTCGTAAGGACGCTGACATGCCTTTAAAAGGAATTCGACCCAACATCGTTCAATCGATTCGCGCGTTTCGCGTGCCCGAGTTGCAGGATGCCGCGACACAGCTTGGCCAGCATTTCCTGTACGCCAACCTGAGCAGCGCTCAGAGCAAGCAGGACATTCTGGACATGGTTGCCGCCCAGTACACCTTTCCCGCACACTTCGGCAAAAACTTTGACGCGCTGTATGACTGCCTGACGGATCTGGTTCACAAGTCAGGCCCGCAGCCAGGCTTTATCGTGGTGCTGGAGCAAATCCCCGCACACGCCAAGTTTGACAAAGAGGCGCGCGAGCAACTGCTGGACATCTTCCGGGATGCCGCTGACTACTGGGCGGATCGAAAGATCCCGTTCCGGTGCTTCTATTCTTTTCTGTAGCCCGCTCCCCAGACAATAGCCAAGGGGATCGGGCGAATGAGGCTCAAGTGGTAGCAGCTGACGGCGAAGAAGCCATGCCTACCGACAAACTACTCGATGTGTCGCCGTTAGCGCTGCGCATGAGCAGCCCGTTTAATTCGGGTTACTGGCTGGCAGCCGCTTAAACCGGACTGAAAACCAAAAAGCCCTCAAACGTGATGTTTGAGGGCTTTTTTATGTGCCAAATCAGGCTTCAGACCAATAAATACGGGCGCAAGCAGCTCCTAAAACAGGAGTATTTATGCAGTTTGAGCCAGCGCAATGTACTCGGCCACCGGCACCTCTTCAGCCCGCCGCTGCAAGTTAAACGACCCGCTGAAGTTGCGCGCCTCCAGCCACTTGCCCAGTGAATGGCGCAGCAGCTTGCGCCGCTGGCTGAAGGCAACGCGCACCAGCTCGCTGAAGAGTTTGACGTCCAGTGCTTCAGGCTTTGCATGCGGCAACATGCGCACGATGGCGCTGTCAACACGTGGCGGCGGGTCAAAACTTGTCGGCGGCACAAAAAGCACGTTTTCCATCGCGTAACGCCATTGCAGCATCACGCTCAGGCGGCTGTAGTCGCTGGTGGACGGCTTGGCCACCATGCGGTCTATCACTTCTTTTTGCAGCATGAAATGTTGATCTTGCACCGCATCAGCCACATCCAGCAGGTGAAACAAAATTGGCGTGGAGATGTTGTAGGGCAAGTTGCCGACGATCCTGAGCTTGCCTTTGGCCATGTCTGCCAGCGCGCGAAAATCAACCCGCAGTACATCCGACTCGATCACGGTCAGCTCCGGCTTTTTGCGCAGCAGCACCGCAAGGTCACGATCCAGCTCAATGACAGTTAAATGCCCAAGGCGCTCGACCAGCGGCTGCGTCATCGCGCCCAGGCCGGGGCCGATTTCAACCATGGCTTGCCCGGCAGCAGGTGCTATGGCCTGGACAATGTCTTCAATGATGCCCCGGTCGGTCAGGAAGTGCTGGCCGAAGCGTTTGCGGGGAATGTGTTTAGAGTGGTGACTCACGAAACTCCACATAAGCCCGGCCGCGAATTTCCTGGGCCCACACGGCATAGGCGTCTTCAAGTTTTTTCTCGCGTATCACGCTGCGGGCCAGCTCGCGCTGGTCGCGGCTGGACAGCTGGGTCTCGCGACGCTCAAGCACCTGAATCAAATGGACACCAAAACGCGACACCACTGGCTCGGACATCTGGTTGGGTGCCAGACTGTTCATGGCTTGCTCAAACTCGGGCACAAACATGCCAGGGTTGGTCCAGCCCAGATCGCCACCGTCTTTGGCTGAGCCGTCATCGCTGCTTTCGCGTGCCAGGGTCGCAAAATCAGCCTGGCCTGCTGCGACTCGTTTTTTAAAATCAGCCAGCTTTTCTTTGGCCACTGATTCGCGTTGTTGAGGGGTGACGCGCAGCAATATATGCCGCGCACGGGTCTGCGTGACGTTCACGCCCGGCATACCCGCCTGACGCTTTTCAACCACCTTCAAAACGTGAAAGCCCGCACCGCTGCGCACGGGACCGGCAATACCGCCCGTGCGCAGTTTTTCAGTGGCCTGCAAAAACAGGGGCGGGTACCTGTCGGCACTGCGCAGACCCAGCTGCCCGCCCGAAGCACGCAATGAAGGTTCAGAAAACTCATTGACGAGTGCGACAAAGTCGGTTCCGGCTTTGGCACGGTCTGCGGCAGTCTGGGCTTTGGCCTGCAGGGCCGTGACCTGCTCTGGCGTGGCATTTTCAGGCACAGCCACCAAAATTTGTGCCAGGTTGATCTCAATGGCAGCGCCATCGCCTTCCTGGTCGCGTAAAAACTGGTCGACATCAGCATCGGTCACCTTGACGCGCGACTCGACCTCACGCTGGCGAAAACGGTTGACCAGCAATTCGTCTCGCAAGCCGTCGCGAAACTTGTCATACGCCAGGCCGTCAGCCGCCAGGCGTTTGCGCAGCTCTTGAACTGTCAACTGGTTTTGCTGGGCAACGCTTAACTCTGCATTGTTGATAGCGCTTTCGTCTATCCGCAGCCCTGAAAAGCGCGCTTCCTGCAACTGCAGCTTGTCGGAGATCAGTCGCTCAAGCACCAGCCGGGTCAACTCATCACGCGGCGGCATGGCGGCGCCGGCTTGTGTCAGTTGCTGCTCGGTGCGTAGCAGGCTGTTGCGCAATTCGTTGTTGGTCACGGGCTCAGAATTGACGACCGCCACAATGAAATCAGCCGAGCGCTGGCGGCCAAACAGCGGATTGCTGACAGCGGCAGGCGGTGTTGACAGCCGCACCGGGCCAGTTGACTGCCGAAGCGTTTGCGCCTGTGCCATCAGGCAAGGCAACGCCAGCAGTAACACGGCCATGCCGTGGGCAAAAGCAAAAGGAGTGTGATTGAAATAGCTCTGGATGCTGTGTTTAGTCATAAGTGGTGAAGCGGCTTGGCGCGGTTATCTGGTCACGCAGGAACTGGTAGCGGGGAACATTGGCCTTGAGTGTGTCGAGTGGGTTCACGCCCAGGCGTGAAAAGCCGACCAGCTCAAGCTGAAACAAAATACGGGTGTTGGCCGTTGTCACGCCGCTTTGCGAACGCTGCAGCACCACACGGCCTATCCAGCAGCAGCCATCGTACTCAAGGCCGACGACGGCATCAACCAGTTTTTTGTCCTGAAAGCTGTAATTGAGCCGTCCTACGCCATAGGTGCGTCCGCCGCCCTGGCCGTTGCCAGCGCCCAGGTCTTTGCCTTTGTCCCCCCAAAGGTCGTTGATCGGCCACTGCCAGCCCACGTCAAGCGAGCTGCTGACATTGCGCTGGCGCCTGACCGACGCGCTGACCACGCGGTAGTTGCTGGGGCTGTACCGCACGCCGAAAGTTGAACGCTCGGATTTGCTGATCTTCGGGTTGTACTGCAACGTGCCGTCAAACGACCATTCAGGCACCCAGTTAATCGACGTGCCAAAAAGCACATCGCTGATGCGGTCGGTGACTGGCAAGCCGCCTGGCAGCGTGACTTTCTGGTCTGAAAAACGCAGTCGCTGTGCCACACCCACCCGCACCGCCTCGGCGCCGGTATCAGGGTTTAAAAGCCGCGAGGTCACGCCCAGCGTGAGCAGGTTGGCATCTGAAATGCGGTCGTTGCCAACAAATGCGTTTTCAGTGAACACGGTGGCAAAGTTGAAGTCGTTTGCGCCTGAATCGTAATTGGGCAGCCGCGACTGGTCACGGTAGGGCGTGCGGACATAAAAAGCGCGTGGCTCCAGCGTTTGCGTGAAGTTGCGGCCAAACACATTGGCCGGGCGCTCAAATTGCAAACCGCTGTCCAGGCTGAAGGTGGGCACAGCGCGTGAAGCGGTGGTGGCACCACCGACCAGCGGCGCGTCAAATTTATACGTGGTGGCGTGCAGTTGCAGCTTGGGCGTGATGTAGCCACCCGGCGTGATGAAAGGGCGGCTGATCTGGGTGATCGACACTGCCCGGTCAGAGTTGGGCTGTTTGGTCAACAGCCGGTCTGACGAAAACCGCGTGAAGTCGCCAGACGCGGACCAGTCAAACCCGCTGACGCCCGCCACCGGCACATTGACCCGTGTATAGGCCGCTGTGAGTTGCGGCAACCTGTCGTACGGCGGCACGATGACTGACAGCGGGTCTTGCAGGGTCTGCCATTTCAGTGCCCGCACCGATGTGGACAAGTAACCCTTGCTCCAGTTCAAACTGCCGTCGCTTGACAGCAGGCGCTGCGTCAGCGAGCTGCTGCTGCGCGGAAAGTCACGCCAGTAGTTGTTGTCACTGACGCGGTTCAGATTCAGGTTCAGGCCCAGACTGCCCACTTCACTCAAGCCAGTGTTGATCGAGCCGCTGTGCTCCAGGGCATAAGACCAGCGGTTGATTTTTCGCAAAGCGTCGCTGGGCAGATAGTTGGTGCGCAGCCTGCCCGCATAGTCGCGTTCCAGATAGCGCGCCTCAGCGCCCAGGTTAATGCCGCGCTTGCTCATGACAGTGGTGGTCAGCGTGGCATCGCGGTTGGGCGCAATGTTGAAGTAATACGGCTGGCTGACCTCAAAACCGCTGGTGCTGTCGAGGTTGAACGTCGGTGGCAGCAAACCGGATTTGCGCTTGTCACTGAGGGGGAAGCTGATGGTCGGGAAAGCCAGAATCGGCACATTTTTAAAGCGCAGCACTGCGCCTGTGGCCTCACCAGTTTCAGACTCCTTGTCAAACTTGAAGCTGGTGCCGCTGAGCACCCAGGCGGGCTCCCAGGTTGTTTCGTCCGTGCGCTCGCAGGTGGTGAAGGTGGCCTGGCGCGCCACCAGACGCTGGTCGTCAATAAAATCAATGCGTTCGGCCGTGCCGTTGCCGCCGTTGGACAAAAACCGGTAAGTAGGGCTTAAAAAATAGCCCTCAAAAGTGTCAATTTTCAGTTGCAGCTCAGGGCCACTGAACAGATTGCCACCGCTGTTGATGCGCACATTGCCACGGCTGATGGTTTGGTCGTCCGGCTGGTAGTACTCAATGCGGTCTGCACGTATGGCGTTTTTGCCCTGGCGCACCTCGGCATTGCCGTCGATGATGGTTTCCAGGTCCGTGCGGCCAGAAATACGGTCGCCAAAAACAAAGGTCGGCGGCTTGGCAGCCTTGTCGTCTGGCGGTGTTTCAGCCAGCATGGGGGTGCTTTTTAATACCAGCGGCGTGTCGTCAAGACCAACGCCTTGCACTGGCGCATCCAGTGCCTGCGCCCAGGCGGGCGCGCCCAGCATCCCCAGGCCGGTGGCAGACACCAGACAGAGAACGGCACGACGCACCGGGGAGGCAATAAAAAGCTGGCGGGATGCGCGGCGCATCATGAATGAGAGATAAACCCGTTTGTAGAATCAGGCATGATTATCCATGACCGCCCAGCCGCCAATCTGGCTGCAACCCACGTGCCCATTGTCTGGGCAGAACCGGCTCGAGAGCAGGCTTTCAGGGCCTGGTTAGAAGGCGTAGCGCCGGCACACGCTCTGAACGTTTCCAGCCTGCGCCTGGCCTCTGCTGACGCCAGTTTCAGGCGCTATTTCAGGATCGACGCGCACCCGGCCAGTTGCATCATCATGGACGCGCCGCCCGACAAGGAAGACTGCCAGCCGTTTGTCAAAGTCGCCGGCCTGATGGCTGAAGCGGGCTTGCCCGCTCCGCGCGTGCTGGCCTGGGACCAAAGCACCGGCTTCATGCTGCTGAGCGACCTGGGTGCGCAAACCATGATGGAAGTCATTTCCCCACCGCTGGCTGTTGACGCGATTGCCCAGCCCAAGGCGGCGCACTACGAGCTGTACGTGCAGGCTCTAGAGACGCTGTTGCGCTGGCAGCTGTCGTCAAAGCCTGGCGTGCTGCCCCCGTATGACGACGCGCTGCTGTCCCGCGAGCTGGCGCTGTTCCCCGACTGGTATGTGGCGCAGCACCGCAGTTTTGCCTTGACGACAGCCCAGCAAACCGTGCTGGATGACGCGTTCAAACACATCAAGGCGAGTAATTTGCAGTCGCTGGGTGGTGCGCAAGTGTTTGTGCACCGCGACTACATGGCGCGCAATTTGATGGTCAGTGACGGCAAGCTTGGCGTGCTCGATTTTCAGGACGCAGTCTACGGCCCCATCACGTACGACATTGCCAGCCTGATGCGTGATGCGTTTTTGACTTGGGAAGAAGACTTTGTGCTCGACATCACGGTGCGCTACTGGCAACAGGCGCGCAAGGCCGGGCTGCCGGTGGGCGACGACTTTGGCGAGTTTTACCGCGCGGTGGAATGGATGGGCCTGCAGCGCCACCTGAAAATCCTCGGCATTTTTGCCCGCCTGACGCTGCGCGACGGCAAACCCAGGTACCTGGCCGACACGCCACGCTTTATCAAATACGTGCGCGCCACCGCTGCCCGCTACCGCCAGCTGGGCCCGCTGATGGTGCTGCTGGACGCGATTGAAGGCAACGAGACGCGGGTCGGGTACACGTTTTAGTTCATCAGAAACAATAGCTGCTTGCGCCCGTATTGATTGGGCTAAAGCCCTTTTTGACAGCTTAAAACGCCTCAAAAGCTGCCGCGCAGCAGCATCGCCTTACACCGGTAACTGCTGTTTGGCCTGCAGGTAGTGGTGGGTAAACACATCCAGATACGCCTCAAGCGCCTGCCCCGCCAGCGCATCGCCGCCAAGGGCCAGGCACATGGCCGCGACTTCAGACGTGCAAAAGTGCGCGTCACGCTGCGAGCGGCGCAGCTTGTAGTTAGACAGCTGCTCACTCTGCAAACTCAACACAGGCAGCTTGTCCAGATAAGGGCTTTTGCGAAACATCTTGCGCGCCTCGGGCCAGGTGGCGTCCAGCAGGACAAACAGCGGGCGCCTGGTGGTTGCGGTTTGCACCTGGTGCACCACCCGCTCAGGCGCTACAAACTCACCCGGAAACACCAGGTACGGCTGCCATTGCTCATCTGCCAGCAAGGCCAGCAGCGCTGGGTCAACCTCCGTCCGTGCCCAGCCAAAGGCAAATGTATCGGCCACGACATCGGCCACCAGCCAGCCCGTGTTGCTGGGCTTGAGCGCCTCAATGTCGGCCATGATCAAACACACACCTGCGTTACAGGGCACAACTGGGCGCAAGGCACACAGACAGTGGCTAACCACCAGGCGGCAGCCCGCACAGCGCTCAGCCTTGGAGCCGCCGCGCGCCAAGAAAGGCTTGGAGCTGCGCGCCAGCCGCGCCGTGCGCAGGCGGCTGACAGCGTGCGGCGGATGGTCGATAGAAATGACCTGGGCTCGGCTTATTTTGCTGGCCGGTGCAGCGCACAAATCTTGTTGCCGTCGGGGTCACGCAGGTAAGCCAAGTAAAGGTTGCCCGCCGGTCCCTCACGAAAGCCCGGCGGCTCTTCGCAGCTTGTGCCGCCGTTGGCAATGCCTGCTGCATGAAAGGCATCGCCCTGCTCGGCCGACTGCACCACAAACCCAATGGTGCTGCCATTGCCATGCGTGGCGGGCTCGCCATTGATGGGCGTGGTGATGGCAAACGTGCCTGTGGGGCTGCGGTAAAAGTAGCGGTTTTTGTTGGCCACGCCCGGGCCCAGGCCCAGCGTGCCCAGCAGCGCGTCGTAAAACTTGCGCGAGGCCTCAAGATCATTTACACCAAGCATCACATGACTGAACATCGTTGTCTCCGTTTTAAAGTGCTCTACGAGCGGATGGCTATCTTTTAGATGGTAGCCCAAACTTTGTACAGATTAAACACACTGATGCTGCTGATCAGCGCGCCGACCAGCATCAACAGCGTTTTGGCTTTCAGGTATTTGGTCATGCAGGCGGCAAATGGCGCTGCTACCAGCCCGCCCGTGGCCAGGCCTGCCACCAGCACCCAAACGGTGGCATCCAAAATGGACAGGAAAGACGCCGCTACCGTGACGGTGAGAAAAAACTCCGCCAGATTAACCGAGCCGATGGTGGTGCGCGGATCATTGCCCGCACCCACCAGCGATGTGGTGACGATGGGGCCCCAGCCACCGCCGCCGGTGGTGTCCATCAAGCCGCCCACCAAAGCCAGCGGCGCGACCTTGCGGGGCGAAAGGTCGCGCCGGGATGCCGAGCGGTCAGCATGCCTGAAGGCTTTGCTGAACACATAAACACCCATCAGCAGCAGGTAGGCGCTGACGACCGGTTTGAGCACGGCTGCATCGACCTGGCCCAAGATGTATACCCCGATCAGCGCGCCCACGATGCCCGGCAACAACAGGCTTAAAAACAGGGTTTTGCTGACGTTGCCCAGCCGCAGATGCGACACGCCAGACACCCCCGTGGTAAACACCTCTGCCAAATGCACCGCACCGCTGGCCATGGCAGGTGGCGCGCCAGCCGCCAGCAAAAAGCTGCTGGACGTGATGCCGTAGGCCATGCCCAGCGCGCCGTCAATGGCTTGTGCCAGCAAGCCCACCGCTACCGCTGTCCAGAACATCGGGTCGTGCAGGGTTTGCTTGACCAACGCCATGCCGGTTTGGTCATGCTCACCCATAAACAGGCGGTGCATCAGGTAAACCACCAGCCCGGTCAGCACGCCCACCACGCCAAACGTCAGCAGCTGCATCACCGGGCGCTCAAAAGCGTGGATGACCTCGTATTCAATCGGCGGCAACGCCAGCGCATCATGCTCGGCGTTGGCGGACGGTTTGTCAAAGTCAAGGTGGCGAATTTTCATGGGGCTGTTGAGCGGGGCGAAGTTTAATGACGCGCCATGGTAGTTGGCTGTTGGCCGTGTCACAAAGACTGTTTAGTCATTGTCAGCAGTAAATGATTTGTCCGGTTTTTAGCAAGTAATCTGTCCGGTTTATGGAGAAGGGATGCAAGACACCCCCATAAGCCGGGCCCGCTACATGCAGGAGAACCGCAAGATGAGATTTTT
>JBILXX010000094.1:0-12981 GCA_044378095.1 Polaromonas sp.
TTGCGAGAAGCGAGGGGGAATTGATGCGCCAACCCTGAGCCAGTGCCAAGCCAAGCTAAAAGTGCTTAAAATTTAAGCGCTAAGCGAGTTTGGGTGTTTGCTGATTTTTAATTCTGCAAGTCCCTCAGTATTCATACTTATTTTTTTGAACCCCTGGAGACAACCATGGCCAAGCTCAATGTGAACGGCAAAGTCAGAGACTTTGAAGCAGAGGCAGACACGCCGCTGCTGTGGGTGATACGCGAACAACTGGGGCTGACCGGCACCAAATACGGCTGCGGTGTGGCCCAGTGCGGCGCGTGTACGGTGCACATTGATGGTGTACCCACACGCAGTTGCGTCCGGCCGGCTTCGACAGTTAGCGCCGGCGCAAAAATCATCACGATTGAAGGCCTGTCGCCCAACGGTTCGCACCCGCTGCAAAAAGCCTGGGCTGCTCTGGACGTGCCGCAATGCGGTTTTTGCCAAAGTGGCATGCTGATGGCCGCCGCTGCGCTGCTTAAAGCCAAGCCCAACCCGACGGACAAAGACATTGACGAGGCGATGACCAACATCTGCCGCTGCGGCACCTACAACCGTGTACGCGCGGGCATCAAGGCCGTGGCTCAGGGCAGCACAAAGAGCGCCGCACTGGCAATTGTTCACGCAGACGGGAGCACGACATGAACACGACTGCACAAAACCCGGCAAACACCATCGCCCTGACCCCAACAGGCAAACTCTCGCGGCGCGGCTTTCTTGGCGCGACGGCATCGACCGGACTGGTTGTTGCCTTTCACATACCGTTCGCGGGCAGTGCCATGGCGCAAGACGCCAGACCTGCAGAGGTCAACGCCTGGGTAGTCGTCAAACCTGACGACAGCATCATCGTGCGCATTGCAAGGTCTGAAATGGGCCAGGGCACATTGACAGGGCTGGCGCAGCTTGTGGTTGAAGAACTCGACGGAAACTGGGCCAAAGTCACGACCGAATACCCCACACCGGGTCAAAACCTGGCGCGCGCGCGGGTATGGGGCAACTTCAGTACCGGTGGCAGCCGGGGCATACGCGAGTCACAAGACTACGTTCGCAAAGGCGGTGCCGCTGCCCGCATGATGCTGGTGCAAGCCGCAGCCGACGTATGGAAAGTGCCCGTCAGCGAGTGCGCAGCCGCCAGCAGCGTTATCACCCACACACCATCAGGCCGCAAAACAAGCTATGGCAAGGTTGCTGTGGCTGCAGCCAAAGTCACGCCGCCCACGGCCATTGCGCTGAAAGAACCAAAAGACTGGAAGCTGACAGGCAAGCGCCTGGCTCGGCTGGACACGGTGGACAAAACCACCGGCAAACAGATGTACGCCAGCGACCTGGTCCTGCCCGGCATGCTGAACGCCGCCATCAAGGACTGCCCGGTGTTTGGCGGCAAGCTCAAAAGCTTTGACGCCGCCACGATTGAAAAACGCCCCGGCGTGAAAAAAGTCGTGCGTGTGGGCGACAGCGCCGTGGCCGTAGTGGCCGACACCTGGTGGCGCGCCAAAACCGCCCTGGATGCGTTGCCCATCGTCTGGGACAACGGCCCGAACGAAAGCGTCAGCAGCGCCAGCATCGCCGCCATTTTGAAAGCCGGTCTCGACGCGCCGCAAGCCGTGTCGGGCAATGAAAACGGCGACGCCAAAGCCGCCATAGCGGCGAGCCCACGCAAGCTTGAAGCGGTTTACTCATACCCCTACCAAAACCACGCGACCATGGAGACCATGAACGCCACGGCGAAATGGACACCTACCCGGTGCGAGGTATGGTGCCCGACGCAAAACGGCGAGGCCGCGCTGGCCGCCTGCGCTGAGGCATCAGGCCTGCCCGCTGCGCAATGCGATGTGTACAAAATGCTCTTGGGTGGCGGCTTTGGCAGACGCGGCATGACCGACTATGTGCGCCAGGCGGTCGCGATCGCCAAAGAAATGCCAGGAACGCCCATCAAGATGATCTGGTCGCGCGAAGAAGACATGCTGCACGGCAGGTACCACCCCATCACACAATGCAAGATGACGGCCGGGCTGGACGCACAAGGCAACATCACCGGGCTGCACATGCGCATTTCTGGCCAGTCGATTCTGGCAGGCGTGGCGCCGCAAAACGTGGTCAACGGCAGGGATCCGGTGGTTTTCCAGGGGCTGAATGCATCAGGCGTTGAGTCGCCCATTGGCTACAGCTTTCCCAACCTGCTGATTGACCACGCCATGCGAAACCCGCATGTGCCGCCGGGCTTTTGGCGCGGGGTTAACTTGAACCAAAACGCGATTTATCTTGAATCGTTCATCGATGAAATTGCCGCAGCCACCCAGCAAGACCCACTGGCCCTGCGGCGCAAGCTGATGGCCGACCATCCCAAGCACCTGGCGGTGCTCAATGCCGCTGCCGAGCGCGCGGGCTGGGGCAAGCCTGCGCCGGATGTCAATGGCCAGAAAGTCTTCAGGGGTCTGGCACAAACCATGGGCTTTGGCAGTTACGTGGCCGCTTGCGCCGAGGTGTCGGTCAGCAACGACGGGGTGCTCAAAGTCCACCGCATCGTGGCCGCAACAGATTGCGGCTATGCCGTGAACCCACAGCAAATTGAGGCTCAGGTCGAAGGCTCGTTTGTGTATGGTCTGAGTGCTGCGCTGTATGGTGAATGCACCGTCAAGGACGGCCGCATCGAGCAGGAAAACTTCAACACCTACCCGGTCATGAAGCTGGCCGAGATGCCCAAGGTCGAGACCGTGATTGTGGCGTCTGGCGGCTTTTGGGGCGGTGTTGGCGAGCCCACCATTGCGGTGGCCGCGCCGGCAGTGCTGAATGCGATTTTTGCGGCGACGGGCAGGCGGATTCGGGACTTGCCACTGAAAAACCAGAACCTGAAAAGGGCCTGAAGATGCACGTGGCCCGGTGGCTGGCTCAGGCGCTGTGGGCGCTCTGCCTTCCAGCGTTTGCCCAAACCAGCGAGTACGTGGTGGTCGGCGACGCGATCCCTGCCTCGCTGACCGGCACGCCGGGCGACGCAGCCCAAGGCCGCGCGATTGTTGTCAACCGACAGGTGGGTTTATGCCTTTTGTGCCACACCGGCCCCTTGCCCGAGGAGAGGTTTCAGGGCAACCTGGCACCCAGTCTGGCCGGCGCGGGCAGCCGCTGGTCTGAAGGCCAGTTGCGCTTGCGGCTGGCCGACAGCCGGCGGCTGAACCCGGACACGCTCATGCCCGCCTACCATGCGACCAATGGATTGACCCAGGTTGCCAATAATCTGCGGGGCCGACCGCTGCTGGCAGCGCAGCAGATTGAAGACGTTCTGGCCTATTTGATGACGCTTAAACAATGACCCTTGACAAGCACCCCACCCGCAGACAAGTCATGGCAGCCAGCACCGGCCTGGCCGTCAGCCTGCTGGTGCGCCCTGCCCTGGCTCAAAGTGATGAGCTGTCGGCTGCGGTATCAAACTACGCGGCAGGCCAGAAAGTCACGCCAGGCAAAGTCAAGCTTGACGTTGCCGAACTGGTTGAAAACGGCAACGTGGTGCCGATTACCGTGGTGGTTGACAGCCCGATGACGGCGGCAAATCACGTCAAAGCCATTGCCGTCTTCAATGAGAAAAACCCGCAGCGCGAAGTCGCCAAATTCACCCTCGGCCCGCGCTATGGCAAAGCCAGCGTCAGCACCCGCATCCGGCTGGCTACCACGCAAAAACTGGTTGCCGTGGCGCAGATGAGCGACGGCACCTATTGGTCACACACCGCTGACGTCATCGTCACCCTAGCGGCGTGCATCGAAACCTGAGTATGACCCCCACGCTTTTCACTTCGTGTATGACGCTGCCCCCCGAGGGGGCGCTGTTCCTGCTTGGGGCGGCCCGGCGCCGGAACATTCATGGCTAGAACACTCATCAGCGCCCCGAAAACCGCCAAACGTGGCGAGGTCATAGAGATTCGCGCCACCATCGGCCATCCGATGGAAACCGGTTATCGGCCAGACGACAGCGGCAAGATTCTTCCGCGTGACATCATCAGAAGGTTCAGCTGCCGCTACAACGGCGAGCTGGTCTTCAGCGCCGAGCTGTTTTCAGCGGTTGCCGCCAACCCGTATCTGGCGTTCCACACCATCGCAACCGACAGCGGCACACTGGCGCTGACCTGGGAGGGTGACAATGGGTTTAACCAGACGGAAACCCTGACGCTGACGCTGACGGTGACTTGATGCGCCCGTTCGCATTTGCTCTGCTTTTCGTAGCTGCTTGCGCCCATTCCCAGAGCGCTAAAGTTGAAAATCAACGTAAATCTGGCACTGAATTCATGTCCGCATCGACCCAGGCCATGCAAAAGGACGACAACCTGAACCCTGGCATGCTATGGGTCAAGGGTGGTGAGGCATTGTGGCAAAGCACCACCAGCGGCAACGCCAAAAGCTGCGCCAGTTGCCACACTCAAGCCAGCATGAAAGGTGTCGCCAGCCGATACCCGGCTTTTGACGACAACCTGAAGCGCCCCATCAATTTGAGCCAGCGCATCAACCAGTGCAGGCAAAAACACCAGCAGGCCGAACCGCTGCGCTTTGAAAGCCAGGACTTGCTGAGCCTCGAAAGCTATATCGCCCACCAGTCACGCGGCCTGCCGGTTGCGCCGCCCGACGACAAACGCCTTGAAAGCTACCGCCAGCAAGGGCAGCAGCGCTACGCCCAGCGCATTGGCCAGCTCAACCTGTCCTGCGCCCAATGCCACGACAGCAATGCAGGCGGCAAATTAGGCAGCAGCCAGATTCCGCAAGCGCACCCTACTGGCTACCCGCTGTACCGGCTGGAATGGCAAAGCCTGGGCTCCTTGCAACGCCGCCTGCGCAACTGCATGAGCGGCGTGCGCGCCGAGCCGTTTGCTTATGGTTCACCTGAGCTGGTCGAGCTGGAACTGCACCTTGCCGTGCGCGCCAGAGGTATGCCAATTGAAACGCCTGGCGTCAGGCCCTAGCGCTGGTCAGAACCAGTTTCAGGCTGATTTCTGGCTATTTTCTGACCCATTTCAGGCATGTTTTAGTGCTTTAGCTCAATTAATACGGGCGCAAGCAGCTACTGTTTTTATAGCGTCCGTAGGCCTAACCTAAGACCGCCACACCCTTGACCTGGGCAAAAACAGGGCTCCCAGGCTGCAGTTGCAGCGTTTCAAGCGACTTTTGCGTGATGCGGGCCAGCAGTGTGCTGCCGCCTGCGTCTAGCGCGACCATCACCTGGCCGGGGCTGTCAGCGCTGATAACAGCCACCGTGGCGGCAAAGATGTTCAGCACGCTGGTACCGTGCTGGCGCTCCAGCGTCAGGCTGACGTCACGCGCCTGCACACGCAGGCGCACCCGTTGGCCAATTTTCAGGTTCGGGTTCAGCACACTGATCTGCCCGCCTTCAAATTCGGCATGGCTCAGGTGATAGTCAGGTTCGACCCGCGTGACCACCGCTTCAAGGATGGCGGCAGCCGCATCACCGTAGGCCAGCGGCAAGTCCAGCCGGGTCATCAGTTCGCGCGTGGCCCCGCTGGCCGTGACTTGGCCTGCATCCAGCAGCACCAAGTGGTCGGCCAGCCGCGCGACTTCATCAGGTGCGTGACTAACGTAAACGATGGGAATAGCCAGTTCGGCGTGCAGCCGCTCCAGGTACGGCAGCACCTCGGCCTTGCGCTGCACGTCCAGCGCGGCCAGCGGCTCGTCCATCAGCAGCAGTTGCGGGCTGGTGGCCAGGGCTCTGGCGATGGCCACGCGCTGCGCTTCACCGCCCGACAGCGTGGCTGGCTGCCGTGACAGCAGTTTGTGGATGCCCAGCAAGTCAACCACCTGATCCATTGCAACCCTGCGCTGTGCCAGCGGGATGCGGTTGAGCCCATAGTCCAGATTGCCCTGCACGCTCAAATGGGCAAACAGATTGGCCGCTTGCGACACGTAGCCCAGGGACCGTTTGTAGACGGGCGTGAACACCTGCCTGGCATCGTCCTGCCAAACGTCACCGTTGACGGCAAAATAGCCGCTGGGTACGCGCGCCAACCCAGCCATGCAGCGCAGCAAGGTGGTTTTACCCGAGCCTGACGGGCCAAAAATGGCACTGACGCCACGCCCCGGCAGCAGCACATCAACGTCAAGTGAAAAGTCACCGACAGTGCGCTTGAAATTGGCCTTGATGCCGTTCATGCGGCCTTCTTCGGTTGCAGCCAATGCAGTGCCAACAGCACAGCAAAAGCAAACACCATCAACCCACCTGCCAGCCAGTGCGCCTGTGCATATTCAAGTGCCTCCACATGGTCGTAAATTTGCACGGACAGGGTTCGCGTCTGACCAGGTATGTTGCCGCCCAGCATCAACACAATGCCAAACTCGCCGACGGTATGCGCAAACCCCATGACTGCCGCGGTAATGTAAGCAGGTTTTGACAAAGGAAGCACCACGCTGAAAAAGGTGTCAAGCGGCGATGCACGCAGCGTGGCAGCGGCCTCTAGTGGGGCGCGACCCAGCGCCGCAAACGCATTGGCCAGCGGCTGCACCACAAACGGCAATGAATAAAAAATCGACCCCACCACCAGCCCGGCAAAAGTAAAAGGCAGTAGCCCCAGGCCCAGCGATTGGGTGAGGTGCCCCACCGGGCCGTTAGGCCCCATCAGCACCAGCAGATAAAAGCCAATCACCACGGGTGGCAGCACCAGTGGCAATGCCACCACAGCATTGACCGGGCCTTTGAGCCATGACCGTGTGGTGGCCAGCCACCAGGCCAGCGGTGTGCCCAGCAACAGCAAAATCAGCGTCGTGATGCCCGCCAGTTTGACGGTTAGCCAGACGGCTTGCCAGGTCGCTTCCATCATTCGTAACCGAACGAATTCATGATTGCCCGGGCTTGACCTAACTTTAAAAATACGAGCAGTTGCTGCGCCGCTTGGTTATTTTTGCCGCGTACAAGCAAAACAGCATCCTGTTTGAGCGGGCTGTGCAAATTGGCGGGTACAACCCAAGCCGAGCCGCTTTTAAGCTTGCCATCTCCAAACACCTGCGACATGGCCACAAAACCCAGCTCAGCATTGCCTGTAGCCACCATGCTGTATGCCTGTCCAATGCTGTCACCCGTCACCAGCTTGGATTGCAGCAAGGGCAGCATGCCAATTTGGGTCAAGGCCTGTGTCGCCGCCGCACCATACGGGGCCAATTTGGGCGCGGCAATGGCCAGCCGTTTGAAGTCGTTGCGCATGAGCACCGCCGCCTTGTCATCGACCAGGCCAGGTTTGGCCGACCAGAGCACCAGCCGACCGGTGGCATAAGTCAAGCGCGAGCCAGCGACCGCTGAACCTTCTTTTTCAAGTTTGACAGGGGTTTGGTTATCAGCCGACAAAAACACATCAAATGGTGCGCCGTTGGTTATTTGTGCGTACAACTTGCCGGTTGAACCAAACGATAAAACGGTTTGATGACCCGTTTCCTTTTCAAATTCTTCGGCAATGCGCTTCATGGGCGCGCTGAAGTTGGCAGCAACCGCGACATGCACATCCGCCGCATGACCCGTTGATGCCCAAAGAGCCATCCAGCACAGAACAAACCTCATCAAGTTGAACCTGCGTGTATGACTGAGGGCGTGGTGCATCGAGAGATTGTATTTTCGATTCCTCGGCCGCCGAAACCGGTATTTGGGCATCACCATCAATTCACCCATCTGCAGCCTAATAAAATCAATAACTTACGTGCGGCGCCTCCGAAGTTAATGAGCACCAGATCTTCAAAGTTAGACGATGTCGCTAGATAGCCACCATTGAATTCCAAAAGACGCTCAAAGTAAGGTAGCGGCATGGATCAGCAAGAACGGTGAAAAACTTCGCCAACGCCTGCTTTGAGGCCAAGAGCCGACTTTTGCAAATGTCTGCTTACGGTACCCATCAAGTGCGCCGTTGAAGTAAAAATTGATCAATGATCCAATAGATTTGGTTGAAAAAAAATTAACAGATTAAAAGGAAAGTCGCATGCGTTCTGAGCAAGAGATTTTTGACGATTTGGCAAGCCTCTGCGCGTCGCCTGGCTACGCGCACGCCGTTGCCTACTTATGCTCACGCGACAACATGATCCACTATGCTGGGGAGATGAAGGCCGAGGACATGCAGCACCTCTTTACGAAGAGTCGGCTGATCCGTACGGAGACATCTACCCTGATCGGACTCATGCTCAAAAGCCCGATTGACTACACGCTTCCTGCAACCCCAGTCCTAGAAAAGTACATCGAGTCCACGGAAGCCTTGCTGGAAGAGATCCACAACGCGATGACAGCATCGTTTTGGCAGGACATGGATCCAGCCAAGATCGCCGAAAAAGGCTTCAATCCCTTCACCAATGGCGCGGCACTGCGCGAACCAATCTTCTATGGCGGCGAGTCCGCATACAGCTTTCAGTACCGCGACTTCTCGCCCGCGAAGTACGCGAATGATGACCCGTGGCTCATCGCCAACAAAGGCTTCTCGATCCACGACGCACGCAACGTCGCCTTTGCCGTTTCCCGGTTGCAAGATGAAAAGGCTATCGCAGTCATGCGCGCCATGCGTGGGCAGCCTCAAGAGACATGGACATTGCTGCCCGGCAATGCATTCTCGGTGCAGGAAGTCGCCGACTACGGACACATCGATCCAGTAATTGTCGATAGGGTCCTCTCCGCCTTCACGGTCCCTCCAGGCGTAACTAACGGACAGTTCCACGCGCTACACGATTTCAATATCGCCAACGCAAGTCCGCTCATTCGCATGCCGGACGGCAATTTCCTGCTTTTCCACATCTACAGCCTCGTGGAAGCGTTGTATGAAACGCCGTTCTACTGGATGGGTGCTGACAAGGCCTATGTCAGCACCGCTATGCAAAACCGCGGTGTCTTCGTCGAGCAGTTTGCCGTTGAGCGCCTCCGGCAGGTATTTGGCGCGGAGAACGTGCTTGCCAACATCGACATCTACGAATCGAAGGGTACCAAGCTCGCTGAAATCGATGTGCTGGTGCTGTTCGGAAATCGCGCCTTGGTCCTGCAGGCGAAATCTAAACGCCTGACGCTTGAGGCCCGGAAGGGCAATGACTTGCAAATCAAAGACGACTTCAAGAAGAGCATTCAGGATTCCAGCGATCAAGCCTATCGCTGCGCGAAGCTTATCGAGGAAGGCAAGTGCTCCTTCAAAGATGGCGTTGGCAACTCCGTGACGCTACCGGCAAGTCTCAAGAGAATCTACTTGATCTGCTTGGTCTCAGACCACTATCCGGCGTTGAGCTTTCAGGCCCGGCAATTCCTGAAGTTCGCGGCGACCGACACGATTTCGCCGCCATTCGTAATGGACGTTTTCGCACTCGATGCGATGACCGAAATGCTCAGCTCGCCGCTGCACTTCTTGAGCTATTTGGATCGCAGGACTTGGTACACCGACAAGCTGATGGCGTCACATGAGCTGACGATCTTGTCCTACCATCTGAAACAGAATCTTTGGGTGGACGATGCGCACACCATGGTCATGCTGGACGACGATATCTCCGCCGACCTCGATCTCGCGATGTTGGTCCGGCGCGAAGGCATCCCCGGAAAGGGTACCCCCGAAGGCATTTTGACGCGGCTCAGCGCGACAGCACTTGGGCGCATTGTCAAGGCAATCGAGGCACGGCCTGATCCCGCGACTATCGACCTTGGGTTCACGCTGCTGACGCTCGGCGAGGACACTGTGCTTGAGGTCAGCGCCGGCATCGAACGGATTGCCAAACTGGGTATCGCTGATGGCAAGAATCATGATGTCACCGTGGGTCTGGGCAGCGGCGGCACCGGCCTCACGATTCACTGCAATGACGACCCTATTGGCGTTGCCGGACCGGCGCTGCAAAGGCACTGCCATGCGCGGAAATACACCCAGCATGCCCAGACCTGGTTCGGGGTCTGTGTACGGCCAAGCGATCAGGCGTTGCGATTCGGGCTTAATCTAGACTTTCCATGGGAGCAGGACGACACCAAGGACGCTCTGACTAAGAACATGGGCAAGCCGGGCAACTTGAAAGCCTTGCTCCGGGAAGCCGTCAAAGTGCGCACCAAGGTCGGTCGCAATGACCCCTGCACGTGCGGCAGCGGCAAGAAATACAAGAAATGCTGCCTGTCGTAGCGCTACCAGCGAAAGCGACTGCATCACCTTATAGTCGGTGATGAAATCTCTGATCGTGAGTGATCCATGACAGGCGGTTTTCAAAGTCAGCTTTCGCGTAGTGAATCTGCGAAACGCTATTGCCGCAATGTCGTCGGAAACAGTCGTTCACGGTGCAAGGTCAACAGTAGTTTGAAGCCGATGGCAGGTCAACAGTCAATCACTTAGCCGCCAAGCGATTTCTGTGGCTACATTTCCTAGAGCGTTTGCGTCGGGCAAGGCTTCATTTCGCCAAAGTTAGAGCTTGACTTCAGTAACCATGCGCTCAATTGTGGTGATGTCCAGCATTTGGACCCGATGGCCACATCAATAACTATTCACCATTTAGTTTTTATCAATCGATTTTGGCTGGTCAATTACCCTTGTTTACCCTAACATGCGTTCTGCGATGCAAAACCGCATCCTGCTATCAGTATTCAAACCAACCTCAAGGATCACCATGTCACTTATCAACACCAGCATCGTCCCCTTCAAAACCACCGCGTTTCTCAATGGCAAGTTCATTGACGTGTCCGACGAATCGATGAAGGGCAAGTGGTCTGTCCTGATTTTCATGCCAGCGGCATTCACCTTCAACTGCCCAACCGAAGTCGAAGACGCAGCCGACAACTATGCCGAGTTCCAGAAAGCCGGTGCTGAGGTTTACATCGTCACGACCGACACCCATTTCTCGCACAAGGTGTGGCACGAGACTTCTCCTGCCGTTGGCAAGGCCAAGTTCCCTTTGGTCGGCGACCCAACCCATGTGCTGACCAAAGCGTTTGACGTGTACATCCCTGAAGAAGGTCTGGCACTGCGCGGCACGTTTGTGATCAACCCTGAAGGCGTGATTAAAACCGCTGAAGTGCATTCCAACGAAATCGCCCGTGATGTGAAAGAAACCCTGCGCAAGCTCAAGGCTGCCCAGTACACCGCCGCTCACCCAGGCCAGGTTTGCCCTGCCAAGTGGAACGAAGGCGCCAAAACAATTGCCCCGTCGATTGACCTCGTCGGCAAGATCTAAGCGCCCTGCCCGTCCCTCAAAAGGCCCGGGCGCAGCCAAGTGCTGCACCGGGCTTTTTTGTTTCCCTCTGATTTTGAAAGTGAATCCGCCATGCTCGACGACGCCACCAAAGCACAACTGAAAAGCTACCTCGAACGCTCCACCGCGCCGATTGAAATTGTCGCTTCGCTAGACGACAGCCCAGCCTCTGGTGAGATGCGGTCGCTTCTGCAGGATGTGGCTGAGTCATCTCCTTTGGTCAAACTAACCGAGAGCAGGGACGACAGGCAACGCAAGCCTTCGTTTTCTATCAACCGCCCCGGTGAAGACCACGGCCCGCGCTTTGCAGGGCTGCCGATGGGGCATGAGTTCACATCATTGATTCTGGCGCTGCTGCAAATTGGCGGCTACCCGCCCAAGGTTGAGGAAGAAATCCTTGAGCAGATTCGTGGATTGGAGGGCGACTTCAACTTCGAGGTCTTTGTGTCGCTGACCTGCCACAACTGCCCGGACGTGGTGCAGGCGCTCAATGTGATGGCGGTGCAGAACCCACGCATCCGCGCCACCATGATTGAAGGCGGATCTTTCCAGGACGAGGTCAAGGAGCGCCAGATCATGGCTGTGCCGACCGTCTTTTTGAACGGCGTTGAATTCGGCCAGGGCCGGATGAGCCTGGAAGAAATTCTGGCGAAAATCGACACCAAAGGCATCGAGCGCGAAGCCAAAAAAATTGATGCCAAAGAAACCTTTGACATGCTGATCGTCGGCGGTGGCCCTGCGGGTGCGGCCGCGGCGGTGTACGCCGCGCGCAAAGGCATTCGCACCGGAATCGCCAGTGAGAACATTGGCGGCCAGACGCTGGACACCCTGGGCATTGAAAACTACATCTCTGTGCCGCAAACCGAAGGCCCAAAATTTGCCTTGGCACTTGAGCAGCAAGTGCGCAGTCTTGGCGTGGACATCATGAACATGCAGCGCGCCAAAGCGCTGGTGCTCAACACCGGTCTGGACAAAAACCTGATTGAAGTTCAGCTGGAGAGCGGCGCCACATTGCACAGCAAGTCGGTGGTGATTTCAACCGGTGCGCGCTGGAAAAACATCAACGTACCAGGCGAGCGTGAGTTCAAAAACAAGGGCGTGGCCTATTGCCCGCATTGCGATGGCCCGCTGTTCAAGGGCAAGCATGTGGCCGTCATTGGTGGCGGCAATTCAGGCGTTGAAGCGGCCATTGACCTGGCAGGTGTGGTGGGTCACGTGACCCTGATCGAGTTTGACAAAGTTCTGCGCGCTGATGCCATTTTGGTCCGCAAACTGCACAGCTTGCCCAATGTCACGGTGATCAGCAACGCGCAAACCACCGAGATTACAGGCGTCGAAAAAGTCAATGCGCTGATCTACAAAGATCGGGCTACAGAGCAACTACACACCGTCGCGCTCGAAGGCGTGTTTATTCAGATTGGCCTGGTGCCCAACACAGACTGGCTCAAAGGGGTCGTCGAGCTGAGCAAGCACGGCGAAATCATTGTGGACGCCAAAGGTCAGACGTCTGTGCCCGGTGTATTTGCAGCGGGGGACGCCACCACGGTGCCGTTCAAGCAAATCATCATTGCCGCAGGTGATGGTGCCAAGGCCGCGCTGGGTGCGTTTGACCACTTGATGCGGACATCAGCACCTGCTTGAACATCAGGATCGACACTTTTTAATTTCACTTCAATGAGGGACTTGCAGAATTAAAAATCAGCAAACACCCAAACTCGCTTAGCGCTTAAATTTTAAGCACTTTTAGCTTGGCTTGGCACTGGCTCAGGGTTAGCGCATCAATTCCCCCTCGCTTCTCGC
>JBILXX010000013.1:0-45333 GCA_044378095.1 Polaromonas sp.
CCTCGGCTTGCTTGATGAAACCAATGATCTGCTCTTCTGTGTATCTGCTTTTTCTCATGTCCGTCATTCTCCATAGTGACGGACTTCCTGGAATTTACGCTGGTACGGCTGGAAGGGGGCAGGTCACAACAGATCGTCCAGAACCGCCAACGCGGCATCCTTGTTATCAGTCGGCAGCGATGCGCCGTTACACAGCGTGACAAAGTATGAGCGTTCAGAATCGGGAATCGCAGTGTCCTGAACCAGTTTCTCAACGAAAACGTGCTTTTCTGGAACTAGCGAGATACCGCGCCCTTTGCTTTGCACAAGCCCTGTGGCCTTGAGATAGCGCAAATTAGTGTCCGCGTAGTCATTGAAAGTACCAGCTGCGTATCCGTGCAGTGCCGCAGCGGCTTCGCGCTCATGACGGTCGAACTTGCGCTTGTTAGGCAAAGCAAGCCGCCGCGCACGCAACGTCAGAACCTGGGCAGCAATATCAGAAAGTAATTCGTCACTGCTAGTCAGTTGCACAACAATCGCCATTTCAACAAAGTTGAGATAACTTACCCCAGTTTGCCGCTCTAACTCGAGCATGATGCTGAGCGTATGTCGCAGGGGGGAGAACACCGAAAACCCAAACTTTGGTTCTAATACTGAAGGGATGTAATGCGCAGCCAGGGCCCGCAAAAAACATTCTTGCATGGCGGGCACTGTATCTGCACGAATCAGCCGCCAGCCGTTGGGCGTGATGGTGTCAACCGGTCCAATTTCGCTTTGCGAGGTTTCTGAGGCGGGGGGAACTTCAGGATAAAGAAAGCCCAGCTTATTCAACGCAGAACGCCATTTGCGACCAACGCTAAAAGTTTCGTCGTCGCCCAACTCGACAATGCTATGCGTACCCAGAAGGCGGCGCAAAGCGATTTCTTGATTTTGCCCACGCAAGTTACCTTGCAATGAAGACATAGATAACGCCACCAAACCATCACGCAACCGGAAAGGGCTGCGAACCGGGACCTTTTTAGTGGATCAACCGTTGCTGACTCAGAACCCAAGGCCGTCGCAGCGCGATACAAAGAAATCGAAGCTGTCGGCCTTTCCCTCACGATCCAGGAACAATTAGACCGGCTCGAAGCTCTTTTTATGTACAAATTCCAGAATTCAGTCGCCAATGCCTCTACGCCGAAAGAATTACAGGCCAAAGCTGCATTAGTCAAGCTTCAGAAGCTGGTAAACGAACTGAGTGCCAAGGAAACCGAACTGATCGCGAAGGAAACGATGGGAAAACTGACTCCACAAGAAGTTACGTCTGCTCTGGCTGAATACGGAGTGCATCGCGCTGATTTCCTAAAAGCGCTGAAGTAATGGGGCGCCCAGCAAATCCAGCCCGCTGGTTTGCTTGGATTATGGGTAACCCAAGCATGCTTGCACACCTCAACGTAACTGCGGTGGACTTGATCAAAATACCCTATGCGATGCGCTCGAGAACCAGCACGGAAAAAAAGCCGAATCCGGCTATTAACGTCCATTTGAGTGTGATCAAGCCATAGCGTTTGTAGCGGGCTTGCCCGGTGATGGCATAAAACAGAAAGAGTACAGCCGAGGTCAATAGCAGAAGCAGAAAAAGCGCCCGGACAAACGGCATAGTGACTTGAGGGGCCGTGAATTACCAGGCAGGCGCCAATGTGGCAAAACCTTTGGGCGCACGCTTTTCGTCTTCAAACGTGACGACTTCATACGCATCCTTGTGCGCCAGCAATTCGCGCAGCAGCTTGTTGTTCAGCGCGTGCCCTGAGCGGAATGCGCTGTAGGCTGCCAGCAGTGGCTTGCCCAGCAAATGCAGGTCACCCATCGCATCGAGGATTTTGTGTTTGACGAATTCGTCGTTGTAACGCAGGCCGTCGCTGTTCAGCACCTTGTAGTCGTCTATCACGATGGCGTTGTCCAGGCCCCCGCCCATGGCCAGACCGTTGGCGCGCATCATCTCCACGTCTTTGGTAAAGCCGAAGGTACGGGCTCTGGCGATATCGCGGGTGTAAGAGCCTGAGCTCATGTCAAACTCTACCCGCTGGCCAGTAGAGTCAACCGCCGGGTGGTCAAAGTCAATTTCAAAACTCAGCTTGTAACCGTCGTAAGGGGACAGGTGTGCCCACTTGGTGCTGGCGCCCTCGCCTTCACGGACTTCAACGGTTTTCAAAAGGCGTACAAATCGCTTGGGCGCGTTCTGAAGCTCAATGCCAGCGGATTGCAGCAGGAATACAAATGAAGAAGCCGACCCATCAAGAATGGGCACTTCTTCAGCGGTAATGTCGACGTACAGGTTGTCCAACCCCAATCCCGCGCAGGCAGACATCAGGTGTTCCACCGTAAAGACTTTGGCACTGCCGTTGGAGATGGTCGATGCCAGGCGCGTGTCAGTGACTGCCAGCGCTGAAATCGGTATGTCAACAGGCTGCGGCAAATCCACCCGTCGAAAAACAATCCCCGTATCAGGCGCTGCAGGCCGCAGGGTCAGTTCAACACGCTGACCACTGTGCAGGCCGACGCCAACGGCTTTGGTGAGGGTTTTGAGAGTTCTTTGAGCGAGCATATCGCTATTTTAAATATTCTTGAATGCCCTGTTTTTCACGCGCTCTCTGCCTCGGGCAGAGAGCGCGTGAAAAATATCAGTCTGCCTGTTTACGCAAAAACGCGGGTATCTCAAAATCATCCATGCCGCCCGATGCCAGCGCATCCACCTTGGCAGCCGCTTGCGTTCGGTTGGTGCGCCACACGCTGGGCACGGACATGTTGCCGTAGTCGGGTTGTGCTGAACCCATTGCGGACTGGGACGAACCACCCATGCCTGCGACAGAGTTGAGCAGCGTTGGCACATTGAAAGGCACGTTATCGGTCCCAGTTCGCAGTACCTGAAGCGGTGGCGCATGGCGACGCGCGCCCTGGCGGCTGAGGCCTGTGGCGACCACGGTCACGCGGATGTCGTCACCCAACTTGTCGTCGTACGCTGCGCCGTAAATCACATGCGCATCTGCCGAGGCGTAGGCGCGTATGGTGTTCATCGCCAATTTGGATTCGCTCAGTTTGAGCGAGCCCTTGGCAGCCGTCACCAGTACCAACACGCCCTTGGCACCTGACAGATCAATGCCTTCAAGCAGTGGGCAAGCGACAGCCTGTTCAGCCGCAATGCGCGCTCGGTCGGGACCATTGGCTACCGCGGTGCCCATCATGGCTTTGCCTGGCTCGCCCATCACGGTACGCACATCTTCAAAGTCGACGTTGACGTTGCCATACTCGTTGATGATTTCGGCAATACCGCCCACGGCATTTTTCAGCACGTCGTTGGCATGCGCAAAGGCTTCGTCCTGCGTCACATCGTCGCCCAGCACTTCAAGCAGCTTCTCATTGAGCACCACGATCAGTGAATCGACATTGGCTTCCAGCTCGGCCAGGCCCAGATCAGCATTGGTCATGCGGCGACCACCTTCAAACTCAAACGGTTTTGTGACCACGCCGACCGTCAAAATGCCCATTTCTTTGGCGATGCGCGCGATGACAGGTGCAGCGCCGGTACCCGTACCTCCACCCATGCCTGCAGTGATGAACAACATGTGCGCGCCATCAATGGCACTGCGAATGTCGTCTACTGCCAGCTCGGCTGCTTCACGACCTTTGTCAGGCTTGCTGCCTGCACCCAGACCGCTGCCACCCAACTGAATCGTCTTGTGCGCATTGCCACGGCTGAGCGCCTGCGCGTCGGTGTTGGCGCAGATGAACTCCACGCCCTGCACGCCGCACTCGATCATGTGACCGACCGCGTTGCCACCACCACCACCCACACCAATCACCTTGATTTGTGTGCCTTGGTTGAACTCTTCGATCTCAATCATTTCGATGCTCATGGTGAGCCTCCTGTTTTGTTAAATTGCAGTTGCCAAAAATAAAAATCAATGCGTTTTTAAGGTTTTCATGAAGGCGGATCAGCGCCTCCTGACCGGGTGTATGGCGGCGCAGTGGGGATAAAAGGGGGGTAGTGTTTCATCAAAAGTTACCGACGAACCAGTCTTTGACACGACCAAAAGCGTTATGAACACTGCCGGCTTTTTGCGACACCTTGTAGCCGCGTATTCGTGCCAGACGCGCCTCCTCCAGCAAACCCATCACCGTTGCGGCGCGAGCCTGTGCCACCATGTCATAAAGCGAATTTGAATATCGCGGAATACCGCGTCGAACCGGCTTTAAAAAGATGTCTTCGCCGAGTTCCAGCATGCCGGGCATCACCGCGCTGCCGCCCGTCAACACGATGCCTGAAGACAACACTTCCTCGTAGCCTGACTCCCGAATGACCTGCTGCACAAGCGAAAAAATCTCTTCAATACGCGGCTCAATCACACCAGCCAACGCCTGCTTGCTGAGCATTCGCGGTGCTCTGTCGCCCAGGCCGGGCACTTCAACCTGGGTGTCGGGGTCGGCCAGCAACTGCTTGGCATAGCCACTTTCAACCTTGATGTCTTCTGCGTCTTTGGTGGGTGTGCGCAGCGCCATCGCAATGTCACTGGTTATCAAGTCGCCAGCGATCGGGATGACCGCCGTGTGGCGAATAGCGCCACCGGTAAAAATCGCCACATCGGTGGTGCCCGCACCAATATCAACCAGTGCCACGCCCAATTCCTGTTCGTCTTGCGTCAGTACGGCCAGGCTGGATGCTAATGGGTTGAGCATGAGCTGGTCAACCTCCAGACCGCAGCGGCGGACACACTTAATGATGTTTTCAGCAGCACTTTGCGCGCCAGTGACGATGTGAACTTTGGCCTCCAGCCGAATGCCGCTCATGCCAATCGGCTCGCGAACATCCTGCCCGTCAATCACAAACTCTTGCGGCTCCACCAGCAGCAAACGCTGATCGGTCGAAATGTTGATGGCCTTGGCGGTTTCAATCACGCGGGCCACGTCGGCCTGCGTGACTTCCTTGTCCTTGACCGCCACCATACCGCTGGAGTTGATGCCGCGAATGTGGCTACCCGTGATGCCGGTGTAGACACGGGCAATCTTGCAATCAGCCATCAGCTCGGCTTCTTTTAACGCTTGCTGAATGCTTTGCACAGTGGCGTCTATATTGACCACGACGCCGCGCTTGAGCCCGTTGCTGGCGGCAATGCCAAGGCCCGCCAGCTTGAGGTCACCGCCGGGCATGACCTCAGCAACCACCACCATGACTTTGCTGGTTCCAATGTCCAGCCCCACTACCAAGTCTTTGTATTCTTTGGCCACAAGCTTCACCTTTTTACTAATCTGTCGTCTTTGTCACCGGGGTTTAAAGTGGTGACGCCTTTTAATCTGAGCGCATAGCCATTGCTGTAACGCAAATCTGCGGACTCCAGGTCTCTTCCATAGCGTGAGGACACCTGACTCAACGTCGCGATAAAGCGTTGCGTACGGCCGTCAATCTCAACAACTGACCCGTGCCCGAGTTCGATTACCGCACCGCTTTCAAGCCGTGCACGCCAACTGCCTTGCCCCGTCAGTTCAAGCCGCTCCAGCGCCATATCCAGCTTTTCAAACTGGACAGCCAACTGTCGATAGACCTGGAGCACCAAAGGCGTTTGTCCAGACGGGCCGTTGAGTTGCGGCAGGTCGGCGGTTTCAACCTCCGCCTGATTCGCCTCAAACACTTCACCAAAGCTGTTGACCAGTCGAGTGTCCCCTTCTGGCCCCCAGTAGGCGACTGCCTGGTGTTCCTGCAAAAGCACCTTCAATCGGTCCGGGAACTGACGCTGAACAACCGCTTTGCGTACCCAAGGCACGGACTCGAACACAGCACGGGTCTGCGCCAGATCCACGGTGAAAAAATTACCTGCCAGACGCGGAGTAACATTTGCGCGCAGGGTCACGGCGTTGTTGTGCGTCACGTCGCCTTGAACCGAGATGGCGCTCAAATTAAAAATCGGTTGTTTCAACAGCCATGAGGCCACGAGCAGCAAGCCCATCAACACAAATACCGAAGCGAACGCCATCGACATCCCGTTCATAAAACGGATGTCTGCAGGAAGCACGAGCGGCCGACCTGTTGCTGACGCGGTACGCTTCACGTGGTTGCTCCTTGCACGATCTGATAGTCAAGCGCTGCGGTTTTGAGAATCTCAATGCACAGGTCTTCATACGAGATATCCACCGCGCGTGCTGACATGGGCACCAGCGAATGGCTGGTCATGCCGGGCGAGGTGTTGACTTCCAGCAAATACGGCTTGCGCGTGAACTTGTCAATCATCACATCGGCACGCGCCCAGCCCCGGCAGTTAAGCGTTCGGAAAGCCATCAAAACCAGTTGCTGAATGGTGGCTTCTTCGCCTTCAGGCAAGCCGCAGGGCACCAGGTACTGGGTGGTGTCGGTAAAGTATTTGTTCTGATAGTCGTAGTTGCCGTCTTCGGCGGCAATCCGGATCACAGGCAAGGCATAGGCATGGCTGCCCGTGCCCAGTACCGGGCAAGTCACCTCATCGCCATCTATGAATTGCTCGCAGAGGATGTCTGCATCAAGCTGGGCGGCTTGCTCAACCGCTGCGGCCATTTCAGACCCGGCAGTGACTTTGGTCAAACCGATAGACGAGCCTTCTCGCGCTGGTTTGACGATCAATGGCAAACCCAATTTTTCGACTGCCGCTTTCACATCCAGCGCGGTGTAAGCGCCGCGCCTGAGCAGCACATGCTGCGGCGTTGGCAGGCCAACAGAGGCCAGCACACGCTTGGTCATCGCCTTGTCAATCGCGATGCTGGACGCCATCACGCCTGAACCGGTGTATGGAATTCCCAGCAACTCAAGCGCACCTTGCACTGTGCCGTCTTCACCAAAGCGGCCATGCAGGGTAATGAAGCAGCGGTCAAAGCCAGCTTTTTTCAACTCGCCAATATCGCGCTGAGCCGGGTCAAAGGGGTGGGCATCCACACCACGTGCCATCAAGGCTGCCAGTACGCCCTGGCCTGACATGAGCGAGATTTCGCGCTCAGCTGACTGGCCACCCATCAACACGGCGACTTTGCCGAAAATAGCCTTATTTTGAGCGTTGTTTTGACTCATAGCACCCTGCTTTCGTGCGCAAGCAGCTCATTTTTTTGTAGCATTTCTAAAACCTTCTGCGGCACAGCGCCAATCGAGCCTGCCCCCATGCACAGCACCACATCACCACCGAGCGCGTTGTCGACGATGGCTTGCGGCATGGTTTCAATTGCATCGACAAAAATTGGCTCTACCTTGCCCGCAACACGCAGGGCTCGGCTAAGGGACCGGCCATCGGCCAGGGCAATCGGTGTTTCACCGGCGGCATATACCTCAGACAACAGCACTGCATCAGCTGCGCCCATGACCTTGACGAAGTCTTCAAAGCAGTCGCGGGTGCGGGTGTAGCGGTGCGGCTGGAAGGCCAACACCAGACGCCTGCCTGGAAAAGCTCCGCGTGCAGCCGACAAAGTGGCCGCCATTTCGACCGGGTGGTGACCGTAGTCTTCAATCACGGTGAAGTGACCACCTCCCAAGGCTGGCATGTCACCATAACTTTGAAAGCGCCTGCCCACGCCCTTGAACTCGGCCAGCGCTTTTTGAACCGCTGAATCAGGCACATTGAGTTCAACCGCGATGGCTATTGCCGACAGGGCATTGAGCACATTGTGTTCGCCGGCCAGGTTCAGCACCACGTCCAGGTCTGGCAGCGTGATACCGTTGCGGCGCTGGGCTGTGAAATGCATTTGTGGCCCGACCGGTCTGACATTGACAGCACGCACCTGCGCATCCGCATTGAATCCATAACTGGTGATCGGGCAGGTTACCAGCGGCACAATGCTTTGCACTGCTGCGTCATCGGTGCACAAAACAGCCGTTCCATAAAACGGCATACGGTGCAAGAAATCGACAAAGGCCTTTTTAAGATTGCCAAAGTCATGACCATAGGTTTCCATGTGATCGGCATCGATGTTGGTGACCACCGCCATGACTGGCAGCAGGTTCAAGAACGACGCGTCCGACTCATCCGCTTCCACCACGATGTAGTCACCTGAGCCCAGTTTGGCATTGGCGCCTGCACTGTTCAAACGGCCACCAATCACGTAGGTCGGATCCAGCCCACCTTCGGCCAAAATGCTGGCGACCAGACTGGTGGTGGTGGTTTTACCGTGCGTACCGGCAATCGCGATGCCCTGCTTCAGACGCATCAGCTCGGCCAGCATCAGGGCGCGCGGCACGACCGGGATTTTCTTTTCTCGCGCCGCCAGGACCTCGGGGTTATCGGCCTGCACAGCGGTAGATGTAACGACAGCATCCACGTTGGCCAGGTTTTCTGTCGCATGGCCGACAAAGCTTTTGATACCCATACCTGACAGGCGCTGCAGTGTGGCGCTGTGCGACAAATCGGAGCCAGAAATGACATAACCCAGGTTGTGCAGCACTTCGGCAATACCCGACATGCCAGAGCCACCCAGCCCAATGAAATGAATATTTTTAATCGCGTGTTTCATACGGTACTCATGAGGTGAGCTCTTCACAAGCAGCCACAACATGCGCTGTAGCCTCAGTTTTTTGCATTTTTTTAGCCTGCAGCCCAATATTGACGAGCGCAGCACGCTCTGTTTTTTGCATCATGCTGGCAAGTATTTGTGGTGTCATGTCGCTTTGTGCCATTTGCCAGCCGGCGCCCTGTGCAACCAAAAACCGGGCATTGATTGTTTGGTGGTCGTCAACGGCAGACGGGAAAGGCACAAACAACGCTGCCGCTCCCACCGCTGCTATTTCAGTCACAGTGCTGGCGCCTGCACGGCAAATGATCAAATCCGCCTCAGCAAATGCGGTGGCCGTGTCGTCGATGAAAGGGGTGACCGTGGCATCGACTCCAGCCGCTTGGTAATTGGCACGCAATTCGTCAATCTGCTTCGCGCCGCTTTGATGAGTGACCACAGGCCGCTGGTCTGGCGGGATCAATGCCAGCGCTTTGGGCACGATACTGTTCAAGGCTTTGGCACCCAGGCTGCCGCCCACCACCAGCAAATGTAGAGGGCCGGCGCGTCCCGCAAAGCGGACATCAGGCGCATCCTGCTGGGTGAAGGCTGGACGCAACGGGTTGCCCACCCATTGGGCGTTTTTGATCACATTCGGGAAGGCGGTAAAAACACGATCTGCCACTTGTGCCAATACTTTGTTGACCATACCGGCCACCGAGTTCTGCTCATGTAAAACCAACGGCTTGCCCAGTAGAACAGCCATCATGCCTGCCGGGAATGCTATGTAGCCACCCAAGCCAATGACCACATGGGGCTTGACACGGCGCAGCACCTGAATGCTTTGCCAAAACGCCTTGATCAGGCGCAGTGGTAGCAAAGCAAGCGTGACCGGGCCTTTGCCCCGTACGCCTGAAAAATCAATCGTTTCAAATGCAAAACCGCGTGGCGGTACGAGTTGGCTCTCCATGCTCGGGTTGCCCGGACTGCCCTTGCCGCCCAGCCAGTGCACACGCCAGCCTTTGTCACGCAAGGCTTCGGCGACGGCGAGGCCAGGGAAGATGTGCCCCCCCGTACCGCCTGCCATGATCAAGGCGCAAAGTTGCGTCATGCGCGGCCTCCGCGCATGAGCAACCGATTCTCGTAGTCAATTCTCAGAACGACAGCCAGCGAAATCAGATTCATCAAAATCGCCGAGCCGCCGTAACTCATTAAGGGCAGGGTCAATCCCTTGGTCGGCAGTGCGCCCAAATTCACGCCAATGTTGATAAAAGTTTGAAAACCAAACCAGATCGCGATTCCCTGAGCCGTCAGGCCAGCAAACAGTCTGTCCAGTGATATCGACTGGCGGCCAATATGCATGATGCGCCTGACCATCCACATGAACAAGCCAATGACCATGAGCACACCGATCAAACCAAACTCTTCACCAATCACGGCCATCAAAAAATCGGTGTGAGCTTCAGGAAGCCAGTGCAGCTTTTCAATACTACCTCCGAGTCCAACGCCAAAGATTTCTCCCCGCCCAAACGCTATCAGCGAATGAGTGAGTTGATAACCCTTACCCAGTGCATTGGTGTCGCTCCACGGATCCAAGTAGGCAAAAATACGCGCTCGGCGGTAGTCGTTAAATGCAATCATCAAGCAGAAAGCACCGACCAGAATTGTCGCGATCAGAAAAAACATGCGGACGTTCACACCGCCAAGAAACAGGATGCCCATGGCGATTACGGCGATCACCATGAACGCACCCATGTCGGGTTCGGCCAGTAGCAGGATGCCCACAACGCCAACGGCCACGCCCATTGGCAATACAGCGCGCCAGAACTTTTCCTTGACCTCCATCTTGCGAACCATGTAATCGGCCGCATAAAGAAGAACCGCAAACTTGGCAAGTTCCGATGGCTGGAAGTTCATGATGCCAAGGGGCAACCAGCGACGCGCCCCGTACACCTCCTTGCCCACGCCTGGTATCAACACCAGCACCAGCAGAAGCAGCGATACAACAAACAGCCATGGTGCCAGCTTTTCCCAAGTGCTGACTGGTACTTGAAATGCCAGCAGTGCCACCACAAAAGCCACCACCAGCGACATCACATGACGCATTAAAAAATGAGTGTGTGCATATCGGGAAAATCTGGGGTTGTCAGGCATCGCGATGGATGCCGAATACACCATCACCAGACCAAACATCAACAACGCCACCGCCACCCACACCAGCGCCTGGTCAAACCCTGAGAGGCTGACCGGTGAAGAGTGCGTTCCGCTCAGGCTCTGACCACCCAGGCGCACAGGCAATACGTCACGCGCCGATTTTCCCGCAGTGTTCAACCCTCCCATACCCGGCAACCAGCCGAACATGCGCGTAGCTATGCTTGAAGGCGTACCGGTGGTCATAGCAACATACCTTCTTCAAGAGCCAACGCTTGCACTGCTTCGCAAAAAACACGAGCGCGATGTTCGTAGTTGTCAAACATGTCAAAGCTGGCGCAGGCGGGTGACATCAACACGGCGTCACCTGGCTGCGCCTGAAGAGCCGCCAGACTGACGGCTTCTTGCAGCGAGGGGGCTGCCAGAAAAGTTGCAGCGCTACCCTCAAGTGCTGCGCGAATCTGGGGAGCATCACGACCAATCAAGATCACTGACCGCACAAAACGCGACACAGGCGAAGCCAGCGGCGTAAAGTCCTGATCCTTGCCCACACCGCCCATAATTACCACCAGCCTGCGCTGCGCGCCAAGCCCGGCAAGCGCAGCAACGGTAGCTCCTACGTTGGTGCCTTTGCTGTCGTCAAAGTATTCAACACCGTTGATGATGGCCACCGACTCAACCCGGTGTGGCTCACCCTTGTATTCCCGCAGACCGTGCAACATGGGGCCCAAAGCGCAACCCACTGCATGCGCCAAAGCCAGCGCAGCCAGCGCATTGACAGCATTGTGCAGACCTTGTATTCGCAGAGCATCCACCGGCATCAGCCGCTGGATGTACAGCTCATCGCCTTCACCCTTGTCGCCTCGTTTGCGTTTGATGGTTTCATCCAGCTCTGAGGCGCGTGCCAGCCAGGCCATGCCATTGACGGTTTCAATGCCATAGTCGCCGGGGCGTTGCGGTTCATCATGACCATAGGTCAGATAGCCTCGCGCTGGCTTGCCCTTGACCAGTGCGGGAAGAACCGCCATCACCCGCTCATCATTTCGGTTGAGCAGCATCAAACCGTTTGTGCCGTAAATATTATTTTTAGCTGCGGCATAAGCTTCGATCGAGCCATGCCAGTCCAGATGGTCTTGTGTGATGTTCAGCACGGTTGCCGCTGACGGTTCGAAGTTTTTGATCCCGTCCAGTTGAAAACTTGACAGTTCCAGAACCCAGACTTCAGGCAAGCTGTCTGAATCAATTTTTTCAGCCAGCGTGTCCAGCAAAGTCGGGCCAATATTGCCCGCTACAGCCACCGTCTTGCCAGCGCGTTCTACCAGTTGACCCGCCAAGGAGGTCACCGTTGTTTTGCCATTGGTACCGGTGATACCAATAACTTGCGGCGCATAAGTCGTGCCGTCTTTCAAGTCAGCAAGCGCCAGGGCAAACAGGCTGAGTTCATTGCCGCAAGCGATGCCACGCGCCATGGCCGCATCCACCACACCGGCCATTTCTGCAGGACTCAGTCCAGGACTTTTGAGAAGCATGTGGACGACAACACCATCAAGCAAGGCAGCACTCATATCCCCATGCACAAAGCTGGCTGCAGGAACGGTGGCGCGCAAGGCCTCAAGCTGAGGTGGTTCAGCGCGCGTATCCGCCACCGTTACCCTGGCACCGCATCTGTCGCACCAGCGTGCCAGTGCCAAGCCGGAATGACCCAGGCCCAGAACCAAAACGTGAATGCCAGCCAGGTGTTTCATCTGATATTTATCTAAGTTTCAAGGTTGAAAGACCAACCAGGCACAGCAGCATCGTGATGATCCAGAAGCGCACAACAACTTGCGTTTCTTTCCAGCCACTTTTTTCAAAGTGGTGATGCAGCGGTGCCATCTTCAAAATACGTCGCCCCGTACCAAACCTTTTTTTCGTGTACTTGAAGTAAGTCACCTGCAGCATCACCGACAGCGCCTCGACCACAAAAATTCCGCCCATGATGGCCAGCACAATCTCCTGCCTGACGATCACAGCGATCGTGCCCAGCGCAGCTCCCAGTGCCAGCGCGCCAACATCGCCCATAAAAACCTGCGCCGGATGCGTGTTGAACCATAAAAAAGCTAGCCCGCTGCCAGCCATGGCAGCGCAAAAAATCATCAGCTCGCCCGACCCTGGAATGGACGGGAAAAACAGATACTTTGAATACACCGAGCTGCCTGTGACATAGGCAAAAACACCCAGTGCTGAACCCACCATCACCACCGGCATGATGGCCAGGCCATCCAGGCCATCGGTCAGGTTGACGGCGTTGCTGGACCCAACAATGACCAGATAAGTCAGGATGACGAATCCAAACACACCGAGTGGGTAACTGACTTCCTTGACAAATGGCACAAGAAGGCCAGCCTTGGGTGGCAAATTCACATCAAAACCCGATTGAACCCAGCTGATGAAAAGTCCAATCACCCGCATGTTTGAACTTTCGGAAATGCTGAAGACCAGGTACAGCGCAGCAACCAAACCGATCAGGGATTGCCACAGGTATTTTTCGCGTGAGCGCATGCCCTCGGGGTCTTTGTGTACCACCTTGCGCCAGTCATCGACCCAACCAATCGCACCAAAGCCCAATGTGACCAGTAACACAATCCAGACAAAACGATTGGAAAGATCAGCCCACAGCAACGTCGATACGGCGATACAAAACAGGATAAGCACCCCCCCCATGGTGGGAGTGCCTGATTTGCTCAAGTGCGTTTGCATGGCATATTCACGAATCGGCTGGCCAATCTTGAGTTCCGTCAGCCTGCGGATCACAAATGGTCCCGCCACCAACCCCATCAACAATGCCGTCAATGCAGCCATCACGGCTCGAAATGTCAGGTATTGAAAGACCCGGAAAAATCCGAATTCGGGTGACACACCCTGAAGCCATTGCGCCAGGCTAAGCAGCATGTTGAGTTTCCTCGTGTGTTTTTGTTTGAGCCAGTACGTGTGCTGTGATGGCCTGCACGACACGCTCCATCTTCATGAATCGAGAACCTTTGACAAGCACACTGCTGACCTGTGGCAATCGAGCCAATACAGCGGACACCAATTCATTGGCATCATCGAAATGTTGTCCCGAGCCAAAACTGCTGCTGGCCAATTGCGATTGTTTTCCCAGGGCATACAGGTGCTCAATACCCCGCGCATGTGCCCAACGCCCAGCTTCTTCATGAAACTGCGGACCCTGGTTGCCCACCTCGCCCATGTCACCCATGACCAGCAGACGTGGGCCAGGCAATGCCGCCAGCACGTCGATAGCAGCGCGCATGGAGTCAGGGTTGGCGTTGTAGGTGTCGTCGATCACAGTGATGCCCCGGCCTTGAAGGTTGACATGAACTGCGCGTGAACGCCCATTCACAGGCTCAAACGAATTGAGGCCCTGCGCAATGCAGTCAAGCGGGACACCTGCTGCCAACGCGCATGCCGTAGCAGCGAGTGCATTTTTAACGTTGTGCAGCCCAGCAATAGAAAGTCTGAACTGGAGCGCGCCTTGTGGCGTTGAAGCCAAGACACGCCAGCAATCAACATCCCAATTTGCATCCGCCGTGACATCAGCTTTACCAGTCATGGCAAACGTTAGCTGGGGGCGTGTGCGGGCGGCTTTACGCCATACCGCCGTGTACTCGTCGTCAGCGGGAAACACCGCAACGCCCTGCATCGTCAATGCCTCGATGACAGAACCATTTTCATGCGCCACGGCTTCAACCGTGCCCATGAACTCAAGGTGCTCTCGCTGGGCATTGTTGACCAATGCCACCGTCGGCTTTGTAATATCAGCCAGATAAGCAATTTCACCAGGATGGTTCATTCCAAGTTCAACAACACCGATTTTGTGATCATGAGTCAAGCGCAATAGCGTCAGTGGCACACCAATGTCATTGTTCAAATTTCCTACCGTTGAAAAAGCATGTTCAGCCTGATACACACGAAAGATGGATGCAATCATCTGCGTCACAGTGGTCTTGCCGTTGCTACCTGTCACTGCAACCATTGGCAAGTCGAACTGTGCACGCCAGCCTTTGGCGAGCTGGCCCAGGGCCAGTTTTGAATCACTGACTTGCAAACCTGGTAATACGGCAGCTTGCAGTCCGTGCTGGGCGATGGCAGCAACCGCGCCTTGCGCTTTGGCTTGCACCAAAAAGTCATGCGCATCAAAGTTGTCGCCTTTGAGCGCAACAAACAGATCGCCTGGCTGCAAGCTGCGCGTGTCTGTATGCACCCGCTTGATCTCAACGCTGGTATCACCAACCAGTTGTGAAGCATCAATCCAGCCAAAGGCTTGGCTTAATGTCATCATGACGTTGCTCCAGCGCGCGATTGACGCTGATCAAGCGCGTCCTGCGCGCGGTTCATGTCGTCGAACGGATGCTTGATGCCCATCACTTCCTGATATTTCTCATGCCCCTTGCCAGCCAGCAAAACAACATCTTCCGGCTGTGCGCTGGCAAGCGTTTGGGTAATTGCCAAGGCACGATCAGCCTGCACGTGCACCGATCCACTGTGTGTCAGCCCCAACAAAATCTGGCTGATGATGCTGGCCGGGTTTTCGCTGCGCGGGTTGTCGCTGGTCACCACAACCGTGTCCGAATTTTTTTGCGCTGCAGCTGCCATCAAGGGCCGTTTAGTCGCATCGCGGTCACCGCCACAACCAAAAACACACCACAACTGGCCTCCTCTGTTTTTTGCAACGGGCTGCAGTGCCAACAGCACCTTTTCAATGGCATCTGGCGTATGGGCGTAATCAATCACGACAAGTGGCTTGCCTGCCTGGCTCACCGAATTCAAACGGCCGGGTACGGCGGTCAGCTCACTGCACGCCTTGGCGGCATCTGCAAGTGGCACCCCCAAGGCGCGAAGCGCGCCTATCACGCCAAGCAGATTGGAAACGTTGTACAAACCTATCGCATGGGCGGCAACGGTTTGCCTGTCTGTACCCTCAACCACCACAAAACTCATCGCATCGGCATGTTGGACAATGGACTGGGCCTGCAGTCTTGCAGGCTCATGGATGGCGACAGTCCACACATCCATGCCAGCGCCTTTGAGCTTCAGACATAAATCTCGTCCTTTCTCATCGTCCACATTGATGACAGCAGACTGCAAACCCGGCCAGGCAAAAAGCGCTGCTTTGGCTTGCCAGTAAGCTTGCAGGGAGCCGTGGTAGTCCAGGTGGTCTTGGGTAAAGTTGGTAAAAACCGCCACCTGCAGCTGGGTTGCATCCAGGCGATGCTCTGAAATGCCAATGGATGATGCTTCAATCGCACAGGCGACAAAGCCGTCATCCACAAAGCGTCGCAACTGTTGCTGCAACAAGACCGGGTCAGGCGTGGTCAACCCGTTAAAGACCATTGCACCTGGCGTTCCTATACCCAATGTGCCGACCAAGCCGCAGGGGCGGCCAAGCTTGCCAAGCGCATGTGCCAGCCACCAGGCGGACGAAGTTTTGCCATTGGTACCAGTAATGGCAACGGTTTGTAATTGCTGGCTGGGTTCTTCAAAATAAGCTGCGGCAATGGGCGCAGCCGCCGCTTTCAGACCTGTATATGCCGCAATTTTTGCATCAATAAAACCATAGGCATCAATACCGTTCATCTCGACGATGCAAGCAGCAGCGCCGATTTCGAGCGCGTTGCTAACATATTGACGTGCGTCGGTTGCAGCACCTGGCCAGGCAATAAAGCCGTCACCTGCACGCACTTTTCGGCTGTCGGTTGTGAGGCTGCCCGTTACCCGGGCATGCAGCCAGCTTGCGGCTTCCTGTGGTGTGTGGAGTTGCGTGATCAAAACGATTCCTCCACCGCATTCGTCACGATCTGCGGCTTGACGGACATGTCAGGCTGCACGCCTTTCATGCGCAAGGCTTGCTGCACCAGCTCACTGAAGACGGGTGCAGCCACTTCACCACCGTAGTATTTACCCGCTCGAGGCTCGTCAATCATCACCGCCACAATCACTCGGGGCTTGTCGATCGGCGCCATTCCCACGAACCAGCCCCGGTACCTTCTGTCTTTGTCGGTGCCGTAGCTTTTGCCCACCTGTTTGTAAGCGGTGCCCGACTTGCCGCCGACCGAATATCCCAGCGTTTGAGCCTTCTGGCCTGTACCACCCGGGCCAGCTGCCATCTGCAACATTTTTCTGACCTCCAGCGCTGTCTTGGCTGAAAAGACCTGCACGCCTGTAGCCGGTTCATCGCTCTTGAGCAGGGTGGCATCGATGATCTGCCCGTCGTGGCCAAACACGGTGTAGGCACGCGCCATTTGAAACAGCGAGGCCGACAAGCCATAACCGTATGACATGGTGGCCTGCTCAATCGGCCGCCACGTTTTGTAAGGCCGCAAGCGGCCTGATACGACACCGGGAAATGCAATTTGAGGTTTTTGTCCAAAGCCAGCTTGTGAGAAAACCTCCCACATTTCACGCGGCTGCATTTGCATGGCCATTTTGACGGTGCCCACATTACTGGATTTTTGAATCACCTGCTGCACTGTCAGAACGCCGTGGGGATGGGCATCTGAAATTGTCGAGCCCGTGATCTGCATGCGTCCTGGTGCGGTTTGAATTTGAGTCTCAGGCTTCACGCGGCCAGACTCCAGCGCAAGCCCCACCGTAAAAGCCTTCATCACCGAACCAGGCTCAAAGGTATCGGTCAGCGCACGGTTGCGTAGCTGATTGCCGCTCATGTTTTGCCGCTTGTCGGGCACGTAGCTGGGGTAATTCGCCATGGCCAGCACCTCCCCAGTGATGGCATCGAGCATGACCACACTGCCGGCTACGGCCTTGTTTGCAACAACAGCATCACGTAGTTTTTGATAAGCCACAAACTGCATCTTGCTGTCTATCGACAGTTGCAAATCTTTGCCGTCGACGGGCGGTACTTGCTCACGCGTATCTTCGACCACCCGGCCCAGGCGGTCTTTGATGACGCGGCGTGACCCTGCACGGCCACCCAGCTCCTTGTTGAAGGCCAGCTCCATCCCCTCCTGGCCACGGTCTTCGATGTTGGTGAAGCCCACCACATGCGCAATGGTTTCACCTTCGGGGTATTGGCGCTTGTACTCCTTGCGCTGGTAAATGCCCTTGATACCCAAAGCCGTGATTTTTTGTGCCACGGCATCATCGACCTGGCGCTTGATCCAGACAAAATTCTTGTCTTCATCAGCGAGCTTTTTGTTCAACTCTGCAATTGGCATCTCCAGCAATTTGGCCAGTTCGACAAGTTGCAGCTTGCTGGCATTGATGTCTTCAGGAATCGCCCAAATACTGGGAGCAGGGACGCTAGACGCGAGGATCAAACCATTGCGGTCGAGAATCCGGCCCCGATTGGCGGGAAGCTCCAGTGTGCGGGCAAAACGGACCTCACCCTGACGCTGGAAAAATTCATTACCCAGCACCTGAACATACACCGCGCGGCCAGCCAGCCCGGCAAAGGCCAGCGCAATCGCAGCCACAATAAATTTACTGCGCCACACAGGTGTTTTGCTGGCCAACAGCGGGCTGGAGGTGTACTGCACACTTCGGCTCATTTGGCCACCCCAGTTGCTGTGCCGCCAGCTTGTGTCACGTACTGTGTGATGGCTGGCGTCACGCTACGCATCTGCAGGTTGTCTTTGGCCAGTTTTTCAACCCGCAAAGGCGTGGCCTGAGCACGCTTTTCAACTTGCAATCGCTCGTTCTCAGCTTCAAGTTTGCGATTCAGTGTCGTGGCCTTTTCAAGCTCGACATACAGTCTGCGCGACTCGTACTGGGTTCGCACCAAATACAGTGCGCTGGCCAAGACAGCCAGTAGCAAAACCAGATTGAGCCGAGTCATGTCTGCACTCCAGTGCGCTCGGCGATGCGCATCACTGCGCTGCGCGCGCGCGGGTTGGCTGCAATTTCTTCATCACTCGGTTTGACGCGCCCGAGCGCCTTCAGTCGCATCGATTTGGGCGCAGCAAAAGGCGCACGCCGGTCAAACACATCGCGCGAATGCTCGGCGATGAACTGCTTGACGATGCGGTCTTCGAGCGAATGAAAACTGATCACGACCAGCCGGCCTCCAGGTTGCAAGATGTTGAGTGACGCTGCTAGCGCCTGGGTGAGCTCTTCAAGCTCGGCGTTGATGAAAATCCGAAAAGCCTGAAATGTGCGCGTTGCTGGGTCCTTGCCCGGCTCGCGGGTTTTGACCGCGCCAGCCACGATACGGGCCAGCTCATGTGTGCTTTTGATGGGGCCCCGCTCCTGCCTTGAGCTATCAATCGCCTTTGCAATCGGCCCAGCAAACCGTTCTTCGCCATAGTCACGAATCACCTCCGTCATGTGTTCTACAGATGCATCTGCCAGCCAGTCGGCCACGCTCTGACCCCGCGTCGTGTCCATGCGCATGTCCAGCGGCCCATCGCCGCGAAACGAAAAGCCGCGCGCCGCGTTGTCGATTTGCGGTGAGCTGATGCCCAAGTCCATTAACAGTCCCGCTACGCTTGATGGTTGAAGTTGTACAAGCTGATTGAAGCCTTCGTGACGAATCGAAAAACGCGGGTCGGTGATGCTGGCCGCTTCGGCAATTGCCTCCGGGTCTTTGTCGAAGGCTGTCAGGCGGCCTTGGGCCGAGAGCTGCGACAGAATCAGCCGCGAATGCCCACCGCGCCCAAAGGTGGCGTCGATGTAGTGTCCGTCCGGCAAGATGCGAAGCGCTGTGACTGCTTCGTTCAACAAGACGGTGCGGTGTGTCCATGTGTCCTGCACCATCATCTTTCTAAAACGAAAAGTCCCTGAAGACGTCAGGCATGTCGCCTTTCATCTGTTCAGCTTCTTTGGCGGCGTAAGTGACTGAATCCCACAGCTCAAAATGGCCGCCCATGCCCAGCAAAATCGTGTCTTTGGTGATGCCAGCGGCTGCCCGCAGCTCTGGCGACACCAGAACCCGGCCTGTGGCGTCCATGTCAACGTCCATGGCATTGCCCAAAAAAATGCGTTTCCACCACTGAGCCTGCATGGGCAGTGAGGCAATCCGGTCACGGAACTTTTCCCATTCGTTGCGCGGGAATATCATCAGGCAACCATGTGGATGCTTGGTAATCGTCAAATGACTGCTTGAAGTGGCGCTCAGTACGTCACGATGCCGGGTTGGCACAGACAGCCTACCTTTGGTATCGAGAGCTAAGGATGACGCACCTTGAAACACTGTTAAAAACCTTTAAAAAACACTTTTCACCACTAAATTGCACTTCCTCCCACTTTATCAGGAAAGAAATGGCATGCAAGTGCTTTGAAACAAATTTTTTCAATGAAATCAAGGACTTAGAAGCGCCGATGCAAACTTTTAAAAATCCAAAAAGGCGTTATAAATGAAGCACTTAGCACATGCAGTGAAAGTGTTTGTTTAAGGTAAGGGCCTCAACCAAGGGAAGGGAAATGAAAACGCCAGCAAGAATCGCTGCGTTCAGGCTGACAAAACAGAGATGAAGACTCAGTCTCTGCGGGGGATGACTCTGGCGTGTTCGGTAATGCCAATCACATTGAAAAACGCTGCGACCAGGCGGTTGACATCGGTGAATTGGACGGCCCGGTTTTCAGACTCGCGAGCCGATACCCAGTTGAGCAATGTGCCAGCCGCTGAAAAGTCGACACGTATCAGCTTGGCACAAGAAATGACCATGATGTCAGCACCCATCAGCTTGTTTTCCAGCGCTTCCAGCATGGCAACCGCATCACCCTCAATCTGACCTGACAATTCAACGGCCAAGAGGTTGCCCATTTGCGATGACAGGTTATCCATGTGCGTGTCACCTTCCAAAACGCTCATGCTTGATGGAACAGAATCCCGGTAAACATCCCCGATGATGGTGTTGCCAGAAACCTCCAGGCCCTGGACGTCCATCGGCTTGTAGTCGCAGCGCGCCTTTTCCCAAGCGGGTGGTGACACTTCAAAAGTCACGCAAAAATCAAGCGCTGTCAGCTCAAATTCATCGGGTCGGTGCATGACACGCAATGCCTCCAGGCGCAACTGCCACCAGTCCTGGGGAGTGGTACGTTCACCTGATGGCGTCGCGTTTTGCAGAATCTCAAGGAAGTGGGCACTGCCAATAAAACGCAACTGCACAGGCTGCGCAGCCCAAGCCGCAAACACCTTGAAAAGCGGCTCTACCGCATTCGTCTCTATCGTTTTCAGGTTGGTCCAGTTCAACCGCCAGGGCATCGAAGCTTTTGCCAGGGCAGCCTTTAATGCTGCAACCGTCTGGATTCCCATCGTGGAGGAGCAAATCCAGTCAGCAGTTTGACTGCCAACAGGCGCTTTTGCCGCTGGCGCAGCCAGTTGCCTGACCATCGCCGGCATTGAAAACCACTGTGGCGCAGAGCGGTCAAATTTCTGGACAAACTTGATCGCCGCATTTTCAAACTTTTCCTGGTTGTCAGTGGCTCTGTACAGGTCAAAAAGGGCCATCCAGACCTCAGATTGCCCAGTGCGAGAGCCACTCGGCGCCAACATCTCAAGCAATGCCGCCTCAGCAGCAACATCGTCACTGTTGGCAAAGCTGATAGAGGCCTCTTCAAGCTCGGCATCGTGTGCAATTTCCTGCACATCCATCGCCATCATATTGGTGTAAGTAAAACCAGACGAGCCCGCTTCAGCGCTTTTGGCTGAAGCCGCCAGAGCACTCATCATCACCGGTTTGGGTACCGGCGAGAGCGACTGGAAGTCAATTTTTCCTGCAGCGGCCCCGAGATCCTGAGACTGCTCTGCCGGTGATGATGGTTTTGTTGCAGACAACGGTTCCAGGCCGATCGGTTCAGTCGTGCTGTAACCCGCTGACGATTCAGCAGGACCAACCGCAAGCGGAGGAGGCGCAGGACGCGGCGGCATTGACGGCAAGCCTGGCGGAACAGACATGCCCGCCGGAAATTGTGATGAATCAACCGATTGCAATGATGAAGCGGTTCCGTGCTTGGTTTTCCACCACTGCATGGACATTTGCGCTTCAATTTCATCGATCTTTTTGATCGTCTTGGCGCGGTCATCCGGCTTGGACGGCATGCTGCTCTGAAAAAACGAGGGTTTTCCGCTTGGGTCTTGCCCGACCATGGCTTCGCGCTTGCGCATTTTGCGCAGCATGTCGAATTCACGCTTGCGCACAAAGTCATTGCTTCGTTTGCGCTCAATCATTTCCTTGAGCAGCAATTTGCTGACCGCTTCATCGCGATCCGTCTCTTTGTTGTCAAGCTCCGTCCAGCTCGTCGCAGGGTTGCGAATGAACTTCACCATCTTCGACATTAATCCTGCGGAGTTGGTGTCTTCTTTGGTCATGAAGTGTTGATTGACGGACGGTTAAAAAGGTTGGTGTGCCAAAGATGCGTCAATCACCGAACATCTTTTGCTTGAGCTCACGCCGCTGCTGCGCTTCAAGCGACAGACTGGCGGTGGGCCGCGCAATCAGACGGCCAACGCCAATGGGCTCGCCGGTCTCATCGCAATAACCGTAGTCGCCTGAGTCAATACGGGCAATTGACTGCTCGATTTTTTTCAGCAGCTTGCGCTCACGGTCGCGGGTGCGAAGCTCAAGCGCGTGCTCTTCTTCAATCGTGGCACGGTCAGCCGGGTCTGGCACCACGGCGGTGTCTTCACGAAGGTGCTCGGTGGTGGCTCCGGCGCTGTTATGAATATCCTGCTTGAGGATCGACAGCTTGTACCGGAAAAACGCCAACTGCTTGTCGTTCATGTACTCGGCATCAGGCATGGCCTTGACTTCTTCATCAGTCAAAGTTTCGGCGCTTTTGGTCTTCCAGTTGTTGGCTAATTTGGGGTCTTTTTTGGCTGCCACATGAGGTGGCGGCGCGATCACACGTTCGGTCATTGTTGAGTAACTGGCTTTGGCTGCGTCTGGCGCATGGGTAGGCACCATGGGTGCGGGGGGAGGCATGTGAGCCAGCGCGCGTGAAGAACTTCTGCGGCCTGGCTTGAGCGGTGGGGGGGGCGGCAAACCATTGCTGGTTGGCACGGGCTTTGGCGCAATGGCGGGTTTGAGGACGGGTGCTGGCATGACGGCCACCGCTTTTTTGATGGCTGCTACGGGTGCAGGTTTTGTCGCTGTTTTTGTCACTGTTTTGGGTGTCGGTTTTGCCACGGTCTTTGCGACTGGTTTTACTGCTGGCTTGGCTGGCGCTTTGGCAACCTTTTTGGGAACTGGCTTGGCCGATGCCTTCACAGCCGATTTGATTGGAGCCTTGGATTTTGCAGCCGGCTTGGGCGCTTGCTTTTTTGCGACAGGCTTGGCCTTGACGGCTGGCTTGGCGTTCTTTTTAGCCACCGGCTTGGCCACTGCCTTTGAAGCCGGCTTGGGCTTGGCTGCAACCTTGACGGCGGGTTTGGCGACGGATTTTCCCGCACTTGATTTGACCGCCTTTTTGGCTGTCGCTGATGATTTTCCGGCGGATTTAACCGCTTTGGCTGATGCTGCTGGTTTTGCTTTCACTACCTGTCTCCTCTGGGATGCCGCCTCTGGGTGAACCCACCTGCCATCACCGGATGGGATGCCGGGTCGGGTTTCTTGGTCGGCGCGCGATTGTAGCGGCTGCTCGGCTTGAGCGGATGCTTTGAACCCAAAGCGTTGGAGAATCGATACAAACATGGACATTTATAAACTTTTGGCCACTTGGTCAGCTCATTTATACAGACAGACGAGAGACTAACTCAAAGAAGGCTCAAACCAGACACTGTTCGAGACCTTGCATAAAAATATCTTTTGGCAGGTCGATGCCGATGAACACCATTTTGCTGGTTTTGACCTCGCCGTCTGCCCAAGCCGGGCCCAGATCGCTGCCCATCAGCTGATGCACGCCCTGAAAAATCACCTTTCGCTCGGTCCCCTCCATGTTCAGCACGCCCTTGTAGCGCAGCATGCGCGGGCCGTAAATGTTGACAATCGCGCCCAAAAAGTCTTCCAGCTTGGCCGGGCTGAAGGCTTTGTCAGAGCGGAACACAAAGCTTTTCACGTCGTCGTCATGCACATGGTGGTGGCCCTGTTCGGCTGCGTGCGACGGGTGATCGCAATGCTCGCCATGGACATGGTCATGACCCTCATGTCCATGATCGTCTGCCTTGAGAAAATCCGGGTCAATGTCCAGCTTGGCATTCAGGTTAAAGCCACGCAGGTCAAACACGTCCTTGATGGCTACCTCGCCAAAATGCACAGCTTTTTGCGGCGCGCGCGGGTTCATGTGGGTCAGGCGATGCATCAATGCCTTGAGCTCGGTCTCGGCCACCAGGTCCGTCTTGCTGATGAAAATCTGGTCGGCAAAGCCAATCTGTCGGCGTGCCTCCTGGCGGTCATTGAGCTGGGTGTCGGCGTGCTTGGCATCAACCAGCGTCAAGATCGAGTCCAGCAGGTACTGCTCGGCAATTTCCTCATCCATAAAAAACGTCTGCGCCACCGGGCCCGGGTCAGCCAGGCCAGTGGTTTCAATAACCACCCGGTCAAACGTCAGCTCACCCTTGCGCTTTTTCTCAGCCAGCGTTTGCAGCGTTTCGCGCAAATCCTCGCGAATCGAGCAGCAAATGCAGCCGTTGTTCATCTGGATGATGTTTTCCTGCGTGTCATTGACCAAAATCTCGTTGTCAATGTTTTCCTCGCCAAACTCGTTTTCAATCACCGCAATTTTTTGGCCGTGCGCCTCGGTCAGGATGCGTTTTAGCAATGTTGTTTTGCCTGAACCGAGAAAGCCGGTGAGGATAGTGACGGGAATCAAGCTCATGTGTGTGCCTATCGAGTGCAAGTTAAGTCGAGCCAAGAGTTTAGCGGCCACAGCAGGTAAAGGCTTGGCACGGGGCAATGGACGCTTTGCGTGTGCCGCTTGACCACTCGCTAGTGTGATAAAAACATATCCAACGCCTATGAACCCGATTGCTACCACTGACCGACTGGTGCTGCAGCGCATCACACCGCTAGATGCGGCTTTCTACAGCCAATTGGTCAACGAACCCGCCTGGATCGCCAATATCGGCGACAGACAGGTGAAGTCTTTGGATGACGCAGAACAGCAAATTCGCGCCAGGCTGATGGCTTCTTACCAGCTACATGGCTTTGGTTTGTACTTGGTAGCGCTAAAAAGCAACGCCCAGTCCATCGGTATTTGCGGGCTCGTCAAACGCGAAACCTTGCCCGCGCCAGACATTGGTTTTGCGTTTTTGAAGGCGCACTGGGGGCAAGGATATGCGCTAGAAGCCGCGCAAGCTGTCTTGCATCATGCCTTTCAGGAACTCGGTTTGAAGTGCGTTTTAGGTATCACAAGCGTTGCCAACGAGCGCTCTGCCAGGCTCTTGATCAAGCTGGGCTTGCAGTTTCAAGGTCAGGTGCAACTCGGGGATGGGATGCGTGAGTTGTATCAATTGGAGCAGACCAGCAACCGATAAGCAGTACAACTTAGAAAATTGTTTAGCTGCTTTCGCTATATATTCAGGAGCTGCTTTCGCCCGTATTCATTGGTCTGGAGGCCAAGGTAAAAACAATGATTTTTGGTGCTTTTCGAGGTCTAAAAACTACTTTTTAACCAAAACCAGCCCCTTGAGGTATTCACCCTCAGGAAACGTCACCGTCATCGGGTGATCTGGCGCGCCACCCATTCGTTCGGTGATGTAAGCATCCACACCTGCGTCCAGCCCCGCGCCTGCGACAATTTTGTGGAACAAGTCGGCGCTGATGCCGCCTGAGCAGGAATAGGTGAACAGTGCGCCGCCGGGTTCCAACAGCATCAAAGCCAGGCGATTGATGTCTTTGTAGGCTCTGGCTGCGCGCTCGGCGTGATAGGCCATGGGGGCAAACTTGGGTGGGTCGAGCACGATGGCGTCAAAGGTCACGCCGTCTTTGAGGTACTGGCGCAGGGCGGCGTTGACATCCGCATCACGCATGGTGGTGCGGCTGGCGTCAAAACCATTCAGCGCGACGTTGGCAATGGCGCGTTCAATCGCCGGCCCTGACGAGTCTATCGACGTGACGTGCGCCGCACCGCCGGCCAAAGCGGCTACGGTGAAGCCGCCCGTGTAGCTGTAACAGTTCAAAACCCGCTTGAAACCCATGCGCCGGGTGTATTGACTGAACTTGTAGCGGCTGTCGCGCTGATCCAGGTAAAACCCGGTTTTGTGACCTTCGGCCACGTCCAGGCTGAGCTTCCAGTCGTGTTCAGTGATGGTGACTTCAGTTGATCCAGAGCCAGCGAGCCAGCCTGTGGCCTCGGGCAAACCCTCAAGCGTGCGAACACTGGCGTCTGAGCGCTCGTACAACCGGGTCAAGCCGGTTTGCTGGAGCAGCGCATCCACCATCACGCCCTTGAACCGCTCAGACCCGCAGCTGGAGAACTGCGCCACCAGCGTGTCGCCGTACCTGTCCACCACCAGGCCGGGCAGGCCGTCAGATTCGCCATGAATCAGCCGCAGGCCGTTACTATTTATATCAAATAGCGCCCTGGCAGATATGGCGCGGGCGCAAGCAGCTTCTATAAAAGTAGCATCTATACGCTGAGCCTGGTCAAAACTCCACACCCGAGCGCGGATTTTGGACTGTGGGCTGTAAGCCGCCCAGCCTAAAAACTGACCGTCATGGCTGTCGATACGCACCGTCTCGCCCGCATCTGCACCACCAGAGGCTACCGCCCCGTCAAACACCCAGGGGTGGCGGCGCAGCAGGGATTTTTCTTTTCCGGGTTTCAGGCGCAATGTTTTCATGGGGGTATTGTCGCGTTCAGGCGGGCTTTGCGAAAACATGACGCCAAATGGTTTAGCCATGGAAATCTGGTGACAATGCGGGGATGCGTTCAAGCTGCCTTATGTCGGGATCAATGTCATGGTTCAAGTCATGGTCAGCGTTTTGCCTGTTGGCACTGGCATGCACCGCAGCGCAGGCAGCGCCCCTGCTGGAACTGAATCCGGCCAAACAGCCGATAGCACTTGGCGATGCGGGGCAATACTGGATTGATGCGGATGCCAAGCTTGAGCCGATGCAAATCATCACCAGTCCCGACATTGCCTGGCGGGCGACGCCAGAGCGCGGCATCTATCCGCTCAAACCGCGGCAGGCGTTGTGGATCAAATTTACTGTGCCGGCCTCCCAGGACAGCGAGCGTTGGGTGCTAGAGATTCCCTACCCGGCTCTGGACCATGCAGAGCTGCACACCGTTCAGGCATCCGGGCAAATGACCGTGCAAAAAGCCGGCGACCTGCTGGCCGTCAACAGCTGGCTGACACCGCATCGTCACGCGCTGATGGTGGTCAGTTTTAACCCGCAACAGCCCACGCAATACCTGCTGCGGCTGGACAATGCGCAGGGGTTCAGCGCACCGATCCGCTTTGCCAACGCCCGCTTTGTGCTGCGTAGCGAACAGAAAATGTCGCTATTTTTGGGCTTTTACTTTGGCTTGGCAGCGCTGGGTTTGGGTGTTGGCCTGATGGGCCTGGTGTGGCTGCGTGACCGCGCCTACCTCTACTACGCGGTGTGCTCTGCCATGCTCGGTTTGACTTTGGCCGCCATCACGGGGGCGGCCGCCCTTCACTTGTGGCCCAATTCGCCCTACTGGGCCGACAGGTCGCTGGCGATTCTGGGCATCTGGGCCTTGCTCAGCGTGCTGCTGCTTAACGCCACGGTGGTGTCATTGGCCGAGCGCTCCCGACTTTTAAACCGGCTGGTCTGGGCGGTTGCGGGCGTGGGTATCGTTCTGTCAGTTTTGTTGGGCATCACGGACAGCGCGCTTAGCCTGACCCTTTCTGTGCCCTATGTGGTGACTGTGCCGGTGGTACTGATCGGGATCAATGTATGGGCCTGGCGACATGGTGACCGCTACGGCGGCTGGCTGCTGCTGACAGCCATCCCCTTTGCCATTGCCTGGGCGATTGCCACCGCGCGCTACATGGGCTGGATCCCCTTGAGTTTTATCACCGAACAAAGCGGCCTGGCCAGCATGGCGTTTCAGCTGCCGGTATTGCTGGTTGTACTGGTGCTGCGCAGTCAGCAAAGCCGCGAGAACAAACGCCGCATATTGGGTCTGGACCGGATTGACCCAGCCACAGGCCTGATCAACGAGCATGTTTTTGGCGAACGACTGATGCGCATGATTGCCCGATCCATACGCCTGAAGCACCAAAGTGCGGTGATGCTGATCGACGTCATCAACATTGAGCAAATCCACCGTGACTTTGGCCGCAAGGCTGCAGATGAACTGCCACTGCGGGTAGCCTCGCGGTTGTTGGCAACCGCGCGTGAAATTGACAGTGCGGCGCGCCTGTCAGAGCGGCGTTTTGGCATGCTGGTGGAAGGCCCCATCAGTGACGAAGACGCAGCCACGCTGGGCCCGCGGGTTGTAGCGCGCGCCCTGATGCCCTACAAAGGACTGCATGACGAGTGTGTGGCGCAAGTCCGTGTGGCTTATGCGCTGGTCCCTTACCAGGGCAATGGGGCGCAAAGCCTGCTGTCGCGGCTCGAAAGCCGTTTGGCTGCGGCAGCTAGCAGCGACGACAAGCGCGCGGTTTTTGTGCTCTAAAAATCAGAGCACGCCTGACCTGACTGGCAGGCGTTTGAAGCACACAGGGATGGCTTGAAAATTTGCGACAATGCTCGGTTATGCCCATGTCTGCCGCGCGCTCCCTGACGTCAAACCTTCTGCGCAAGCTCGTTTTGGCGGCGGCGGCGGTGCTGCTGACGGCGGCTGGGATGTCTGTCAGCCCGGCCTGGTCGCGCACCGTTCTTGATCTGGATGCGAAACAGCAACCCGTGGCACTTAAAGACTGGGGTGACTACTGGATTGATACCAGTGGCCAATTAACAGCTGCACAGGTGGCGTCTTCCAGTAAAAGCCCATGGCAGCCCACGGAGTCAAGACCCATTTACCCGATCACTGTCGGGCAGGCGCTTTGGATCCGCTTTTCGGTGCCACCCGCGCCCGATGCTGAGCGCTGGTATCTGGAAGTGCCTTACCCGTCGATCAACCGTGCGTCGCTTTTCACGCTGGACTCTGCCGGCCAATGGGACGAGCAAAAGTCTGGCGACTTGGTGGCAGTCAGCCAATGGCCGGTACCGCACCGCCACCCGCTGTTGCCCATTGCCGTGTCAGCCGAGGCGCCCAGCAGCTATTTGCTGCGGCTTGAAAACGGTCACAGCTTTGGCGTGCCTTTGCGGTTTATCAGTGAAAGTTACCTCAACTATTCAGAGCAGCGGACATCGCTGATTTTGGGCATTTTTTTTGGGCTGGTCGGGCTGGCGGTGGTGGTATCTGTGCTCAGTGCGGTGTCCCTGCGGGACCCGGCCTATGCCTTTTACGCCGTCGCAGCCACATTGATGGGGCTCACGCAAGCCAGCACGACAGGCATTGCCGGGCTGCATCTGTGGCCCCACGCACCTGCCTGGAATGATGTGTCAACGTCGGTGCTGCCCACGCTGCAATTGACAGCGATTGATGTTTGTATCGGCTGCCGTGTCGTTGCCAGAACGCTCGGCCAGGCTGCAGCGCCTGCACGTTGGCATTGCCCTGCTTGGTTTGCTGACGGCAGTGGCGGTCGCCCTTGTGCCAATTGATGTGCGCATGCGGGTGCTGATGTCTTATGTTTTTTTGCCGCAACTGCTGGGGTTTGCCACATTGGTGTGGGCCTGGCAGCGGGGCGACCGTTTTGCGCTGTGGATACTGGTCGGTTATGTACCCGTCGCGCTGGCAGCCGCCTGCATTTCAGCGCGCAACATGGGCTGGCTGCCTGTAACTTTTCTCACCAAACACGCCTTGCAGATCGGTGCGGCCATTGAGCTGCCGGTGTTGATGGTGATCCTGATGTTGCGCAGCCAGCAGCACCGCGAAAACAAGCGTCGAATTTTGGGGCTGGACCGAACGGATCCGGCCACCGGACTGATCAACGGCCATGTCTTTGCCGAGCGCCTGATGCGCATGATGGCGCGCTCCGAGCGGCTCAGGCAGCAAAGCGCGGTGATGCTGATCGACATCGTCAACAGCGAGCAGATCGAGCGCGATTTTGGCCGCAAAACCGCTGATGAACTGCCACTGCGGGTGGCTGAACGGCTGCTGTCCACTGCGCGCGAAATCGACAGCGCCGCACGCCTGTCAGAGCGGCGCTTTGGCATGCTGGTTGAAGGCCCTTTTGACGCAGAAGAAGCGGGCGCGCTGGGCCCGCGTATTGTGGCGCGCTGCCTCATGCCCTACAAGGGTTTACACATCGACTGCACGGCTCAGGTGCGGGTGGCATATGCACTGGTACCGCACCAAAGCAGGCAGGCCCAAAGCCTGTTGACCCGGCTGGAGGAGCGGCTGGCCTGGGCTGCCAGCACCGGGGACAAGCGTGCTGTCTTCATGCTGATTGACACTTTCGTGCCCACCGCAACGACGACCAGCGCCAAAACCTGAAGGCAGCCGCTAAGCCCCAGGCTTTGTGGTTTTGCCTGCCCGGGGATGCGCAGCGTCGTAAGCCTTGGCCAGATGCTGAAAATCAAGCCGCGTGTACACCTGTGTGGTGGTGATGTTGGCATGGCCCAGCAATTCTTGCACCGCCCGCAGATCACTGCTGGACTGCAGCACATGGCTGGCAAACGAATGGCGAAGCATGTGCGGATGCACGGGCGTGGCCAAACCGGCTTTGAGCGAGCGCTGCTTGAGCCTTACCCGTATGTGCTGCGGGGTCAGGCGTCCACCGCTCGTGTTGATGAACAGCGCCGTATCCTGCGTGGCCCATTGGCTTCGCAGGCTCAGCCATCTATCCAGTGCAACCATTGCTTTGCTGCCCACTGGTACGCTGCGTTTTTTATGGCCCTTGCCCAGCACATGCGCCTCGGCTGCCTCAATATCAATCCAGCCCAAGGCTTTGGCACTGGCCTGCACGTCCAGCCCCACAAGTTCCCCAATGCGCAGGCCGCAGCCGTACAACAGCTCGGTGATGCAATGGTCACGCGCGTCGCGGATGGGGTTCTCGTCTTTGGCCACAAAACTGGCCAGTTGCACCGCTTCTTCAACACCCAGTGCTTTGGGCAGCGGCTTGGGGACTTTGGGGGCACGCACGCCCTGCACCGGGTTGCTGGCCGCCAGACCTGTACGGCCCAGCCAGTTGTAAAAGCCGCGCCAGCCCGACAAAATCAGCGCAATGCCGCGCGGACTGCGGCCTGTGCTGTGCATTTGGGCGACCCAGCGGCGCATGTGGGTATTGCTGACCTCGATCAAGGTCACATTTGCGGCTTGCGCGTTGTATTGCAGCTTTTGCAAATCAGCGGCATACAGCAGGGCCGTGCGCTGAGCCAGGCGCTTTTCAACCCTGACGTGTTCAAGATAGCGCAACGCCAGCGGGTCAAATTCAAAAGCAGGCTCTGAATCCATTGCCACGCTGGCTGGCATGGCGAGTTACTCGCTGGCGACTTGCGGTAGCAGCCGCGACAGCGCTGCGCCCGCCAGGTCGCCAATTTGCGACAGGAAATCCGTCCCCATATCGGCATGAAAGCGCTGCGCATCGGTGGATGCCAACACCAGCATGCCGAACGCTTCTTGCGACGGCTCAGCCCGCAAAGGAATCAGGGCTATCGACATGGCCATGGCAGGGTCTGGCAGCCAGTTGGCCGCCTCAAAACCTGAATTGACACCGCAATAGGGCGCGCCGAGAGACGACGCAAAAGCCTGCGCATCGCTGCTGACATCGGTGCAAAAAGACTCACCCGAAAAAATGCCGTTGACGCGCCAGACCTTGATGGCCGCTTGCGGAATCGCAAACTGGCCTTTGAGCTCCCGCACAATGGTTTCAGGCAAATCCCGGGCATGGGCCGTCAGCAGCAAATTGCGGGTGCAGCGCTGCAGCTTGTCGGCAATCGACACGTTTTCATTACCGTGGCGAATCATGTCAACGACTCTGGCCTCGAGTGTTTTGATCTTGTCACGCAGCAAGCCAGCCTGGCGCTCCTGCAAACTCACCGCCCGCCCGCCGTGGCCACTGGACAACTCCACCGTGGCCAGCAGCTCGGCATGGCGTTCAAAAAAGTCTGGCGTGTTCGCCAAAAAGCTGGCGATGTCGTCTTCCGTGATGGGGTGGTTGTGGGTGTGGTCAGTTGGGTTCATGGTGGGATTGTCGTGTGTTTTTTATCGTCTGGATAGAGCGACCGCAGCGACGGGCCGCCCCTGGCAAGGTCAGCCCCCTCGGGGCTGGAGCTCGCGGCTCCGAACCTGCCTGAGCAGGTTCGGACGGGCGACAGAAGCGAAGCCTCTGGCGAGCGGCGGCCTGCAAGGTGCAGCGCAGTACGCGAAGCGACAAGCGTGGGGGCCTATGGAACATCGATCTCGGATTCAAAAACAGTGGTCGCTGGCCCGGTCATCATCACGGGCGCATCCAGCTTGCCTGACCACGTGATCGTCAATGTCCCGCCACGGGTGACGACCTCTACGCTGGCATCGAGCAGCCCCAGGCGAATACCCGCCACCACTGCCGCGCAAGCGCCCGTGCCGCAAGCCAGCGTCTCGCCAGCACCACGCTCGTAGACGCGCAGTCGGATGCTGCTGCGGCTGACGACCTGCATGAAGCCGGCGTTCACACGGCTGGCAAAACGCGGGTGGTTTTCAATCAGCGGGCCCATTTGAGCCACAGGCGCAGCCTCAACATCGTCCACCAGCTGCACCGCATGGGGGTTACCCATCGATAAGACTGCTACTAATACAGGAGCTTCTTGCGCCCAAATTGATTGATCTGAAGGCATATTTAAGGGCCAAATCGGCCAAAAATCAACGATTTTTGGCACCAAGCCGACTGCATCGAATGGTACGAGGGGCAGGTCAAAAACAGGCGCGCCCATGTCAACCTTGACGCGCCCATCGGGCTGCAGGCTGGGCTCGATCACCCCGCTTAAGGTTTTGACTTTCACGCTGGTTTTGGTCGTGAGCCCCTGGCTGCGCACAAACTGCAAAAAGCAGCGCGAGCCATTGCCGCACTGCTCTACCTCGCCGCCATCGGCGTTGTGAATCACGTATTCAAAATCAACATCGGCAGACGGCGCGGGCCGAACCGACAAAATCTGGTCTGCCCCCACGCCAAAGTGACGGTCGGCCAAAAACCGGTACTGCGCGGCAGACAGATTAAGCAGGCCGCGCGTTTCGTCAAGCACCACAAAGTCGTTGCCTGCACCCTGCATTTTGGTAAATTTCACTTTCATGGCCTGATTATCGCGCTACGCTATGGTTTTACATCCCTCAAAGCAAGCACCATGCGCATCCCCGGCTGGACTCCTGAAGCCAAGCCCCAACCCGACGACCTGGTGCAAGCCATTTTGAAACGCCGGGGCGGCGAGCTTATCAACCTCGACAAAGCCCTGCTTTGGAGCGAACCCCTGGCGCGCGGCTGGAATTTGTACCTGAAAGCCGTGCGGACCGATTTGCCCACCAGCTGGAAGCTGCGTGAGCTGGGCATTTGTACCGTCGCCCTGCTGACAGGCGCAGCCTACGAATACCACCACCATGCGCCTGATTTTTTAAAAGCCGGTGGCACGCAGGCCGAGCTGGACGCCTTGCAAGTGGTTTGCGGAGCTTATGCAAAAAATACGGTTTCAGCCCAATCCCATCAGGCGCTGGCAGCTGTTGAAAGTATCGTGATTCAATACGCCGCGCAAATGACCCTGGATGTCAAAGTCACCGACGAGGTGTTTGCACAACTCAACCAGCACTTTGACACCACCCAGATCGTCGAGCTGACAGCCGCGATTGCCACCTACAACATGGTGGCGCGGTTTTTGGTGGCGATGGGGGTGTCACCAGAAATTTAGGCCGAAAGTGTGATCAATCTGCCTTGATATTGTTGTCCTTGACAACCTTGGCCCAAATGTCCATCTGCTTGTCCATGAAAACGCGCGCCGCATCAGGGCTGCCACCCACCACGTCAATGCCTTGGGCATCCAGTTTTTTGGCGATGTCCGGCGTTTTCAAGATGACGTTCAGCGCCTCGTTCATGCGCTTCAAAATATCAGGTGGGGTTTTGGCCGGGGCCAGCACTGCCCACCAGGCGGGGGCTTCAAAGCCGGGGTAGCCGCTCTCGGCAATGGTTGGCACATTAGGCAAGTCGGGGCTGCGTTTGGAGCTGGTCACGGCCAGCGGGCGCATGCGGCCACTGTCGATGTGCGGCTTGGTCACAAAGACCGAACCAATCGACATGGGCACATGGCCTGCAACGGCATCAATCATCAGCGGGCCACCGCCCTTGTACGGAATATGTGTCCACTCAATGCCGCCGTTTTTACCCAAAAGCGTCATGGCCACATGACCCAGGCTGCCGGAGCCGATGCTGCCGTAACTGACATTCTTTTTGGCTTTGGCTGCAGCCACCACATCAGCAAATGTTTTGTATTCACTGCCTGCAAAAGTGGCCAAGACCATAGGAGATGTGCCCACCAGCACGATGGGAGCCAGGTCTTTTTTGCTGTCAAACGGCAGATTGGGAATCAGCGCCGGGTTCACACCGTGGGTGTCAAACACCACCGCAAAGGTGTAGCCATCTGCGGGGGCAGCGGCCACTGCGGCAGCGCCTATCGAGCCGGATGCGCCGCCCTTGTTTTCAACAATCACGCTTTGTCCCAGTGCTGTTTGCAGCGGCACTTGCAAAATGCGGGCGACCTGGTCAACCGAGCCGCCCGGGGGGAAGACGGCCACCAGTTTGATCGGGCCTCGTGTCGGCCAGGCGGCGGGGGTTTGAGCCAAAGCCAGGCAGGCAAAACAGGCCAGCAAACCAAAAACAAAACCGCGCTTGAAATTCATTGAAGTCTCCGTGTTGTAATCGTTTGATGGTAAGACAAAATCAACTTTTATACCCTCAGCGTGAACCCGCAGTTCTGCGAAACGCAGCCACCGTTCTGCTGCTGCGAGACACAGCAAACGGCATTGAAGTGCTGATGACACGGCGCTCGATGACGGCCAGTTTTGCGCCCGGTGCTTATGTTTTCCCCGGCGGCGGCATTGACGCGGCTGACGGCGCTGCACATGACTATTCCACACGGCGCGCAACACAAAGCGATTTGCACCTGACCCAAGCGATTGCCGCCATTCGCGAAAGCTTTGAAGAGCTGGGCGTGCTGCTTGCCAAGCATGCCGATGGCCGCCACGTGAACACAGCTGATATTGCAGCGCTCGACAGAAAAGCGCCATTTGCAGCGCAGTGCCAGGCACGCGGTTTGACGCTGGCAGGCGCAGACGTGTTTGTGCTCGCGCACTGGGTGACTGATCGCGACCTGCCGCGCCGCTTTGACGTGCCATTTTTGGTGGCTCGCATGCCTGAAGGCCAGGAGCCGGTGGCTGATGAATCAGAACAATTTGAGCCTGAATGGATACGCCCGGCAGATGCACTGGCGCGGCATGCAACGGGCAAGTTTTTCATCATCTTTCCAACCATTCGTTCGCTGGAGCGGCTGCAGCACCACGCTACGGTCAATGCTGTTTTGCAGGCCTGCGCCAGCGAAAAGCCGTTATGGACATCCTGTCCACGCGCTGGCTTTTTGCAAGGCGTCGAGGCAAGGTACATGGAGCATGAGGCCGCTTACGGGGAACTGGAGCTGACCAGCCCGGATGGGCAGATTGTTCATCACCTCGACTGGCAAACCGATGTGCCGGTCAGGCTTCTCAAAAACGTCATGCGCCTGACCGCGCCCAACCCCGGCGTGATGACCGGGCCCGGCACCAACAGCTACCTGGTGGGCGATGCGGCCTCAGGCTACATCGCCATCGACCCCGGCCCGGCGGATGCTGACCATTTGCAACGGCTGTACAACGCTGCTGGCGGTGATATTCGCCTGATTGTGTGTACCCACTCGCACCCCGACCACTCACCCGGCGCGCGGCCGCTGCAAGCCATATGCGAGGCGGCAGGCAAGCGGCCACAGATTGCGGGCTTGCCATCTGCGCCTACTGCGCGTGCTGACAGCACTTTTACACCCGATAGAGTGCTACTTAATCAGGAGCTGCTTGCGCTCGTGTCTATTGGTCAAAAAGCTGATTCAATACCTGAAATTAACCAAAATAGCTATACTTTGAAAGTTCTGTACACCCCAGGCCATGCCGCCAACCACCTTTGCCTGGTGCTGGTTGAAGACGGCCTGCTTTTCAGCGGCGACCATATTTTGAACGGCAGCACCACCGTTATCAACCCGCCTGACGGCAACATGAACGCCTACCTGGATTCGCTGGATTTGCTCAGCAACGCCTGCGATGAACACAACATCGACTTCATCCTGCCTGCGCATGGCTACGCCATAGGCCAGGCCAAAACAGCGATTGCACAACTCAAAGCCCACCGCTTGAGACGCGAAGCCAAAATCATGTCAGTGATGCAGGCCCTGCCCGACGGCACGCTGGACGACTGGGTGCCCCTGGCTTACGACGACGTCGACGAACGCATCTGGCCGGTGGCCAAGCGGTCTTTGCTGGCACATGTGGAGCGGTTACAAGCCCTGCGCCAGGCTTGAAAATTAAAAGTGTGAAGCTCGCCGATAAGCCGGATTTTGTGCGCTGAACCTTCTTGCGAAGGCTCAGTGTGACCGCCATTAATCTGGGCCGGGAGTCGCCTACCCGGCTCGGTGCTACCTACCCGCCAACTCAACGGAACCATCTCAACGTTGGCCTATTTGGTATTGCTGCGCGTAGAGATTGCCCGTTTCACCCGAACTGAATCGGCTCGTCTCTGTTGCTCTGATCCTCACCTCACGGTGGAGAGGTGTTACCTCCTACGCTGTCCTGTGCAGTCCGGACGTTCCTCCAGTGCGGGGTTTCCCCCACAGCAACTGGCATTTCTGCCTGTCACTGCCTCTTTCGAGTTGCACCAGCGGCGGTCTGGCGTGCTTCACACCCTGATTATCGGTGCAACTTAAAATAGCGGCCTGATCCGAAATACAGATCCACGAAACAGGCTTCGACAACCGACATGATCCGCATCACTGAACTCAAGCTGCCGCTTGACCATGACGAGCAGGCGCTGCCTGCGCTGATTGTCAAAACGCTGGGCATCGCGCCAAGCGATCTCACTCATCACACCGTCTACAAGCGCAGCTACGACGCGCGCATGAAAAAGCTGCTGCTGGTCTATATCGCAGACGTGGATGTTGCCCCCACGCTTGAAACCAGGCTTCTCAAACAGTTTGAAGCGCATCCTCACATTCGCCTGACGCCTGATCAAAATTATTACCCGGTGGTGCAGCTGGACACGCCACCCGCCCTGCGGCCCGTCATCGTCGGCTTTGGCCCCTGCGGCATTTTTGCGGCGCTGCTGCTGGCGCAAATGGGTTTTAAGCCCATCGTGCTGGAGCGCGGCAAAAAGGTGCGGGAACGTACCCAGGACACCTGGGGGTTGTGGCGCAAAAGTACGCTGAACCCGGAGTCGAACGTGCAGTTTGGTGAAGGCGGCGCAGGCACGTTTTCAGACGGCAAGCTGTGGAGCCAGATCAAGGATCCGCGCCACTTGGGACGTAAGGTGATGATGGAGTTTGTCAAAGCCGGGGCGCCTGCCGAGATTTTGCTGGTCAGCAAACCGCACATTGGCACCTTCAAGCTGGTCAAGGTGGTTGAGCACATGCGCGAGCAAATCATTGCGCTGGGCGGTGAGGTGCGGTTTGAGCAGCGGGTCAGTGACGTGTTGATTGAACAGGGTCACATCCGCGGCTTGACGGTACAGAATTTGAATGACAACACCCAGTACGAGATGCGGGCTGACCAAGTGGTGCTGGCGCTGGGCCACAGCTCGCGCGACACCGTGGCCATGTTGCACCAGCGCGGCGTTTACATGGAGGCCAAGCCGTTTTCCATCGGCTTTCGCATCGAGCATCCGCAAGGCGTGATTGACCGCGCCAGGCTGGGCCAGCATGCGGGTCACCCGTTGCTGGGCGCGGCTGACTACAAGCTGGTGCACCATGCAGCCAATGGCCGATCGGTCTACAGCTTTTGCATGTGCCCCGGCGGCACGGTGGTTGCCGCCACGTCAGAGCCAGGGCGGGTGGTGACCAACGGCATGAGCCAGTATTCGCGCAATGAGCGTAATGCCAATGCCGGCATCGTGGTGGGCATATCGCCGGCTGACTACCCCGGCAGTCCGCTGGCTGGCATTGAGTTTCAGCGCCAGCTTGAAAGCCACGCCTACACACTGGGCGGCAGCAACTACCAGGCACCTGGCCAACTGGTGGGCGACTTCATCGCAGGCAAAGCATCAACCCAACTTGGCAGCGTTGAGCCGTCTTACAAGCCAGGCGTCTTGCTGGGCAATTTGCACAGCGCCCTGCCCGCTTACGCGATAGCCGCCATGCGCGAGGCACTGCCTGTGTTTGGCAAAAAAATTCGTGGTTTTGACATGCATGATGCGGTGCTGACAGGTGTGGAGACCCGCACCTCGTCGCCCGTCAAAATCACACGCGGTGACGACTTTCAGAGCCTGAATGTCAAAGGCCTGTACCCAGCGGGAGAAGGTGCCAGTTACGCAGGCGGCATTTTGTCGGCCGGGGTCGATGGGATCGAAGTGGCCGAGGCCGTGGCCTTGAACATGACGAGGCAGTGATAATGCAGGCCATGCAAAATACCGCCCCTGAACAGATGCTTGATGCCACCGCCACCGCTGCACCGGCAGGGCCAAAACCCAAACAACACGCACCGCGACAAGCTAAAGAGGTGAACCCGGTACTGGAAAAGCTCTTTGAGCTGCACCCCAACCTGTTTGGTGCGAAGTTCTTGCCCCTCAAGCTGGGTATTTTTCATGACCTGCTGGCGCGCCACCCGGATGTGTTTAAAAAAGACGAGCTCAAACTGGCGATGGGTCAGCACGCCCGCTCTACCCGCTACCTGGAATGCGTGGCTGCCGGTCTGGCACGGCACGACCTGGACGGTGTAGCAGTGGAGCCTGTCGCGCCTGAGCACGTCCACCACGCGATTCTTGAAGTCTTTCGCAGGCGGCAAGCCAGGTCTAAAGAAAACCTGAGGCCGCGCCTGACCATGCTGCTCAAGCAGGCGATTGAAAATTCGGGCCTGAGGCCAGACGATTACGCTGCTTTGGTGCGCGTGCAAGACGAAGCGACAGCAGAACTGAAATCCGAAGCCGCCAAGCGTGAGGCGCTGATGGTCACTTTCACCGCCAGCGGCAAAACCGAGGCCGAGTTTGCCGACATGTACGGCATGGACTTGAAGCTGGTCAACCGTATGCTGGCGCGGGTTCGCTCTGAGCTGGCCATCAAAACTGAAGCCACCACGTAAAAAAGGCCTGGAAAGGCCTTTTTTACGTATCAAATATGCCTTTAGCCCAATAAATACGGGCGCAAGCAGCTATTAATTAAATAGCAGTTAAATCTGCTTAAACCTTGCCCGGCTGCGCGTTCTTCAAGGCAGCAATACGCTCTTCAATCGGCGGGTGGGTTGAAAAGAGCTTGCCCATACTGCCCGCAATACCCATGGCCGCCACTGACTTGGGCAACTCGCCGGGCACCATGCCGCCCAGGCGAGCCAGGGCGTTCATCATCGGCTGGTTGCGTCCCATCAGCTGCGCAGCACCCGCGTCAGCGCGGAACTCGCGGTGGCGCGAGAACCAGGCCACCACCATGTGCGCGGCCACACCCAGGACGATGTCCATCACTATGGTGGTGATGTAGTAGCCCATGCCGGGGCCATCGTTGGTATTTTTCAGAATAACTTTGTCGACAAAGTACCCCACCACACGGCTGATAAATACCACAAAAGTGTTCATCACACCCTGAATCAGCGTCATGGTCACCATGTCGCCATTGGCAATGTGCGCGACTTCATGCCCGATCACGGCTTCGATTTCTTCTTTGGTCATGCCTTGCAGCAAACCAGTAGACACAGCCACCAGGGCTGAGTTCTTGAAAGCGCCCGTCGCAAACGCATTCGGTGCGCCTTCAAAAATACCGACTTCCGGCATGCCGATTTGCGCTTTGTCGGCAAACTTTTTGACGGTGTCGACAATCCAGGCTTCGTCAGCATTTTGCGGTTCGTTGATGAGGCGCACACCCGCGCTCCACTTGGCCACGGGCTTGCTGATGAGCAGCGAAATGAACGCACCACCAAAACCCATGATCAGGGCAAAACCGAGCAGTGACGTGAGGTTTAGACCCTGCGCGGTGATGAAGCGGTTCAGGCCCAGGATGTTGACAATGATGCCCAGCACGACGACGACGGCCAGGTTGGTCATGACGAATAGAAAAATACGTTTCATGGAATCTCCGAGTGGAAGTTGGCTCAATAGTTCCCCAAATGGGGTGCGGGCTGGCAAGCTCAAGAGCTGCTGGCTGTTACGCGATTGATTTTTTAGCTATTTTCTTGTTTTCTGGCCTGAAAACAAGAATGTCCTCATAAAAGGAAAGTTTCTCGTTCTCCGTACACCAGCCAGGCACACCCAGCACCGGCAGCGGCGCAAAGGGTTTGCCGGCAAGCTTTTCGGCGCTCAAATCCGCTGCTATCCAGGCATCCAGAGTTGCTATCGAATTAGTAGCTGGTTGCGCACAATATATATGGGCCGTCATGGGTTTTCTTGGGTTAACCAGCTTCTCCAGCAGCGCGTGGCCAAACAACACCAGCTGCGCGTCTGCCCACAGGGGGCGCAGCTCGATAAACAGCCGCTGCCAGTCTTTGGCGATCAGTGCGTCCCACAGCGGCTTCGGGGCTATAAAAAAGGCGGCGTTTTCGTCAAACAGGGTGAGCGCGTCGCGCACCGGGCCACGTATTTTTTGCACGCCCCCCATGGCCAATTGCGCGGCTTGAAGCTGGTTGAGTTTTCTTTTTGTTTGCGGAAAAGTCAGCCAGCACAGCCCATTGAAATAATCGTGCAGGTTGTCGCGGGTGGGAACAGTCTGGGTGTCAAAGATGAATTGCTCGTAGGCCTGGCCGTCAGGCAATTGGGATTGAGAAACAAACTCAACAGGAGAGCCTGCCAAGGCGTCAGATCTCGCATTTAATGCCTCGGCCACATCGCTGCCAGTGAAAACAGGCGGATTGGCGGCATAAGGCGTCAGCCAGGGCGCACCCCAATCAATCACATCGCGTGTCACACCATGCGCCAGGCCAGGCTTTCCCCACTGCGCAGCGGCTTGAGCTGGCCTTCGCCGAATGCAAAACTCTCAGGCGGCGTCCAGCTTTCTTTCTTCAGCGTCACAGTCCCGGTATTACGCGGCAGGCCATAAAAATCAGCACCATTAAAGCTCGCAAACGCCTCCAGTTTGTGCAAGGCGCCTGCCGCTTCAAAAGCCTCGGCATACAACTCCATCGCGGCGTGAGCTGTGTAGCAGCCAGCGCATCCGCTGGCGTGCTCTTTCAGGTGTGCAGGGTGCGGCGCACTGTCGGTGCCCAAAAAGAACCGTGTGTTGTTGCTGACCGCAGCTTCAACGAGCGCCAGGCGATGCGTTTCCCGTTTCAGCACGGGCAGGCAGTAGTAGTGCGGGCGAATACCACCCGTAAAAATCGCGTTGCGGTTGTACAGCAGGTGGTGCGCGGTGATGGTGGCGGCGGTGAACTGATCTGCATCGCGTACATAGTGCGCCGCCTCTTTGGTCGTGATGTGCTCAAACACGATTTTGAGTTCAGGAAAATCGCGCCGCAGCGGGATGAGCTGCGTGTCAATGAACACTGCCTCACGGTCAAACAGATCAATATCGGGCGAGGTGACCTCGCCATGCACCAGCAGCAACAAGCCTTCACGCTGCATGGCCTCAAGGGTTTTGTAGGTTTTGCGCAGGTCCGTCACCCCGGCATCGCTGTTGGTGGTGGCACCCGCCGGGTACAGCTTGGCGGCGACCATGCCAGCGTCTTTGGCCCGCCTGATTTCATCGGGTGGCAGGTTGTCGGTCAGGTACAACGTCATCAAAGGTTCAAACTTGACGCCCTCGGGAACGGCGGCTTGAATGCGACCTTTATAAGCAAGCGCTTGCGACGCAGTCGTCACCGGCGGGCGCAGATTCGGCATGATGACGGCCCGACCAAACTGGGCAGCGGTGTGCGGCACAACCGTATGCAGCGCATCGCCGTCGCGCACATGCAGATGCCAGTCGTCGGGGCGGGTGATGGTCAAGGATGTAGATTGAAGCGTCATGAGGTGAATTGTCGCATTGGATGAAGAATTGAACGGGCGCAAAAAAACCCGCAAGCAGCGGGTTTTTATAGAGAAGAAAAGATCAGTGCGCCAAAATTTTGTTCAAGAAGTCCTTGGTACGAGCCTGGCGATTTTCAGGGTGCTTGAAAAACTCATCGGTTGAGCAGTCTTCCAGAATCTTGCCGCCCACGTCCATAAAAATCACGCGGCTGCCGACTTTTTTGGCAAAGCCCATCTCGTGCGTGACCACCATCATTGTCATGCCTTCTTTTGCAAGGTCGACCATGCAGTCCAGTACTTCGCCGACCATTTCAGGATCAAGAGCAGACGTTGGCTCGTCAAACAGCATGGCGATCGGGTCCATGCTGAGCGCCCGGGCAATGGCCACACGCTGCTGCTGGCCACCAGAAAGCTGCCCCGGAAACTTGTCTTTGTGCAGCATCAGCCCGACACGGTCCAGATACTTCAGGCCATGTGCTTTGGCTTCGTCAGGCTTGCGACCCAACACCTTGATTTGCGCCAGGGTCAGGTTTTCGGTCACACTCAAGTGCGGGAACAGCTCGAAATTTTGAAACACCATGCCAACCCGGCTGCGCAGCTTGGGCAGGTCAGTTTTGGGGTCGTGCACAGCCTGGCCGTCCACAAAAATCTGGCCTTTCTGAAAAGGCTCCAGCGCATTGATGGTTTTGATCAGGGTGGACTTGCCTGAGCCTGACGGCCCACACACCACCACCACTTCACCCTTGTTGATGCTTGTGGTGCAGTCGTTCAGCACCTGCACTGTGCCGTACCACTTGGACACTTCTTTCATTTCAATCATCGCCATTTTCTTCTCCAATACTTTTCGTTAAATCTTGACAGGTCGTGCATCTACTTACCGGATGATGGCAATTTTGTTCTGCAGCCGCTTGACCAGATAGGACAGGCCGAAGCACATTACAAAATAGACCACAGCTGCCAGCAGGTAGGCCTCTTCAGTGCGGCCATAAATTTTGCCTGCCGTGGTAAAGCCCTTGAGCATGTCATACGCACCAATGGCGTAAACCAGTGAAGTGTCCTGAAACAAAATGATGGTTTGGGTGAGCAAAATCGGCACCATGTTGCGAAACGCCTGTGGCAGCACGATCAGCTTCATATTTTGCGAATACGTCATGCCCAGTGCGCGCCCGGCATTGACCTGCCCGCGAGAAATGGACTGAATGCCCGCCCGCATGATCTCGCTGAAATACGCCGCCTCAAACGCCACAAAGGTGATGATGGCTGAAATTTCAGCTCGGTTGTTGGTACCGCCCGGTATCAGCGCGTAAAACGCGGCGGGTACCAGCAGAAAGAACCACAGGATCACCATCACCAGCGGCACAGAGCGCATGCCGTTGACATAGATGGTCGCAGGTGTTGCCAGCCATGCCTTGCCTGACAGACGCATCAGGGCCAGGATGGTGCCCAAAATGATGCCGCCAATGGTGGCAATGATGGTGAGCTGGATACTGAACCAGAAGCCTTTGACAACGAACTTGGAGATGATCTCCCAGTTCAGAAAACTCATGTCTAAACCCAACATATCAATGCCCCCCACCTGGTGCGCCTGCCATGACATAACCGGGGATTTGCGCTTTCTTTTCGATCAGGGCAAAAATCCGGTTGACAGCAAAAGCGGACAACGCATACAGCACGGTGACCGCCAGGTAAATTTCAATACCGCGCGAGGTCTCTTCCTGCGCCTGCATGGCAAACATGGTCAACTCGGCAATCGACACGGCGAAAGCAACCGACGAGTTTTTCAGAAGGTTCATGGACTCGCTGGTCAGCGGCGGGATGATGATGCGCAGCGCCATTGGCAAAATCACGTAGCGGTAAGTTTGCGCGGTGGTAAAACCCATTGCCATGCTGGCATAGCGCTGGCCACGTGGCAGAGCCTGCACACCTGCCCTGACCTGCTCGGCAATACGCGCTGAGGTAAAAAAGCCAAGTGCGAAGACAACCAGGACAAAACCGGGCACTTCTTTCATGGCCGGGAAAATCTTGGGGATCACAAAGTACCAGATGAAAATCTGAACCAGCAACGGAATGTTGCGAAACAATTCGACCCAGGCGTTGGCAACACGTGTCAGCACAGGGCTGTTGGGCAGCGTGCGCAGCGTGCCGAACATCAAACCCACGACCATGGCCACCACCCATGATGCACCCGCCACAGCAAGCGTCCAGCCCCAGGCATCAAACATCCATTGCAGGTAAGTACGGCCACCGCCATCGTCGTTTAAAAATACTTTCCAGTCCCAGTTCATGAAGACTCCAGCTTGTTGTTATTCAATGGCAAAAAAAAACGCTTTGTAAAAAGACAAACCTCGCAAATTAAAACCAATTGCGAGGTTTGATGTTTTACCGAGAAAACCGCCTGAATTACTTCTTGACGAATTCTTCCGCTGGCTTGTCATTCAAGCTGGCCCATGCTGCCTTTGTTTCTACCGTAGCAGGCATATTGACACTGATATTTTTTGGTGGAATTGGCGCCACAAACCACTTGTCGTACAACTTTGCAATCTCGCCAGATTTCACTAGTTCAGCGATAACGTCGTTGCCCAGTTTTTTGAATGCTGGGTCATCTTTACGAATCATGATACCGATAGGTTCCAAGCTTAAAGGCTCACCCACAATACGAAAGTCAGCTGGCGACTTTGAATTGACAATGTTGCCAATCAAGATAGAGGCATCCATGACGAAAGCGTCAGCACGGTCAGACTCCAGCAGCAAGAAGCTGTCAGCGTGGTCTTTGCCAAATACTTCCTTGAAGTCAATGCCAGTCGCACGCTCATGCTTACGAAGTAATTGCACAGAAGTTGTACCAGTGGTAGTTACAACAGATTTGCCGTTCAACTGAGCTATTCCGGTAATGTTTGACTTGGCTTTGACGGCAATTCGCACCTGTTCCATGTAAACAGTGTTCAAAAATGCCACGTCTTTTTGGCGGGTCGCGTTGTTTGTTGTTGAGCCGCACTCAATATCGACTGTGCCGTTTTGGATGAGTGGAATACGGTTTTGTGAAGTTACAAGCTGGCTTTTTACTTCGACCTTGCGACCAACAGTTTTCTCCAAGCTAGCAATGATTTTGTTGCAAACTTCGTTGTGGAAACCCGCGTACTTGCCTTCACCCAGGGTGTACGACAACGCGCCTGATGAATCACGCACGCCCATGGTAATGATGCCAGAGGCTTTAACCTTGGCCAGTGTGTCGTTGGCTTGCGCAAAGACGCCGCTGGTGGCGAAGATGGCAAGGGTAAGAGCTGCAAGTTTGAGTTTCATGAGAGTTCCTATCAAAAAATTAAAGAAGTTTTGCTGCATTCTAAAGAGCCTGACCCACATTGACCCCCGAGGTTTACCCGAGCCCATTGAAGATCACCCCGAACCACTGGCACCCTTGCCATGCAGCCCGTTAGTCAATAACGTTGAGTTTTTGCAGCGGTTGACCACCAAAAGTAACCCTTGGTGTTGCCCCGGATTGGTGCAGCCTTTTCATTGCCCAACGTTCGAACAACAGTTGCTAGTGTAGTGTTGCATATGTATTGAACTTTTATATGAACATCCACTCCAAAGCTGATTACTTCAGTTTAGAGGGATAGCAAAATGAACAATCGCAGGGTAGTAGTCGAATTTGGCCAAGATGA